>CAYYCB010000007.1:3586-6557 GCA_964469715.1 uncultured Ktedonobacterales bacterium | reverse complement strand
CCACTCTCGATGGCGCGAGGGAGACCGACGTTGCCGTCATTGGTGGGGGTATCACAGGTATCGCCACAGCCCTGTGGCTGGCGCGAGAAGGCGCGGCGGTCGTGCTGGTGGAGGGCCGGCGCATCGCGGCGGGCGCCAGCGGGCGCAACGGCGGTTTCCTGCTCAGCGGTACGGCAGAATCATACGGCGAGACCATTTCGCGCTATGGGCACGACCGGGCGCGGAGCCTGTGGGCCTACACCGTCAGCAATCGCGATCTGGCCTCTGACCTTGCCATGGAGCTTGGCGAGATGGGGTGGGCATGCGGCCTGCGCTGGCCGGGCAGCTTGCGAATTGCCGCCGGTCAGCGCGAATTGGCGGAGCTACGCGCGAGTGAGGCGCTGCTTCGCGACGATGGATGGCTGGCCGAGAGCGTTGAACGTCACGATTTGCCGCCCATACTCAGAGATGCTTATCTCGGCGCCACCTATTATCCCGGCGATGGTGAGATCCAGCCGGCGCGCTTTGTCCGTGGGCTGGCAGGATTGGCGGAACGTGCGGGAGCGGTGATCTACGAAGATAGCCAGGTGAATTCGATTACGCGCGACGAACGCGGCTATGTGGTGCGTACCTCAGACGGGACTCTGCGAGCCTCGTCGCTCGTGCTGGCGACAAATGCGTGGTTGGGCGAACTCGGAGAAGCCCTCGATCTTCCCTGGCTAGGCGCATCCATTGCGCCGACGCGTGGTCAGATGCTCTCGACGGCGCCGTTGGCCGAGCAACTTTTCGACTGCCCCTGCTATGCGGACGACGGCTTTCAGTATTGGCGCCAACTGCCCGACCGCCGCCTGGTTGTGGGCGGTTGGCGCAATCGTTCCTTCGCCACCGAGAATGTCAGTGATGAGGCGCCTACCGACGACGTGCAGCCATATCTCGATCACTTCGTGCGCGAGACGCTCGGCCAGCGAGAGGTTCCTTTCGAGCATCGCTGGGCGGGTGTGATGGCCTTCTCGGCTGACGGACTTCCCCTGGTTGGGCGCGTACCCGGACTCGACGCTTGTTATGTAGCGGGTGGCTATACAGGGCACGGCAATGCGTATGCGCTCATGGCGGCGCGTGTGATTGCGGACCTCGTTTTGGGCCGAGAGCATCCCAGCGCCGATCTCTTCGACCCCGCCCGATTCGCTCACCAAATCGCAGGGCGGTCCGAGCCGCCCGGGGAGAAGTGGCAGGAGTGACCCACGTTCTGGTGCGTAAACTCAACTCGACCGGCCAGGTGGTCATCTCGTATGACGGCGACATCGTAGACCGGTCGGAAACCAGCATAGTACTCGCGGCAACGTGGTCCCGTCCTTTGCTCGACCTCGGCTATACGGTCTTCGAGCCGGGCGCTAGATTCCTCGAGTGGTTTTTCACCGACCGCTGGTACAACATCTTCCAGATTCACGGCGTTGCCGGCGATCTCAGGGGATGGTACTGCAATGTCGCCGCACCAGCGGTCATTTCTGAGACTGAGATCGACTGTCGCGACCTGTACCTTGACCTCTGGGTTACTGCAAGCGGCGACACGCTCCTGCTCGACGAAGACGAATTCAACGCCGATCTGCTGCTTGACGACGAAACTCGCACCCATGCGCTCGCGGCGGTACACGAGCTACGCGCCATGGTGCAACATCGCGCACCGCCGTTCGATGGCATCTCAACGCTTGGCGGATAATCGCACCCACGACGCTGCAAGCGCCGCTTGAGTATTCTCGTGTGTAGTTGACGTCTTGGCTCTCTCGTATTGGATCAGTGGAGGAGCTGCGGCGGCTCATAGAGCAGCGCGCGGGCAATCGCGACGACACGGGACCCGATGTTATGGAGTTGGACGCCGACCAGGGCGAGGCGCGACAAGCGTGCCGCATTGCCTGGGTTAACGCTAATCGCTCGCTCGATAATTCCTTTGTAGATGAGGTAGAGACGCTGCAGCTCGCCGTCTTCCGCGATGATGCGTCTGGCCATCACCGTGTCGCGGGTGGCGCTGACGACCACGGATGCGCGCAGCTCGACGTAGGCCTGGCGTAACATATAGACGAGTAGCGCGGAGGCGTCGGCGCTGATCTCGGAGAGGTCATGCTCTGCGTTTCCGCGCAGGGCGAACGCGTGATCCGCGATCTCCCGGCTGGCCGCCGCGATCCGCGCGAATTCGACGGCCGACTGTTGAAGCTCGACGATTTTTCGGGCGAGGTCGGGATCTGCCGAGGCGAGCCCGAGGACGGCTAGGGCGCGCTGATTGAGCGCCTGATGCATGCGGACACATGTGTTGGCTGTGTCGATCACAGCGTGGACCGCGTCGGCGTCGGGCACGTAGAGGGCGGCGCAGGCATTCTTGAATACGTCCTCCGCGAGCAAGGCAAGCTCGGCAATGTCATCGCCGAGCTTATCCGCTTCGTCGCTCACATCCGGGAGAGGCCCGATGCCCATATCTTCCGCACGCACTACTGCCATGTTCCAAACCTCTATCTATATGCGAAGAAGTGTATCGCGGCCTGGTGACCGCGTTCACCCTTTCAAGGGGTAGATCGCAGGTGATCCCACGCGCTCACGGGCATCGGGGTCACCGTACCCGATAGGTGACGCACCGCTACAACCGCCGGGTCCGCCGTGAGCTCACCGATCAGATGCGCCGTTGCTCCCGCCGACTGTGCCGCTCTCTGCACCTCGCTACTCCGTTCGGGTTGTGCGGTGAAAAGCAACACATAGTCTTCCCCCCCTGTGAGCGCCAGTTCCAGTGGATCGCGGCCGTACACTGCACAAATCGCCGCGGCTTCGGGCGCGACCGGTACAGAGGCCGACTCGACGATGGCCCCGGTGCCGCTGCGCTCGCACAGATGGCGTAGGTCCCCAGCCAGCCCATCGCTCACGTCAAGCATGGCGGTGACGGCGCCAGTGGCAGCCAGAGCACGCCCGACGTTTACCTGCGGCTCCGGCGCCGCGAGTGCCCGTCGCA
>CAYYCB010000007.1:0-3486 GCA_964469715.1 uncultured Ktedonobacterales bacterium | reverse complement strand
GCCAGAGCACGCCCGACGTTTACCTGCGGCTCCGGCGCCGCGAGTGCCCGTCGCACGTACTCCAATGTCGCGGGAGCGGCAGCCTCCGCTCGCGGGTCTTGGATGAGCGCCAGCACACCTGCCGCCGCAATCCCAAGCTCACCGGTCACGAAGACGTGATCCCCTGGGCGGCCACCGGAGCGCATGATCGCGCGCTCGCGGGCGACGCGGCCCATCAGGGTCACATCCAGGGTGAGCGGACCGCTGGTAGCGGAGACGTTGCCACCGACGATGGCGACGTCAAACCGCCGCGCGAGCGCGCGCATGCCCGAATAGATCCGTTCGATGAGATGCGGCTCCACGGCGGGGGGCGTCAATAATGACACCAGCGCCCACAGTGGCTCTGCTCCCATCGCCGCGATGTCGCTCAGATTGACCGCGAGACTCTTGTGGCCAATCTCCTCTGGCGTAGAGATCCCGAGGACGAAGTGGCGGCCGGCTACCTGCGCGTCTACGGTCGCGACCAGCAACATGTCCGCGCCGAGGTCGAGCAGGGCAGCGTCGTCACCCACACCAAGGACAACGTCCGGTCGCGACTCGATGCCCTCCGTTAGCCGGGCGATGAGCTCGAACTCACCGGCGAGGCCGGAGGAATGCTCCGCCGCAGCGTCGAATGAGGTCACTGCACGCCTCCCAACGCAGACAGGCCACCCGGAAGTATAGGCTAAAAGCGGCTAGCCTGTAAAGGTTGCCGGCGCGTAGGGCAAAGGTCACACTCACACGCGCGACTACCGACATGTGTCTTGTGGCACAGAATTAAGCTGTGGTAAACTATCCGTCAGGGCGGGGAGGATGGCGCTGACGCTGACCATACCCCGCCCACTGTATTGATCGCAAAGGGACGCCTTCGCATGGAGTTGACCTGGCTGGGGCATGCCTGCTTCCGCCTGCGTGGGAAAGATGCCACGCTCATCACCGACCCCCCGTCGCCCGCGACCGGTTACGCGATCGGGCGCACCTCCGCCGACATCGTCACCATCAGCCACGACCACCCTGGGCATAACTATGTTCAAGGCGTGAGCGGCGAGCCAAAGGTGGTGGATGGTCCCGGTGAGTATGAGATCCAGCAGATACTGATCTCCGGTGTGCAGACCTATCACGATACCAACCGCGGTAAGATTCACGGGCGCAACACCGCTTATTTGATCACGATGGATGACGTACAGGTCTGTCATCTCGGTGACCTCGGCGATCTGCTCAGCAACGGCGCTCAAGAGGCGCTCAATGGGGCTGATGTTCTCCTCGTGCCCGTTGGTGGGGGGAACTCGCTCGACGCGAGCAAGGCGGTTGAGGTCATCGCGCAGATCGAGCCGCGGCTCATCATCCCGATGCACTATGCGACGCCAGCATATAAACCTAATGGCGGTGTGCTGGATCCTGTTGAGAAGTTCATAAGAGAGATGGGCGTGGAGGCGCCCGAACCTCAACAGAAAGCCGTCATTACCAGGGCGACTTTACCGACAGAACCCCAGGTACTCCTCTTAAACTACCGGGGTGGATAAGACAAAGGGGCTAGGCCCGCTAGGCGGGGTTCCTAGCCCCTCCTCTTTGTACTGTGTATTGTGCATGCAGGAATATGGGCGCGAAGCGCGGAGAGACACGGGGCGAAGCAAGTATGGAGAACCGGCGTACAACTGGCTCGGAGGGGGCGCACATGGCAAAGTTTCTGTTCGTGACGGGCGGTGTCGCGTCGTCGGTCGGTAAGGGCATCGCCGTGGCGTCTATCGGCAGGCTGCTCAAGGCACGTGGCCTCTCGGTGGCCATCATGAAGCTTGATCCCTATATCAACGTCGATCCGGGTACGATGTCGCCGTATCAGCATGGCGAAGTGTTCGTCACCGATGACGGTGCCGAGACCGACCTTGATCTGGGGCACTACGAGCGCTTCACCGATGAGGCTGCGACCCAGGCCAGCAACGTGACGACAGGTCAGGTGTACGCGGCGGTTATCGGCCGTGAGCGGCGCGGTGAGTATCTCGGCGGCACGATCCAGGTGATCCCGCACATCACCAATCAGATCAAAGATCGCATCCACGCGCTTGCCCGTTCCAGCAGCGCCGACGTGGTCATCTGCGAAGTGGGCGGCACGGTTGGTGATATCGAGGGCGAGCCGTTCCTCGAAGCGATACGTCAGATGCGCAACGAGGTGGGCCGCGACGATGTTCTCTATATCCACGTCACTCTGCTCCCCTATATTGGCGCGACCAAGGAGCTGAAGACGAAGCCGACGCAGCACAGCGTCAAAGAGCTTCTGCGCTCCGGCATCCAGCCTGACATCATCCTCTGCCGCTCCGACTACGCCGTGAGTGACGAGATTCGCGACAAGATCGCGCTTTTCTGCAATATTCCGCGCCGCGCCGTCATCCCCCTCGTCACCGCGAACAGCATCTACGAGGTGCCCCTAATGCTTGAGGGCGCCGGCCTTGGTGGCTATCTGGTGGAGACACTGCGCCTGGAGAAGGCGCAAGGGCCGAACCTGGCTGAGTGGCGGGATCTCGTGACACGCATCGAGGCGGAGAAGCCGGTAGTCCGCATCGCGCTCGTGGGCAAGTATGTGGAGTTGCACGACGCGTATCTCTCCGTCGTGGAGGCGCTTCACCATGCCGGATGGGCGAATGGTGTGGACGTCGAAATCGAGTGGGTCAACTCGGAAACAATCGAGACGACATGGGACGCGCATGAGCCGCTGCTGCGGTCTGTGGACGGCATCGTCGTGCCCGGCGGCTTTGGCCATCGCGGCATTGAGGGCAAAATCCGGGCGGCGCGCCTGGCGCGCGAGAACAATATCCCTTACCTCGGCCTCTGCCTCGGCATGCAAGTCGCCACAATCGAGTTCGCTCGCGACGTCCTCGGCCTCCAAGATGCCAATAGCTCCGAGTTTGATGAGCGCTCTACCAATAAGGTGATCGACTTGATGGCCAATCAGCGCAACATTGCCGACAAGGGCGGCACGATGCGACTCGGCCAATGGGTCTGCTGCCTGACGCCGGGCTCGAAGGCCGAGGCCGCGTACCAGCAGAGCATCATCTTCGAGCGACATCGCCACCGCTACGAGTTCAATAATGACTATCGCAAGCCGATGGAGCGCGCGGGTTTGGTGCTCAGCGGCAAGTCGGCTGACGGCAATCTCGTGGAGATTATCGAGCTGCGCGACCATCCCTGGTTCGTGGCGACACAGTTTCATCCCGAATTCAAGAGCCGCCCCACGCGTGCACATCCGTTGTTCCGCGAGTTTGTGGCGGCGTCTACACGTCGCGCCGGCCTCACACCGGGAACAAGCCACACATCTCCGGCAAAGGTCGTCCCGCCGACGTCCTTGAACGGCGTCAACGGCCGCAAATCGGAGAAGGCGGAGAGCGGTATCACGGGATAGATGCCGGGATCGGTGGTGAGAGAGACGCCGACGCGTGGGCAGAAGAGCTCGCGCGCCGGTGTCTATGAACCTGG
>CAYYCB010000006.1:13715-33859 GCA_964469715.1 uncultured Ktedonobacterales bacterium | reverse complement strand
TCGAGATCAGCTCCTTCACGCTCCACCCGCGCGGCATCCCCCACGGTCCGCATCCCGGCACCGTGGAGAAAAGCCTCGGCGCGGAGCGCACCGACGAGCTTGCCGTCATGGTCGACACTTTCCGGCCGCTCAAACTCGCAGCTGACGCCCAACCGCTCGACGACCCCAAGTACCCGTTCAGTTGGCTCGATTAGCGCGCTGTCTTCTCTTCTCCCTCCACCGGAGACGAGGCCCCGCGCGAATCCGTAGGGCGGGCCTCGTGCCCGCCACCCCTTTCTCTCGGAAAGGAAAGGGAGCGGACATCCCGTATCGCTCGCCCGCCGTCCCTCTCTCAGCCCTCTGCGATCCCCGCGATTTTCGCGTTCAAACATCTGATACTGAATCCGCTTCGATTGTTGGCATGCCACGGGGCTTTCAGCCCTGCCAGCTCTTGCCCCGGCGCCTTCAGCGCCGGGAGGGTGACTCCCAACCGCCGAAGCGGACTCCGTCTGACGCCTGGAGGTGAGCGCATGCCGCGCATCGTGAAGTTCTTCGAGACCACCCTACGCGACGGCGAGCAGACGCCGGGCATCAACTACTTCGCCGACGAGAAGCTGGAGATCGCTCGCGCCCTCGCCGACATGGGTTTTGACACGCTCGACTGCGGCTTCGCCATCTCTGGCCAGCCCGAGTTCGAGTGCATTCAGCTCATCGCCCGCAACGTCTCCAACGCCGAGATCTGCTCCATCGCCCGCTGCTACCCCGAAGATATCGACCGCGCCTGGGAAGCCGTCAAAGACGCCGCCCAGAGCTCCATCCACCCCTTCATCAGCACGTCGCCGCTCCACCGCGAGGTGAAGCTCGGCAAGACCCGCCAGGAGGTGCTGGAGCTCGCGCGCACTGGCGTCGCCCGCGGACGGCAGCACACCCCCAACGTTGACTTTGCCCTCGAAGACACCACCCGCACCGAGCACGATTTCATCCTCGAAGTCGTGGACGCCGTCCGCAAGGAGGGTGTGCGGTTCGTCGCCCTCTGCGACACCGTTGGCTTCGCCCTCCCGTGGGAATTCGGTCAGCTCGTCGCTGACGTCAAGCGCGAATTCCCCGACGTGCGCATCTCCGCCCACTGCCACGATGACCTCGGCCTCGCCGTCGCCAACGCCCTCTCCGGTGTCATGAATGGCGCCGAGCGGGTGGACACCTGCTTCAACGGCCTGGGCGAGCGCGCGGGCAACGCCGCCACTGAGGACGTCGTCATGGCGATCCGCACGCGCCGGGCGGACCTCGACCTCGACGTGCGGGTGGACACCACCAAGATCATCCCCACCAGCCGGCTCATCGCGCGCCTCTCCGGCATGCAGCCGCAGTGGACCAAATCCGTCGTCGGCGCCAACGCCTTCGCCCACGGCGGCGGCATCCACCAGGACGGCGTGCTCAAGGACCGCCGCACCTACGAGATCATGCGCCCCGAAGACATCGGCCTGCCGCCCTCCGAGCGCCGCATGTTCGTCGGCAAACTCTCCGGCCGCGCCGCCCTCAACGCCCAGCTCAAAGAGCTTGGCTACGACCTCACGCCCGACCAGCTCGCCCGCGCCTTCCAGCTTGTCAAGCTCGTCCTCGGCAAAAAGAAGGTGCTTGAGGAGATGGACCTGCGCCGCTGCGCCGACACCGCCGTCAACCCGACCGCCGGCGTCGAATCCTTCATGGTGGAGGCTGGCCACGACGGCGCCGAGTAACCGCTGCCAACCAGCCAGGGGTGTTGTATAGTGACGGAGCGGCTCGCCCGCTGCGATGCGTCCACCGGTCGTTTCGTAGGGGCGCACGGCCGTGCGCCCTCCGTCTCCGCCCTACCACGCTCGGCGTGGAGGACACGCTCGATGGCCTCGATGTCCTTCCCGGCTTCTCACACCCTGTCGCCGACCTCTTCGAGTGAAATCGCGGCAAAAACGGCAATGCATATTCAAATTCCGGCCATTTCGGCCACATCCCTCGCCTGCCAGCAGGGGACTTCAGTCCCCCATCGTTCTGCGCCGGCAGCTTTACTGCCGCGACCACCCTCTCGCGATTCCGGCCATTTCGGCCAAAGAACGGGGCAAAATGCGGCAAAAATGGCAACGCGAAGTAAAAACGCGGCAAAAATGGCAATGTGAATCGGCGAGAAGCGCGTTCTGAACGAACGAAAATTAATATTGACGTTTGAAATCCGGCCACTATCGGCCACATCATTCGATCTGGACGACCGCGTAACGAAACACCTGAGGAGGAAGCGATGGCCAGGGCCATAGAAGAGACGCGAGCAGGACCAGGTGCGACCGATCACGAGCCTATCGCGGCGATGGTGGATGCCGATGGTGTGCTGACACCTGCGGCCGAGCGCGAGGCGGCGGTCTCGAACGAGACGCTGCGCGAGCTCTACCGCCTGATGGCGATTTGCCGCCGGCTCGACCAAGAGGGCCTGAACCTCCAGCGTCAGGGCGAGCTTGGCCTCTGGGGACCCTACGCCGGCCACGAGGCCGCCCAGGTCGGCGCGACACTCGCGCTCGCCCCCACCGACTGGATCTTCCCCTACTATCGCGACTTTGCGATGGCGGTCTGCCGAGGCATAGACCCCGGAGCCATCATGACCATCTTCCGCGGCCAGACCCACGGCGCCTGGAATCCCCACGACTACCGCTTCGCGCCGTTCATCATCCCCGTCGGCACGCAAGTGCCCCATGCCGTCGGCTACGCCCTCGGCTGCAAGCTCGATAACGAGCCGACCGCCGTGCTCGTCGGCTTTGGCGAAGGCGCCACCTCCACCGGCGACTGGCACGAGGCGATGAACTTCGCCGCGGTCTTCCAGACGCCGGTCGTCTTCCTCTGCGAGAACAATCAATGGGCCATCTCTGTGCCCATGCGTGAGCAGGTCGCCGGCCGCATTGCCGACCGCGCCGCGGGCTATGGCTTCCCCGGCGTCCGCGTCGACGGCACCGACGTCCTCACCGTGTATGCCGTGGTCCGAGCCGCGGCCGACCGTGCGCGGCGCGGCGGTGGACCCTACCTCGTCGAAGCGCTGACCTATCGCACCCAGGCGCACACCACCTCCGACGACCCCACGCGTTATCGCACAGACGCCGACGTCGAGCCGTGGCGCTTGAAAGATCCCGTCGCCCGCGCCGCCGAGCGTCTGCGAGGGCGCGACGCCTTCGATGCCACCTTCGAGCGTGCCGTCGCGGAGGAGGCGGAGGAGCGCGCCTCCGCTATGCGCCGCACCTTGCTCGCCGCCTCGTCCGAGCATCCCGGTCGCGTCTTCGATCTCGTCTATGCCAACCCACCTGAGTCGCTGATGCGTGAGAAGGCCGAGCTGCTGGCCGATTTAGAGCCGCAAGGAGGCGCTGAATGACGCCGGTGACAATGGGCAAGGCCCTCAATCTCGCGCTGCGCGACGCCCTTCACGGCGACGACCGCGTGCTGGTCTTTGGTGAAGACGTCGGCCGGCTGGGTGGCGTCTTCCGCGTGACCGACGGACTCCAGGCCGAGTTCGGCGCGGCGCGCGTCTTCGACACGCCGCTCGCCGAGGCGACCATCGCGGCCACCGCCCTCGGCCTCGCCATGAAGGGCTTCCGCCCCGTGGCCGAGATGCAGTTCGACGCCTTCTCCTATCCCTCCTTCCAGCAGGTCACGAGCAACATCGCCAAGTACCACACCCGCACCAACGGCGCGGTCAACATGCAGCTCGTCATCCGCATCCCCTTCGGCGGCAACATCGGCGCCATCGAGCAGCATTCCGAGAGCCCTGAGACGTACTACGCCCACACCGCTGGCCTGAAGGTCGTCGCGCCCTCCAACCCTGCGGATGCCTATGCCCTGCTGACCGCCGCCATCCGAGATCCCGATCCTGTCATCTTTCTGGAGCCGAAATCGCGCTACTGGGCTCGTCAGGACCTCGATCTGCCGCTACCCCCCGCGCCGCTTGATCGCGCCCGCATAGCCCGCGAGGGGACCGACGTCACCGTGATCGCCTATGGCCCGACCGTCCAGACGGCGCTGGCCGCCGCCGAAGCGGCGGAAGGCGAGGGCGCATCTCTTGAGGTCATTGACCTTCGCAGCCTCGCCCCGCTCGACATGGACACCATCGCAGCCTCCGTCCGCAAGACAAAGCGCGCCGTGGTGGTCCACGAAGCGCCAGTCTTCATGGGCCTCGGCGCCGAGATTGCCGCCCGCGTCATGCACGATCTCTTCGACGTACTGGCCGCCCCCGTCGAGCGTGTGGGTAGCCCCACGACCCCATATCCACCCGCGCGGGTGGAGAAGCTTTTCCTGCCGGATGCCGATCGCATCCTCGAAGCCGTCGACCGCACGCGGGAGTATTAAGCGAGTGAGCGTTTTCAAGCTGCCCGATCTGGGCGAAGGCCTCGAAGAGGCGCAGGTGGTCGAGTGGCTGGTCAAGCCCGGCGACTCGATCCGCCTCAACCAGCCCATCTGCCAGGTGGAGACCGCCAAGGCGCTGGTGGACATCCCCTCGCCCTTCGCTGGCACCGTCCAGCAGCTCCACGCCAAGCCCGGAGACACCGTAGAGGTTGGCTCCGCGCTCATCACGATTACCGAGGCGGGCGCTCCTTCCCCCTCCGCCGCTCCCTCCGCGGCGGCTCAACAGCGCCAGGGCAGTGGCTCCGTCCTCGTCGGCTACGGCACCGAAGGTCCGCCTGCCAGTGGCGGCTTCATCCGCCGCCGCCGTGGTGTGGCCGGCGCCATAGCCAGCGCCGCCGAGACTGCCCACGGACTCTCGCCAGCCGTCGCCGCGCCAACTCCCGCCCTCACCGGAGCGGACGCGGGCAAGGCCAGCCCACTCGTCCGCAAGATGGCCGCTGAGAAGGGTATCGACCTCGCCACCATCTCCGGCACAGGCCCTGGCGGTCGCATCCGGGTCGAAGACCTCGATGCCGCGCTCGCTCGTGGCGCGGTCACCGCTTCCCCGTTGTCGCGCCCAAGTCCCGCGCCGGCTGCTTCGCCAGCGCGCCCAATTGCCGCTCCTCCCATTCCCGCCGCGGATGAGCAGCGCATCAGCACGATTGGCTTGCGCAAAGCCATCGCCGCCCGCATGGTCAAAGCGGCGACCACCATCCCCCACTTCACCGAATACTCGCTCTTCGACGCCTCGGCCCTTGTCACCTTGCGCGAGCGCCTCAAGGCTGACCCCACCTATGCCGCGACTCACCTGACCTTCCTGCCGTTCTTCGTCCGGGCGCTGGCCGAGGCAGTGCGCAAGTACCCGATCCTCAACTCGCGCTGGGACGAGGAAGGCAACGCTATCGTAGTCAAGAAGAGCATCCACGTCGGCATCGCCACCGACACGGCACGCGGCCTCGTCGTGCCGGTCATCCGCGACGCCCACACGCTCACGCTGGCCCAGATCGCCGCCGAATGCGGGCGCCTCGTCGGACTCGCCCGCGAGGGTCATCTCGACGCCCGTTCGCTCTCCGGCAGCACGATTACTCTAACCAATGTCGGAGCCGCCGGCCCGGTGGATACAGGCGCCCCGCTCATCAACCCTCCGGAGGCCTGTGTCGTCGGCTTCGGCGCCATCAAGACGCGACCGCTGGCCGTGGGCGATCAGGTGGTGGCTCGGCCTAGTTGCTGGCTCTCGATGTCCGCCGACCATCGTATCGTGGATGGCGCCACGGCCGCGCAGTTCATGGGCACGCTGGTGGCCCACCTCGAATCACCCGAGAGCCTGGCCGCCGGAGGCTGATGTCCCGACGTGGGTACGCCAGGTGGGCGTGTGTCGTCACGGCTCGCCAGGAGTCGGAGGGATGTTCATTCCAGTCTGGAATCCAGCTTGGCCACTTCCCAGGCTGGACCCAGGCGGCTAGGGCCAGAAGGTACGCTTCGGCATGTCCTTGGGAGGTGAGGATGAAGGACCACCGGCGGTGTCATTCTTCTTAGGCGTTGGCGGCGGCGCAGGCGGCCGAGGTGTGGCGCCCTGTGGTGCCCCTGCCTCCACGTCCTGCTCTGCATCGTCGGATGGCGCCAGAGTGGCCGCAGTGTCGTTCGTCGGCGTGCCCGTAGGAGGCAGTGTCACATGCGGCAGCCAGATCTTCGACGACAAGCCCCCTGATAAGGTAGCCGGCGCGCCTGTAGGTCGCGGGGTGGGACGGATGAGCGAGTGCGGCGGTGTTTGTGTGGACTGCGTCCGCTGAGGCGCTGGCTCCGTCGGAACCTGCCCGCCGTTGACCTCGGTGGCGTTCGCGAGGTCGGGCTGATATTCCGCTGGTGGCAGGGCAGACGCCAGTTCTATTTCCCGAATCGAGGAGCGGCTATCTTGCAGGGGTCGAGAGTCCCAAGCTGTTGAGATAAGAGAGGGAGGCGGGCCATCGATGTCGCCCAGGGCGGTAGCGAGCCGGCCGAGATCTGTCGGCGCGATGCCGCGCAACAAAAAGTGCCTACCGTCGCGCAGGCGCAGAGTAACTTCGTAGTCTTCCTTGCTGCCCTGCGTGCAGGTCACCTGCGTCAACGCCGCGCGCCGAATCGCCCACGATTGCGGCCCACGGAGCAGCAGGCGCGTGGGCAGAATCGTGAGCGTGCTTGCGCCACAGCGGATCACCAGGCGGTCAGAATCAGGCACCGTGCGTAACTCCTGCTATCGGAGGCGCGCTCATGGGCCGTGAGCAGTGTGCCGGGCTTCCACCCAACGCCCTAGGCGAGTGCTCTGCCGGGCTGAGAGCGCGCTTGCCACGGCATCAAAGGTTAGCCGCCGGACCGGAGGAGATGGATCATCCTTGCTCGCGCGACGCGCACCCTACGTTACTAGACGGGTCATTGAGGTGCGGATAACGCCTATCCCCCATTGGCAGAAAATTTCAGCGTTTTTTCAGCCGGCTGTGCTGAACTATTCAGCAGCGGAGACTACATTAGACGCATGTGTAGGAGGGCGCCCACAACTATGCGCTCGGCTGACGGTCGTGGCGGACCATGCGGTTCGCGCCAACGCGCCCGAAAAGCAAACACACGTAAGCAGTGAGATACGAGGTTACAGCAATGAACGAGATCCCGCAGGGCTACCCTCACGATGACCCGACCAGTGTGCCTCAGCCGTTGTCGGGCCAACCCCATCCCCAGGAGTATGGAATGGCGGCGCAAGTGCCACCGCGCCGGCGCACGCGCCGCGGCTGGTGGATGGCCGGTGGCGCTGTATTCACGCTGGCGGTGATCGTCGGGCTGGCCGTGGTGGCCGTCCCGGCCTTCGCCGCCGCGGGTCCGCAGAACCCCATCTTGGGCTTCTTTACCGAAGGCAAGACCGGCGGCCACCCAGGCCGGGATGGTGGCCACCACATGAGGCCGGGCGGACTTACTGTCCAGAAGGTGAGCGGCGACACCATCACTGCCACGCGGCCCGACGGCCAGTCCGTGACGATCCACACCTCGTCGAGCACGACCTATTGGCGTGAGGACTCGCAGGTCGATGCCGGCGCGGTCACTTCTGGCGCCCACATCGCGGTTCGCGGCCAGCGCGCGAGCGACGGTAGTGTCACGGCGACCCGTATTGACATCGTCATGCCGTCATACGCCGGCATGGTGACCGCCATCACGGGATCAGACCTGACCATCAAAGGGCGTGACGGCCAGACACATACGATCCACACGGGCGCATCCACGAAGGTTAAGCGCGCAGGCGAGGATGTCACCTTTGCCGCCATCGCCGTCGGCGACAAGGTTCTCGCCTCCGGCACATTGAACGGCGACCAGACGCTAACAGCCGACGTCGTCCGCATCATGCTGCCGCACGCCGGCGGTCAGGTGACGGCGATCAACGGCGCGGATATCACCGTGCGCAATCACCTCGGCAGCACCATCACGATCCACACCAGCGGCAGCACCAAGTTCTACGCGGTCAGCCGCGGACAGAATGGCACCCAGAAGACGCCCATCGCGCTGGGCGACCTCAAGACGGGTGACCTGATTATTGCGGAGGGCACGCACAACAGCGACGGCAGCATCAATGCGCAGGTGGTGGCAATCGTCCCGCAGGGCGCGCTTCACGGGCATGACCAGCCGGGTCAGCCGGGCCAGCCAGGACAATCTGAGCCGGCTGCCTAGCGCCTTCACGCTACGGCTTGGTGTTTGCTTGCGATGATCTCGTATCACCTGGCTCGATCTCCGTGGCATGGGACCGCGACGTGCGGTAGAGTGTGCCGAGGCGGTCGGCGGCAATGCGAATAGCGGGGCGCCTCGCGCGAGCGTGGGGCGCCTCCTCACGTCGGAACCGGGCGACGCCTGCGGAGGTGTGATTTGGCGACGGCGCGCGGATCGGGCGACGGGCGGGCGCCACGACTGAAGGCCCTCATCGTGGACGATGAGCCCCACATCGTGGACTTCCTCACGCTGGGTTTCGGCTACGAGGGGTTCGACGTCATTGCGGCGCGCGAAGGGCAGGAGGCGATTCGCCTGGCCCTCGCCGAACAGCCGGACGTCATCATCCTCGACATCATGCTCCCAGGCATCAGCGGCCTCGAAATCGCCAAGCGCGTGCGCCCGCGCACCGAAGCAGCCATCCTGATGCTGACGGCTCGGGACGAGGTGGATGACCGGGTGGAGGGGCTTGATACCGGCGCCGACGACTACGTGACCAAGCCGTTCGCGTTCAAGGAGCTGATGGCACGGGTGCGGGCGGTGCTCCGCCGGCGCGGCAAGAGCCTGGACCGCAAGTTGACGTTTCAAGACCTTACGTTGGACCGCGAGACCCGCCTCGTCACCCGCGAGGGGCGCGAGGTCGAGCTGACGCCCAGGGAGTTCGAGCTGCTTGAGCTTTTCATGATGCACCCCCGGCAAGTGCTGACGCGCGACGCGATCCTGGCGCGCATCTGGGGCTACGACTTCGTGGGCGACGACAACGTGATCGAGGTCTTCGTGAAGCACCTGCGCGAAAAGCTAGGCGACATGCCGCCCAAGTTGATCCAGACCGTCCGCGGGGTAGGCTATGCCTTGCGCGGCTGAGGGCATCGGAGGCGCCCAACCTAGCGAGTCGCCACGAAACGAAGTCTACTGTGCCGGCTGATGCGAGCGAGTTGACCGCCGAGGTGGTAGAGGCGGCGAAGAGCGATGCTGGGCGTGTGAGCCGAGGAGAGAGAGGTGCGGACATGTGGAAGACGCCCCGCGCCTCGTCGCGCCACCGGCGGCTGGGCGAACGTGTTCGGCGGCGCTTCGGGCGGTTGCCGCTTCGCTGGCGGCTGGCGCTCGCGACCTTCGGCCTGCTGGCGGTGCTGCTCGCGGCGCTGGGCTCGCTCGTGTCTCTCACTGAGGAGCAGGCGCTGCTGCGAAACCAGGCGACAGTGCTCTTCGACGAAGCGCGACTGGCATCCACACCTACATCGACTCGCGGGTTCTCTGGCCGCGGCCAGACGCCTCCGCCTGTCGTCGCCACTCCGCCGCCGAACATCGCGCTCGAAAGCCAGTTCATCGCCAACCGGCTCACTGGCCTCGGCACGGTCGCCACGGTGCTCTCACCCTCTGGGAGTATGCTAGCGGGCGGCGAAGATGCGGTTTCAGGACCGCTGGGAGTCGCCTCCCTGCCTCGCCCGACGGCGGCCGAGGTCCAGCGTACGCTTCACGACCGCGTAAGCACGGATCGGTATTACATCGGCTATGCCTCAGATGGCTCGCACTGGCTCTACATCCTGTTGCCCGTCATCCAACGCGCCTCCAACGGAAGCCTGGGCACCGTCGCCATCCTCCAGTTAAGCGAACGCACGTCCGCTATCGACCACTCGGTCGCCGCCCTGCGCCTGATCCTGTTCACGGGCATCGCCGGGGCCTTGCTGCTAGCCGGCGCGTTGGCGCTCCCCCTGGTAGGGGCAGCGCTGCGGCCGCTCCGCGACATGGAGCGCACCAGCCAGCGCATCTCTGCTGGCGCGCTCTCGCTGCGGCTGAAAGAGCCGGAGACAGATGACGAGGTCGGCCACCTCGCGCGTTCGTTCAATGCGATGGTTGCGCGTCTGGAGGAGGCCTTTCTACGGCAGAAGCGCTTCGTCTCGGACGTCTCCCATGAGCTGCGGACGCCGCTGACGGCGCTTGGCGGCCAGCTTGAGATGTTGATGCTCGGCGCGGACGCGGGTGACCCTGAGACACGGCACCGTCTGATGCGCGGCATGTATGCCGAGACGGAGCGCATGCGCCGTCTCGTCGAAGATCTGCTGACGCTGGCCAGACTGGATGAGGGGCGGCTGTCCCTCCGACTGGCGCCAGTGGATACCGCCGCGATTGTGCGCGACGTCTGCGAGCAGGCGCAGACGCTGGCTCAGGGGCAGGTGGTTTCCTGCGACGTGCCGGCTGGGCCGCTCATGGCGCAAGCCGATGGCGACCGATTGCGAGAGGTGCTGCTCAATCTGGTGGAGAACGCCGTCAAGTTCACGCCCACTGAAGGGACCATCACCCTGGCGGCGCATCCCGGAGCCGCGCGCAGAACCGTCGCGCTGGAGGTGCGCGACACCGGCACAGGCATCCCTCCTGAGGCCCTGCCGCACGTCTTCGACCGCTTCTATCGCGCCGACTTCGCCCGTGTGCGCGCGCCCCAGAGCACGAGTGGCAGCGGCCTGGGGCTTTCCATCGCCAAGAGCCTGATCGAGGCCCAGGGTGGCATCATTGCCGTCGCCAGCGAGCTTGGGCACGGCACGACGGTCACCATCACCCTCCCCTCGGCGCCCGTCCGCACACTCTCGCCACAACACGACGCCCTCACCCTGACCGGCTCCTCGCCTTCCGATGCTGTGACGCAGCCGTTGGCCTCCGAGGGCGTCGCAGCTCACGACTCCGGGCAGAGGTAGCGCGGTCCAAATGGTCCGAGGAGCCGTCGTCTCGGCTTTGTGCCGACTTGTTGTAATGAGGTCCATCGGGGTCCGCGAAGGTTACAACACAGGGCCGCCGGGACGCCGTGACAGCTCCGCCAGGTGCTCCCAGTCGTGTTCGAGCATACGGCGGAGGGCCTTGTTTAGCGTCCGCGGCCCTTTCGGCAGATGGCGCACGGCGGCGCGCTCCTCGGGGGTGGTAGCGCGGGCACGCTCTTCGGCCATCTGCGCCGTCGTCAGCAAGGCATCGGGCAGGCTCATCAGCCCGCGCTCGGCGGCCGTGTGGATTCTGGAGAATCCGGGCGCGCCGCCAAGGGCCGCTGCCAGATAGGCGCCCGTTGCGCCGAGGACATGCAGCAGGATCGCCCGCGCCAATCGGCCGCCGGCGTCGGGCGGCGCGTCGAGTTGGTCTTCGGTCTGCGTCTCCGCCCAGGACGCCAAATCCTCCCGCATCCAGCGGAAGTGGCGCAGGTGGGTATCGAGCTCTTCGTCGGAGACTGGGTCGAAATCGGGGCCGAACGTGAGGTACGGCGAGCCGTTGCCCAGCCAATCCCCCTGTGTGACGTGCTCCGCTACTTCCACATCGAACGGCTCGTCTGGGTTAGCCTGCTCGCCGTGTCGTCGCAGAAAGCGCAGATAAGCGCGGATGGCGTCCGGCGTGGCGGTGAGCGCGGATTCGGTGGTGGGGCCGGTAGCCACGCAGCCGAGCAGGTCGAGCGCGTGGACCATGGTCTTGCGCCGCTGCGGACCCGATTCGAGATAGAGCGCGTAGGTCGTGGTCATGTAGGGGCGTCCTCATGTCGAGGGCGAGCCACACGGCCCGCCCTTGTCTGCGCTGGTGATCGGCCGGTTCCAGGCCGTCACTCGAAGTCGTAATCGAGTGTGACGGTGCCCTGCTGCTCCTGGCGCCAGACGAGGCTACCCTCGCCCTTGAGGCCGCGCAGCGCCTCCGTCCCTGACCCTGGTACGACAGACCACTCAGCCCGTACGGCGCCGTCCTCGAACTTCCCACCAATCTGGAGTACGAAGCTGCCCGACCGGCCGCCGACACTGCCGACCAATCGCTCCATGCCGGTGAAGGTGGCCGTGTTGTCGTCGTGATACATCATGAGATATTCGAATGTTGCCTCTGCCTCGATCTCGCCGTGATAGAGGTCGCTGCCGTTGGCGCGAGCCAGCTTGGGCGTGCCCTCGGCCTCCGCGAAGGGGCGCTCCTCCCAACTCTTCATCTCGATGGAGCCTGTCGCGTGCAGTGTCACGTGTGCTGTCCCCCTGACGATGAATGGTTGCCGCGTTTCATGCCTGTTGTTCATCCTATGGGCGCGGCCAGATGCTATCATTGTTGCACGCATACCTGTCAATTTCTGTCAGTATTCTTGGAGTTTTGGCAATGCGAGCGAGCCGGCTGTTGTCGGTCCTGATGCTCTTGCAGGCGCGTGGGCGCATGACCGCGCAGGAGCTAGCCGGTGAGCTTGAAGTCTCGGTTCGGACCGTATACCGCGACATCGAATCACTCGGCGCGGCTGGCGTTCCTGTCTATGCCGACCGTGGACCGGCGGGTGGCTATCAGCTCATCGGCGGCTACCGCACGCGGCTGACCGGCCTGAGTGGTGACGAGGCCGAGTCACTGTTCCTCGCGGGCCTCCCCGGCGCGGCGGCCGAGCTTGGCTTGGGGACCGTTCTGGCCGGGGCACAGCTCAAACTGCTAGCCGCGCTGCCGCCGGAGCTCCGCTCGCGCGTCGGGCGCATCCGCGAGCGCTTCCACCTGGATGCGCCGGGGTGGTACTCCGAATCCGACGAGACGCCCTTTCTGGCCGCCATCGCGGACGCCGTATGGAATCAACGGCTGATTCGCGTGGGCTATCGTCGGGCGGGCAGCCCTGGCAAAGAGGTGCAGCGTACGCTGGAGCCGCTCGGCGTGGTGCTCAAGGCCGGCGTCTGGTATCTGGTGGCTCGCGCGCTCGCCTCCGAAGCGGACGCCGCGAGTGACCGGCGGCACCTTGACCATGCCGGCGAGATCCGGACCTATCGAGTGGGCAGAATCCTGGCGCTGACGACGCTCGATGCGCCGTTCGAGCGGCCGGAAGGATTCGACCTGGGCGACTACTGGCAATCGTGGTCGCGACGCTTCGAAGCAAGCTCATATCGCGAAGAGGCGGTGGTGCGACTCTCACCGCGCGGACGTGAGCGTGCGCCATTCCTACTGAGTCCGCTCATGGCACGCGCCGTGGCCGGCGCCGACAGCCTTCCCGACGATCAGGGATGGGTACGCGTCGTCCTGCCGGTCGAATCCGCGGACCATGCCCTCGCCGATCTGCTCCGGCTGGGTGCGGACGTGGAGGTGATAGCGCCGGACACGCTCCGCGAGCGTTTCGCGCAGACGGTCGAGGCGATGGCGGTGATCTATCGCACCGGGTAGCGTGCCTACGCTGTCGCCCCACCTCCGCGCCCGCCGCGACCTGATGCCGCGCTGCAACACCGTCAGCCGCTTCGCGTACACAGTGCATATCGCCGGGGCGTGATCGGGCGCTGCCGGCTACGCGACTCAAGGGAGGATACATGAGCTACCAGCCGCCGCAACAGGGGCCGTATCAGCAATACCAGCCGCAGCCGCCGCGCATCCTGCCCACGAAGGTGGAGGGCGGACAGGCGCCTGGCCTGACATATCACATCCAGGGCGAGCTTGTGCCGGTCCTCTCGATGTGGCTGGACGGCTCGATGCCCGTCTTCTTCGAGCACCACGTCGTCTTGTGGAAGTCCCCGCAGCTCAACATCGGCATCAAGTCCCTGCAAGGTGCTTTCAAGCGCATGATCGCCGGCATGAACATCTTTATGACCGAGGCGCAGGGGCCTGGCGAGATCGCCTTCTCGCGCGACGGCGCGGGCCACGTCTTCCCGCTGCACCTCCCTCAAGGCTCCGCCATCGAAGTCCGCGAGCACCAGTTCCTGGCCGCCACGAGCAACCTCGATTACGGCTTCACACGGCAGAAGGGTGTTGCCAACATGCTCTTCGGCGGCACTGGCTTCTTCGTGGATCGCTTCGCCGCGACGAATGGGGAGGGTGTCGTCTGGCTCCACGGCTACGGCAACGTCTTCGAGAAGGTGCTTGCGCCCGGTGAGCAGATCGACGTCGAGCCGGGCGGCTGGATCTATCGCGACGAGAGCGTGCGCATGGACCCGATGGTCTACGGGCTGCGCACTGGCATCTTCGGCGGCGCGGGCCAGCTTGTCTTCAACCGTTTCACCGGCCCTGGTCGCGTCGGCATCCAATCCATGTATGTCCACCTCGGCCCATCCGAAGGCGGCCAGCAGCAACAGCAGGGCGGCTTCTCATTCAATTTCGGGAATTAGACACCCGCGCCGCCGGCTTCCTCCCTTCGCGGGATGGAGGCCGGCGGCGCGGATCAGCATGACGAGGTGGGTTATAGGCGCGGGTGAGCCTGACGATCAGCCCTTGACCGAGCCGGCCAGGATGCCGCGTACGAAGTACTTCTGTAGGCTGAAGAACACTACCAGCGGGAGCGCCATCGAAATGAAGGCCGCCGCCGTGAGCACCTGATAGTTGGTGCCATACGAGTTGACGAGATTGGCGATGGTCACCGTCAGCGGGGCCTTGTCGGGATTACCGCCGAGGAAGATCAACGCGACGAGCAGGTCATTCCAGACCCACATGAACTGGAAGATGACCAGCGAGGCCAACGCCGGCACGGAGAGCGGCAGCACGATCTGCGTGAAGATCCGCCACTGCGAGGCGCCGTCAATTCGCGCCGACTCGAAGAGGTCGGCTGGGAGCGCCGCGAAGAAGCTCCGCAGCAGATAGACGGCAAACGGGAGGCCGTACGCGGTATGGGCGAGCCAGATGGCGAAATAGCTGCCGGTGAGGCCAACGTTGGTGAGAAGGCCAAGGACTGGGCCGAGCGTCATCTGGAGCGGCACGACGAGCAGCGACACAATCGCGATGAAGATCCAGTCCCGACCGGGGAAGTCCAGCCAGGCGAACGCATACGCCGCGAACGCCGCGACCAGCACCGGCAGGATCGTGCCGGGAACGGCGATGATCAGGCTATTGCGGAAGGCGTCACCGATGCCCTGCGCCGAGAGCACCTGTTGGTAGTTGTCGAGGGTGAAGTGCCACGGCGGCACGAGGCCCGTCCACCAGCCGCTGTTCTGAATCTCCCCAGCAGGGCGGAACGAGCTGATGAAGAGGCCGAACGTCGGGATGGACCAGAGCAGCGAGATCACCACCACGACCGCCGTAAGCGTGCTGCCGGTGAGGGCGCTCGTGATGCGCTGACTGGGTGTGGCCTGCGGCGTGACAGCGCCTAATTTGCTCTCGCCCACGCTCAGCGGATTCTCTGAGTCGAGTGCGCGTGGTCTCGCTGTGCCGGCGGCCGCGGCCGTGTCGTCTGTCATCGCCGGACCTCCTGACGGTATTGCTTGATGTTGAAGTACATGATCGGGATGATCGCCAGCAGCAGGACAACCGCCAGTGCGCTGGCCAGGCCCGTGTTGTTGAAGATGAAGTCTTGCTGGTAGTAGGCCATCGCGATCACGTTCGTGCCGAAGTCGCCGCCCGACATGATGTAGACAATGTCGAAGATCTTGAGGAGGTTGATGACCATCGTCGTCGCGACGACCACGATGGTGGGCCGGATGACGGGGACGATGATGCGCCAGAAGATGGCCAGCTCGCTCGCTCCGTCCACACGCGCCGCCTCCAGAATGTCGGCGGGCACGCTCTTGAGGGCGGCGGAGAGGATGACCATGCAGAACCCCGTCCACATCCAGATGTAGACGGCGATCAGGGCGAAGTTATCGATGGCCGGGTTGGTGAGCCAGGGCTGCGGATCAAGCCCGATTCGCGTGAGGAAGGCGTTGAGCAGCCCGGTCTGATTCGCGCCCTTCGGCGCGAAGAGATAGACGAAGCGCCAGATGACGCCCGCTCCCACGAATGAGATGGCCATCGGGATGAAAATGGCCGACTTGGCCGCGCTCTCGATCTTGACGCGATCCAACAGCACGGCGATGACGAGGCCGAGAAACACGGTGCCGACCGTGCCGAGGATGAGCCAGAGGATGTTGTTGCGCAACACCTCAAGCATGTTGCGGTCGCTGAAAATCGTCCCGAAGTTCTTCAGACCCACGAACGAGCTGGAGTCGCTGTTCTGGAAGGCGAGTAGGATGGTGTTCAGCACCGGGTAGATGAGAAACACGACGACGAAAAACACCGCCGGCGCTACCCAGATCCACGCCGTCCACTGACTGCTCTTGCGCTTGCGGCTGGGGTGGGCTTCCTGCACAGCCGTCGCGGTTTCGGATACAGTTGCCATGAGTTGCCCCTTGCGTTGAACAGGGCGTGTGCGTTGTGGTGACGGCACGCCCATGTGAGAGCGGCGGGGCAGGCGGACGCTCGTCCTGAGGTGCGTCCGCCTGGCGCGAGAGCGTAATCAATCACAGGCCCCGGCGCTACGAGGTGTAGGCTGACGCCGCCGTGCTTTCAACCGTGCTCAGGATGCTATCCAGCGAGCCGGGATTCTGGATGTAGTCCAGGCAGGCCTTCCAGAAGGCGGACTCCACCTGCGGTGGCATCAAGTCGTCCGCGCCGAATCGGAACGTCGTGGCCGACGACAACATCTGCGCTGACGCCTTGGAGACGGCGTCGGGGTAGGCGTCGAGCGAGACAGATTTGTTGACCGAGGTGAAGCCGCCGCGCTTGACCCAAATCGTCTGGGCGTCGGCGGTGGCGAGATACTGGATGAGCTTGCGGACGGCGTTGTTGTCGCGCAGGGCAACCACGACGTCGGCTCCGCCCGTCACCGCGCCGCTCGAAGATGACCCGAGCGACGGGAATGGGAAGAAGTTGAAGCCGGTGCCGGGCTTCAGGTTGGGGAACTGCTTCGAGATGAAACTGGAAGCGAAGTCGCCCAGGTAGTTCATGTAGGCCGTCGGCGGGCTGTTGTACGGGGCGTAGGTGGCGTCGGCGAAGCCCATGGCCAGGATGGACGCCGGGGCGCCGTTGATATAGTGGTTGCCGTGCGCAATCTGGCCGAAGGTCTGGAACGCCTGTTTGACGCTGCTATCCGTCCACTTGATCTGATGGTTGACCCACTTGTCGTACGCATCGGGACCGTTGAGCAGCAAGAAGATCTCGTCGATCCAGTCGGCGGCCGGCCAGCCGCTCGCCGAACCGCTCGCGACGCCCATTGACCAGGGATATTTCCCCGAGTGGGCGATGCTGTTGGAGATGCTGATGAGATCGGAGAAGGAGCTCGGCGGCGTGCTAAGGCCGGCGGCGCTAGCCTGCGCGGGGTTGTACCAGATCGTGCCCTTGTTGGCGGCTTTCGTGAAGATCGCGTAGAGCTTGCCGTTGTACGAGCCGAGGTCGGTCCACGCCTTGGAATAGTCGCTGTGGATCTTGTTCATGTCGAGGAAGCCGTCCAGCGCGATGAGCTTCCCTTGCTTGGCAAGCTGCTGCATCTTGGCGGGATTCGGCAGGATGGCGACATCGGGCGGATTGTTGCCGCGAATGCGGGTTGTGAGCACGGCGTCGAGGTCGCGCGTGGTCTCCACTGTGACCGTGATGCCGTTCTGCGATGTAAACGGGGCGACCATCGCCTTGAAGGAGTCCGCCTCGGGGCCGCTCCACACATTGAGCACGTCGACAGACTTGGCGTTGCCTCCGCTTGAGCTGCCGCCGCAAGCATCGAGAAGAGCCCCCGCGGCCGTGGCGGAGAGCCCGAGTGCGAGGCCCCGCTTCATGAATTCTCTGCGGCTCAGGCCCTTGTACGTGAAGTCCTCCACCAACTGATCCACCGCATCACGCCTTTGACGGTCCACAGGTAGCATGATGTCTGCCTCCTACTGCCGGATGGGCAACGCTGCGCAGGCGGCGCAGTAGCGCGAGGGCCGCGCACGACCCGAAGGGCACTCGCGGCTAGGGACTGAGCCTGCGCCCCCCAGGGAACCAGCCTACGGCGCGGATCACCAGTCCTCATCGTCCATGAAACGACGCTCTTGCGAGCAAAGGAAGCTGCAAGTTTCGTGCCCTGCCAGCTTTGCCGCGTTTCCTGGGCCGTGAAGTAGGGCGTCTGCAAGAGGTTCCCACACTCGTGGCGCCAGCCGCGCCGAGATGTCACGCCGGGTAGGCGCGTCCCTTCCATCGGACGGGGCGCCGCGCGGCGACATGCAGCGCCGAGGAGAGCGCGATCAGCGTAAAGACCAGCGCGGCGAGAGGCGCGAGGAGGGCGTACCCACGCGGCACGCGGAAGGACCGCTCCCATGGGAGAAGCCCTGCCGCCGCGCAGCAATAGGCCAGCAGCGCGCCCACAAACTGAACCACCGAGCCGGAGATTGCCGCGCCAATCAACGCCCCGGAGAGCGCCGCCGCGCAGGCTGTTCCCAGGACCACCAGCCCCGCCGCTGGTCCCTGAGCACGCAAGAACTGCGCGCTATTCTTGGTGAATCCTTCCGCCAGCGTCGCCAGACTCTCATACATGCGCACGCGCACCAACGTCTCGCCGCGACAGGGGAGCGAGGGATAGGCGGCACGCTTGAGTGCGCCCGCAAGCGCTACGTCGTCGATAATACTGCCGCGGATCGCGGCATGGCCCCCGGCCGCGTCGTACGCGGGGCGCGCGACCAGGAGATACTGACCATTTGCCAGGGCCGGCCCTTCAGGCCGAGCGAGGGCGCGCGGGCGGACGCCGGCAAAATATTGTTGAAAGGCAAACGGCAGCAGCAGGCGCTCCCAAAACGTGACGCAGCGATGGCCGGGGAACAGCGTAAGCGCCCCGACGCGTCGTTCGCGCGCCTTCGCCACCACCGCGCGCAGGGAGCCGGGCGCGTGCTCCGTGTCGGCATCAGTGAAGAGCAGCCACGCTCCCACCGCCGCGCGAGCGCCGAGCGCGCACGCGTAGTTCTTGCCCGTCCAGCCAGGTTCCGGCCCCTTGCCGGCGATCACACGCCAGCGCGCGCCGCCCTCCGCCGCGAACTGCCTGGCGATGGCTCCGGTTTCGTCGCTCGAAGCGTCGTCCACGACGATGACCTCATAGGCCGGGTAATCCAGCGCGGCGAGCGAGCGCAACAGCGTCGAGAGCGTGTGCGCCTCATTGCGCGCCGGCACGATGATCGAGACAAACGGCCAATCTCGCTCATCTGAGGCGCTCACATATGCGTCTTCATGCGCCGCCCGCAGCTCCGGCAGCGCGCGGTAGTGCGCCAGCGAGAGCGCGCCGCAAGCCACCAATATGATCGCGAGGGCAAAGGGTGAGGCGAGCGAATAGAGTTGCCCAAAGGACGCCGCCGCAACCGATAGCATGGCGTCCCTCATCTCTAGAGGTGAACGGAAATCGTGTGCAGCCCCGCCGCGCCACCGGGAAAGATATCGCCGCCGCTGGCGTCTTGCGCGGCGCCTGCCCCGTCGATCACCCGCGCCGAGAGAGTGTGCGCGCCAGTGGTGAGCGGAAGGACGCCCTGCCACTGCACCCACGTCAGATCCGAGAGCGCCGGCGCATTCAGCGTGCAGTCGTGCCACGCTCCGCCATCAGCGCGCACCTGCACCGCTGAGACTCTGCGCGTCCCCGTGTAAGCGACGCCGGCCACCAGCAGTCCTGCAGCCTCCCTGCGCCAAACGTCGATGCGCGCCACCGGCCGCACCTCGCGTGCCGTCCACCCGCGCGCCGCCCAATAGTCACGGGGCGTGCCCGCGCGGACGGTGATCGCCTCGATCCACTTGACGTTCTTGAAGCCATAGAAGCCCGGCAGGAGCACCCGCACCGGGCCACCGTGACGCCGCGCCAGTGTCTCGCCGTTCATCCCATAAGCGAGCAGGGCCGTCGGGGCGAGCGCCTCGTCGAGCGCCGCCACCTCGTCATAGGCGTCCGGCGCTGAGAAGACCACGGCGTCCGCGCCCGCCGCGAGCCCCACTCTGGTCAGCAGCTCCGCGAGCGGCACGCCCGACCAGAAGGCCGTACTCATCAGGTGGCCACCCACTGGATTGCTCACGCAGCGCAAGGTGGCGTATTGGTCCACACGCGGCAGCGCGAGCAGGTCAGCGTAGGTAAGGCGCAGGTCGCGCTTCACCGCGCCTGTGATGCGGAGCGACCAGTCCGCCGGAGCAATCGTGGGATCTACGTCGTTCTTGCTGAGCACGTAGAAGCGGTCCACCGGCGTGACCTCCGCCTCCTCGCCCGCCACCGGGAAGCCCGATCTGCGCGGACCTGGCGCGGCGAAGCGGAAGAGCGTGCGTACCGAGTCGGCGCGTCCGAGGGCCGAGGTGAGAGCGCCGGACCACCACTCGAACGATCCGAGCGCCAGCGCGCCCGCCACCGTGACGCCGCTCGCCGC
>CAYYCB010000006.1:2069-13615 GCA_964469715.1 uncultured Ktedonobacterales bacterium | reverse complement strand
GCTCCCCAAAATGACCCGCCCCTCGCGAAGTCGGGGACGTGGCATGCCGGCATCGGGCGCTAACGCCGCCAGCAGGCCGCCCAGCGGGAGCGTACAGGCGAGCGCGCCCAGCAGCGCCGTGGCGCTGGCGTAGGGACCGAGCGCGCCGATGAGCACGTTCGCCACCGCGACTGGCGTCGCCTGCATGATCAACTCGATTGCCGGCTCCAGCGGCGTCGGGACGGCGAGGACGGCGGCGAGCACGAATGACGGGGCGAGTGCCAGCAGCACGGCCCAGCTTCCCTCTGCCTGGCGCTCGCGGAGGATGGACAGCCACGACCTGCTCGCTGTCACTGCCGGGCCGGTATGCAGCCCCACGTCATCCCTGGTTGGTGTGGCGCTCATGGATGCGACTCCTCCGGCGTTCGCGGTGGCGCGGCCGGCGCGGCGTCCGTCGCCCGTGAGGATTGCCGCGGAGTACGCCTGGCTCTGCGCTCGGTCAGGATGCACCAGAAGAGCACGCATCCCTGCACAACCATCGCCGAGGTCAGAAGGTAAAAGAGCGCCTCCTCGATTGGAACAGGCCCCAGATAGAGACCGACCAGTGAGCGCGTATCGAAGGTCCAGATGCGCGCCTCGATGGCAACGGCATCCGCGAGAGTGAAGTAGGCCCCCAGCCCGAGCACGACCCAGGGCCAGCGCCGCCGCTCGCGCCACAGATAGCGCCAACCAACGGCCCACTGTGCGCCGAGCACCGGCAGCGCCCAGACGAGCAAGAACGGCAGATAGGCCCAGTGCGTCCTTGTCATGGCCCGCGCTCCCCTGCCCCGTTGCCGTCGTCGCCCATCCGGCCCTCACGCCGCCATGTCAGCGCGACAATGGTCAGCCCCGTCGCGAGCAGCGCCTCCAGAATGCAGAACAAATATTCCTCGGGGGGAATAGCCCACCAGCGCGGTCCCAGCGTCTGTCCCGGCGACCACGTCCAGAGTCCCCAGACTGCCGCCAGATGGTCCCACGGGGCCATGTAGGCCAGCGCGATTGCCGCCAACCCACCTGCCACGACAAGAAATCGCCCTCGGCGCACGCGGCGCCCGAGGAGCAGCGCGACGGCGGCCAGTGGTGCGCCCAGGAAGAGGAGAAGGAACTCAGCGTACGTCATGACACCGCCTCGCCCTGGCTGGCGATCAGCGGCTCGCCGTAGGTGTATGCGCCCGAGGCTTCCACCCCTGAGAGCGCGCGCACCCGCTCCTCCACTTCGCGGAGGACGTCGCCCCGGTCGGCCGCGGAGCGCAGATAGATCGGAGCTCCCAGCCGCATCGCCACCCGTTCCCCATCTCCGCAGCCGTACTCAAAGCCCACCGGCACGATGGGCACCGCTATCTGACTGCTGCGTTGCGCGTGTTCCACGAGCGTGAGAAAGCCCGGCTGGAAGGGCAAGAAGTCGTCGGCGCCAGGCTTGCGCGAGCCGCGCAGATCCACGTTGGGGTAGCCCTCGGGGAACATTGCCAGCACCCGTCCCGAGTGAAAGAGCGCCTGCGCGTCGCGCATGGCCCGGCGCAGGTAGGGACCAATCTCGTCCGGCGAGTAGGCGCTTCGCTCCTGGGGATCGTTCGACGTCGCGATGCGGCGCAGGTTCTCGGGCCGCAGGACCACCGGCCAATTGGCGCCCGCACAGGCGGTTTCGAGGAGGTGCCGAGTGACAGGGCCGCGCACCCAATCCAGGCCGACGAGCAGGTGGACAGGGCGCGAGAGGAAGCCGAGCAGCAGAAGGCCATCGTAGAGGTGGTGATAGTGGCGGGCCGCAAGCAGCACTGGGCCACTGCGCGGCAGCCGCTCAAGGCCGTGGAGATCCACTGTGAAGCGGCGTCTCACCTCCCAGCGCGAGTAGGTCCGTATGGCGGCGCGTGCCAACGGCTCGAAAGGCTGTGTCATGGACGCCTCCGCCAAGAACTACGGCCATTTCGCGAGACGGCAAGCGGCATGCGATCTCCGCCGCACGCACTTACGCCGTTTGTACCACACGACCGCCAACCGCGATGCTGCCAGGAGCCGCCAGGCGCCCTCATGTTGTCAAACAGCAAGCCGTATACCGATTGGCCGCCTCCGCACCGCCAATGGGCCGCGCGCCGATCCCGCACCCTGTCCACCGCTCCTCTCCCCGTTCCACTGTCACACGCGGCCGTGGTCGGCTACCCGCTTCATACGAGGTTCGGGTGGGTCGTAGGTGGGTGAAGTGTCGGGGAAAGTTCAGCCTCTCCCCCTGGTCCGGCTCCGGCGCTCAGCGCTGAAACCGTAGACACCGCCAAACGGACTTGGCATCATTTTCTACGCCGCGAAACGCCTTACGGATCAGCGACCGGCGCCACGATATCTTCCGACGGGGACTGGCAAGTGGCATTGCTCCGAAAGGAGTGGCTGTTTGGGGAGCCTATGCCAGCGACGCCGGCGGAAACGGAGGGGGGCAGCTCCCCCACTTCCTGTGGCGAAACTGCCCCACGTATCGTCCGTCTCGGTTGTTGCTCGGCGTCGTCCCGGCGCGCAAAGTGGGGTGCGCCTTGCGGTCCTTGCGCGCCTCGACCTCGTTGTCCGCGGTCCGTCGCGACCCCACGCACACGAGTATAGCCGCCCCCGCGCGAAATTACCCCACGGAAAACCCTAGGTTTTGAGGCCAATTTTCCGCATTACGTCAAACATTGAGGCGATAAGTATCGATTGCATTCCCCAGGCGCCGGGATGACCATGCATAACCATGCAGCGGGCATGACGTGACACTGATTTCGTCTGAGCTGTTTGGGGTATCTTGAGGGATTCAGCTCGCGGCGCGCCCTGCGCCGGCCCTTTTAGGGGCCGCGACTCCAACTCCTGCGCCAGCCTCTTCAGGGCCGCGGCGGCACAGGGGCTGCGACCGCACATGACACCCGCCCACCCGGGCATGGTATGAGCATTGGTCGCGGCCGCCTCTATGGCTGCGCGGTCTACGGCTCCTTCGTGATCTTGCGGAGGGTTATGGCCTCATCGGCGGTCCGAGCGACCTGCTCAAGCGAGCTGCCCACAGAGGCTTCCACAGCGGCGACCACAGCGCCCTCCACAAGCGGCGCATCGCTCAGGCGCACGCGTGCGCGCATCTCCTCCGAAATCTGCTCGATCGCCATCTCGGCGACCAGCGCCGCGCTGCCGAGGTCCACCAGCAGAAGAACGCCATCGCCGGAGTCCGCTGCCGCAATGCCCGAGAGCACCTTATCGAGTGAGGTCCCAAGCCCGCCGTCATCCGTGCCACCAGCCGCGACCAGGCGCGCGGACCCACGGGTCATCTGACTCGCCAGCTCGACCACGCCCTCCGCGAGACGGGCGCTGTGCGACACAATTACCAGGCCCACAGCCATCGGCGATCTACCTTCCGTTCAACGCGGACCGGAGAAAGAGGGTGACGGAGGTAGCGCCGGGATCCTGGTGGCCGATGCTGCGTTCCCCGAGATAGCTCGCGCGCCCCTTAGTTGCCAGCATGGGAATGGTCGCCTGTGCCCCGGCCTCCGCTGCCTCGGCGGCGGCCCGCAGCGCCTCCGTCAGATCTGCCCCCGATTCCACCTGGGCCTTGAATGCGTCAACCGCCGGCGCGAGCGCGTCCACCATGGTCTTCTCGCCACGCTGCGCGTGCCCACGGGCCATAATGCCCTCCAGCGCCGCGTTCAGGCCCAGCAGCGCGTCCGCCGGCTCCAACTCTTGTTTGCCGGCCAGGGCCATCCCCGCGCGCAGAAATGCGGTGCCATAGAGCGGGCCGCTCGCGCCTCCCACCGTCGAGACGAGCGTGGTGCCGACCGTCTTGAGAATGGCGCCGATATCGGCCTCGGCCACCGTCGGGAGTTTGTCGAGCACGGCGGTGAATCCGCGGTCCATGTTGATGCCGTGATCGGCGTCGCCAATAGCGGAGTCCAGGTCCGTCAGATACTGGCGCTGCTCGCGGAGCGCCTGGGCGGAGCGCCGCAGCCAGGCGAGCACGCATGCACGATCCGCTGCCATTGTCCCTCCCTTTGGTCATCGGTCATGCGCCGGTTGACTGTGCATGGGGCACCTGCTGCGGGACGCTCTCGACTTGGGCGTGCCCCTCTACCGCGAGGTGATGCTGCACCCCCCGGTCATACTGGTCCACCTCGTCGCGGATGCGCTCCTGCGACCACCCAAGCTCGGCTGCCATCAACCGCGCGACCTCATCGGCCGCTCCGACCGCCCGCTGGCGATCTTCCAGTTCGAGCCGTGTCCGCCGGGCGAGCATGTCGGGGAGCGTGAGCGCCATCTCATAGCGGCAGGCGTAGACGACCTCCGCCCTGATATAGGGCAGGTCGGCAGCCAACCGCTCACGCAGGTCGGAATCTTCCTCCAGCAGATCGAGGATGCTCTGCGCGTTGCGCCCATAGTTCCATTCGAGGTGATGGATGATGTCGCTGGGCAGACCGAGCCGCTGCGCGCGCCGCTCGATCTCGCGCTTGGCTTGGGGCCAGTTGAGCGCGCCGTCGAGGAGGAGGCGCTCGGTTGGGTGCGCGCGAGGCAGCCCGTCGCGCTTCGCCATCACGTCCACCGTATCCTGCGCCATACGCCGGTAAGTCGTGAGCTTGCCGCCGACGATGGTGATCATGCCGTTCTCTTCCTGGATGACCACATGTGTGCGAGAGAGGTTGGCCGTCGGCTTCTTGCGCGAGCGCACGAGCGGGCGATATCCCGCGTACGTGCTGATAATGTCCTCTCTGGTCAGATTGACGTCCAGATAGCGATTCACATGCGTCAGCAGATAGTCGATGTCCGCCCCCGTTGTCTCGGGGTCGTCCAGGTCGCCTTTGCCGGTGTCCGTCGTGCCGATGATGGCGCGTGTGCCCCACGGGTCCACGAAGAGGATGCGCCCGTCATCCGTCTCGGGAATCACCACCGCCGTGTCGCTGATTCTTACCCGCTCGCGGGCCACGACGAGATGCACCCCCTTGCTCGGCTCCATCGTCACATGCGATTCGTGCCCGGTGAGCTCCTGCACACGCTGCGCGAAGACCCCCGCCGCATTGACGATGTGGCGCGCCGAGACAGTGATCGTGGCGCCCGCGACGACGTCGCGCACCTTGGCGCCGGTCAGGCGGCCGTCTGAATCGGTGAATCCCACCACCTCGGCGTAGTTGACGATAGCCGCGTTGTGATGGGCCGCTGTGCGCAACACCGCCATCGTGAGGGCCGTATCATTCGTCTGCGCGTCGAAGTAGAGGAAGGCTTCTTTGAGGCCTTCGGTTCGCAGCGCGGGCGCCAGCCGGACGGCGTCACGTGGGCTGATGCGCTTATGGCGTCCGACACCGCGACGACCCGCGAGCAGGTCATACATCCACAGGCCGGCATCGAGCATGGGACCGAGACCATAGCCGCGAGGCGGCGTAATGGGCACACCCACGGGCTTGCGCGCGTGTTCATAGAGGGGCAAGAGAAAGACGAGCGGCTCCACGAGATAGGGCGCATTTTGCATGAGGATGCCGCGCTCAATCAGCGCCTCATGGACCAGACCGATGTCGAATTGGGGGAGATACCGAATACCACCATGCACGAGCTTGGTGGCCTTGCTGCTCGTGCCGCTGGCGAAATCGAGCTTCTCGACCAGGGCGACGCTATAGCCGCGAGTCGCGGCGTCCAGCGCCACACCTGCGCCGGTGATGCCGCCGCCGATGACAAGCACATCGAAGGTATCGCGGGCGAGGCGTTCCAGGTTGTCTGCCCGTGTCGTCGCGCCAAACGCCTCCATCGCTCTCCCTCCCCACTGTTGTCGCGCGCTACCCCCTGGCATGTGCCGCAAGAAGCCGCGGCGCGACAGATCGCATGGCGGCCGCACCCGTGTGTGAGACCGGCGAGGACCGCCGGGACGCTCCCGGTAGCCCTCGCCGCTGCATCGCTGTGTCCGCTATACCGAATCCTAACGCCGACCCTCGGCGGGCGACTAGGCCTCTCCGGGGATCCGGCGCTCGTCGATGGCCGTCCTGCCGGTGGTCACTTCGCTCTGGGCGCGCTCGTCGATGACTGTCCTGCCGCTAGCAGCGACGCCTGCCGTCGGCGCGGAGCGCGCTTCGAGGATAGTGTGAATCGTGAAGTCGTAGACGTACGCGCCTATCGCGCCTCCGACCAGCGGCCCAATGATAGGCACCCAGAAGTAGTTACTGAATCCGGGGCCATTGCCGGGTAGCGCCACCTGGCCCCAGCCGGCGAAGAACGCGAAGAGGCGCGGCCCGAAGTCGCGGGCGGGATTGATCGCGTAGCCAGCGGTCGTGCCGAAGGACATGCCGATGGCCACCACGACGAAGCCGATGATAAGTGGCGCGAGGTTCGACTCTGGCGGCGCGTTCAACGTGTCCACAACCGCCAGAATCAAGAAGAGCAGAAGCGCGGTACCGAGGATCTGGTCGAATAGCGCGTTTCCGGTGGGGACCACCGACCCGCCCAGCGCGGTGTGCGGGCTGGTGAAGAAGATGTTGGTGTTGGTGCCTGCGGTGGCTGCCGGGGAGATCGAGTCGCGCACGATGTGGTTGGCCTTCTCAACCGAGTAGAACCCCGTGTTGTACTCGATGTAGAGCAGCGCCGCCGCGACGAAGGCCCCCAACACCTGCGCGATGATGTATGGCACGACCTTCACCCACGGGAAGCCGCGCCGCAGGGCCATCGCTACGGTCACCGCCGGATTGATGTGCGCGCCGGTCAGCTTCCCCGCCACCCACACGCCCAACATCACCGCGAAGCCCCACCCGAAGTTGATCAGCACCCACGACGCCGTATTTGCGGAGCCGCTGCTGGCGCCAAAGCCTAAGAACAGCAAGACCGCGCCGACGACGCCGTCGCCGAACAATATGAGGACCATGGTGCCCAAGAACTCAGCCAACAGCTCTCCGCCAAGTCCACGGCGGTCGAGCCAGCCCATCTGGCTGTTATTCATCGCCTCTCGCCCTCCTGAACATTAGCCGGATCGTTCCGGCGCCAACGCTTGGGACCACAGCGATTGTGGTCAGCCACTCAGGTGCGGGCCGCGGCCTGGGGAGACGTGCGCGATCTTCGCCTCCCAGGGGCTGGTGGCGGTCTTGAGGGCCGCCACCACGATGCGCAGGCTAGGCTGTTGCCGTTTGCTCGACTCCGGCGGCGACTGCCTGCCGTTCGTCCTCCTTTGCCCATTCGCGCGAACGCTCGACGGCACGCTTCCAGCCGGCGTACAGGCGGCTGCGCGTCGCCTCAGCCATCGACGGCGTGAAGACGCGGTCGACGGCCCAGTTGTTAGTGACGTCGTCAAGCCCTGCCCAATAGCCGACTGCCAGGCCGGCCAGGTAGGCAGCGCCAAGAGCGGTCGTCTCCGCGACCACCGGCCGCTGCACCGGCACGCCCAAGATGTCAGACTGGAACTGCATGAGCCAGTTGTTCGCCACCATGCCACCGTCCACCCGCAGCTCCTTGAGCGGAATGCCCGAGTCAGTCTGCATGGCGGTGACGACGTCGCGGGTCAGATAAGTAGTTGCTTCGAGGGTCGCGCGGGTCAGCTCGGCGCGGCCTGAGCCGCGCGTCAGGCCCACGATGGTGCCGCGAGCATACTGATCCCAATAGGGCGCGCCCAGGCCGACGAACGCGGGCACAAGGTAGACCCCGCCCGTATCGGCGACCGAGGAGGCAAGCGCCTCCGTCTCGGCGGCGTTGCCGATAATCTTGAGCGAGTCGCGCAGCCATTGCACGGCGGCGCCAGTGATGAAGATGCTGCCCTCAAGGCAGTACGTGACCTTGCCACCGATGCCCCAGCCGACCGTGGTAAGCAGCCCGCTCTTGGAGACCTCGGCCGTCTCGCCGGTGTTCAGCAGCATGAAGCATCCGGTGCCGTAGGTGTTCTTTGCCATGCCCGGCGTGAAGCACGCCTGGCCGAAGGTGGCCGCCTGTTGATCGCCGGCGTCGCCCGCGATGGGGATCGGCTCGCCGAAGATGCTCGCATCCGACTGCCCGTAGACCTCACTGCTCTGGCTCGGCTTCGGCAGCATGGCCCGCGGCACGCCGAACTTCGCCAGAATCTCGTCGTCCCAATTCAGCGTGTGGATGTTGAACAGCATCGTGCGCGAAGCGTTCGAGTAGTCCGTGACATGCACCTTGCCGTTGGTGAGCCGCCAGATCAGGTACGTGTCGACATTGCCGAAGAGCACCTCGCCCTTCTCCGCGCGCTGACGCAGACCGTCGATGTTGTCAAGCATCCACTTGACCTTGGTGCCTGAGAAGTAGGCGTCGATCACGAGGCCGGTCTTATCGCGGATCTTCGGCTCCCATCCCTCCGCCTTGAGCTGATCGCAGATGCTGGCCGTGCGGCGATCCTGCCAGACGATGGCGTTCATCACCGGCCTGCCCGTGTCGCGCTCCCAGACGACCGTGGTCTCGCGCTGGTTCGTGATGCCGATGGCGGCGATATTGCTCGGTGACAGCCCGGCATCCCGCAGCACCCGCTTCGCCACGGCAAGTTGGGACGCCCAAATGTCTTCGGGACGATGCTCTACCCACGCCGGCTGGGGATAGATCTGCTCGAATTCCTGGTTCTCGCTCGCCACGACGCGCCCCTCGTGATTGAACACGATCGCGCGTGAGCTGGTCGTGCCCTGATCGAGCGCGAGCACGTACTTGCCCTGGTCCGCCATGACGTCAAACCTCCTGTGGTCGCTGATACGCTGCGTAATGTCGCCACTGGCACCTTGCAGCCCGTCTATTATTGGTGCGCACGCCTCCCAGTTACCAGCCGGCCGATGCTCTGGCTGTGCGTGCGCCGCGACGCCTCCTCTCTCCTCCCAATGCCGTCGCCTGACCCACCGCGCGCGGGCGACTACATGCCCCAGCGCAGGGCCGGCGTATGGACCGGCGCATCCCAGAGGCGCGTCAGCTCGTCGTCCAGGCGTAGCAGCGTGATAGAGCAGCCCGCCATCTCAAGCGACGTGATGTAGTTGCCGATCAGGTTGCGCGCGATCTTGATACCTTTCCCTTGCAAGATGCGGTTGACCTCGTTGTACATGACATAGAGCTCGATGAGCGGCGACCCGCCCATGCCGTTTACGAAGGCCAGCACCTCGTCGCCGCTCTTGAACGGCAGATCGCTCACGATTGGCTCGACCAGCAACGCCGCGATCTCAGCCGCGCTGCCCAGCTTCATGCGCGTGCGCCCCGGCTCACCGTGGATGCCGATGCCGATCTCCATCTCGTCGTCCGGCAGGTCGAAGGTCGGTTTACCAGCCGCCGGCACGACACACGAGGTCAGCGCCATGCCCATGCTGCGCCCGTTGGCGTTCACCTTGCGGCAGGTCTCGGCGACCTGCTCCAGCGCCGCGCCTGCCGCCGCCGCCGCGCCGCAGATCTTCTCCGCGAGCACCGTCGTCCCCACCCCCCGGCGTCCGGCAGTGTAGAGACTGTCCTTCACGGCCACGTCGTCGTCGATCACCACGCTGGCGATCCCGATACCCTCGGCCTGGGCCAGCTCGGCGGCCATCTCGAAGTTCATCACGTCGCCTGTGTAGTTCTTGACGATGTGCAGCACGCCCGCCCCACCATTGACGGCCTGCGTCGCCGCGAGCATCTGGTCGGGGACGGGTGAGGTAAACACGGCGCCGGGGCAGGCAGCGTCGAGCATGCCCTTCCCTACGAAACCGCCGTGCATCGGCTCATGACCGCTACCGCCACCGGAGATGACGCTGACCTTGCCGGCCACCGGCGCGTCGACGCGCACCACGATCTGCTTCTCCAGGTCGACGCGCAACAAGTCCGCGTGGGCGGCGCCCAGCCCGGCCAGCTCATCCTTCACGACGGTATCGGCGGAATTGATCAACTTCTTCATCGTTTGGATTCGTTGCATGCGTCGCCTCCCCTATGCTCTCAGGCGCTTCTGCTCCGGCCCGGCGTAGTGCCCACATCTCCGGTTCCGCCTGAATCCAATCGTGACACGTAGGAAAGTCGAGACACGTGCGCGCCACACACCGCCCGCACACTCCATGGATGCCTGACGCCGCCCCGAGCGCTGCCGCTGCCACTCGCATCGCAGGCTGCCCCGATTCGAGTCTCATGCGCACTCGCGACGCGCACTGATCGCGCGACTACCCCTTTCTAGCCCGTCCTGCCGGCTCGGAGCCGCAGCCGTAGGTCGCTCACAAACGAGGGATCGGGCACAGACGCATGGCGTGAAGGGACGCCACATACGACCACGGGCGCGGGGCGTGGTCGAGCGGCGCATGAGAAAGGTCTTCGCACAGGATCTGAATCTGCCAGCCGGCGGTGGAGAGGCTTGGTGCCTCTGGATGCCCCAGGCTAGGCCGAGCGACACTACGCCCGCAGCCTGATGGGTTCACACGTCGGGCCTGATAGTAGGTGGTGTGGCAATGTTGCCAACCAGCACGATTACCCCTGGCGCTGGACCCTGTGAAAGAGAAGATCGTTCACGGCCGGCGGGGCGACTGCGCCGCGAAACCGTGATGACGCACTTCGGGGCTGTAGGCTACAAGAGACTCACGATACCAGGGTATGCCTTCGTGGCATCGCACCGTACGGTGTGAGACATCCTACGCCAATTGCGCCTACTAAGATACCGACGTCCTCGTCGATCACACGAAAGGAAAGGTCGTGAGGTGCTTCCCGCGGTCGGTGTGCCAGCCGTCCATCGAGCCTGGCGGCTCGTCTCCGCGGAAGTGTGATGGCTTACTTCTTGTGCGCGCTATCGTAACATATGTAAACACGCAATGCCATGTTTGCTGACCTGGCGGCCCAACGGTGACGAGCCACGCTTGCCGCGTACCCACGCGACTCAATGCCGCGACAGCTCACACCGAAGTATAGACCATTTACGCACATATAGCATTTGCGTTCATGTCACCATATCGCTCTTGCTCACCCGCGCTGGGCCGGTCGGCCCCATGAGCGTCGAGTGATAAGTCAGCGCCAGGGCGAGGGACGACCGCGGAGACCGAGCGCAGCGCCGCAGTGGAGGGCCGGATGAGACAGCTTCCCAACATGCTCACCATCAGCCGTCTCGTGGCGACCGTTCCTGTGGTCGCGCTGGTCTTCGGAAATCAGCCCGGAACCTACCTTGCGGCGACAATCGTATTCGCCGCCGCCGCGCTCACGGACTTCTTCGACGGCCGAATCGCGCGGCGCTACTCCATCACTTCTAAGCTCGGCGTCTTTCTCGATCTCACCGCGGACAAAGTGTTCGTCTCGGGGGTGCTCATCGGATTGATCCAGGCCGGCCTCGTACCGGCGTGGATCGTCATCGTGATCGTGACACGCGAGTTCCTTGTAGCCGGCCTGCGCTCGTTGGCGGCGGCCGGCGGCGTGGTCATCCCGGCGGGCCGCTGGGGCAAGCAAAAGACCCTGCTCACCCTCGTGGCAATCGGCGGCATCCTCCTGGCCAAAGGTTTCGGCGGCGCCACCGCATTTCCCCTCGGTCTCGCAACCGGCACGTTTCCCACGACCGTGGCCGACTATCTCCTGTTCACGGCGGACGCCGTGCTCATTCTCGCCGTCGTCTGGACGATCTTCTCCGGCGTCGAGTATGTGCGTGG
>CAYYCB010000006.1:0-1969 GCA_964469715.1 uncultured Ktedonobacterales bacterium | reverse complement strand
GCCAGCAGCCGCTGGATATTGTCCTTGTGCGAGAAGATGACGAATGCGCCTCCCAGCGCCAGGTACACCAGATGCGGCGCCGAATCGTGGTTCGTGAGAACGAGCACCAAATCGGCAATGGGTGCGGCGGCGGCGGCGGTTATCGAGCCTAGCGACACGTAGCGCGTCAACGCAATCGGCACAATCCCAGAGATGAGCGCCACCAGGCTGGCGACGGGCGACATCATCAGCATGCCGCCTGCCCCTGTCAGCACCCCGCGGCCGCCGGTGAAGTTGATGAAGATGGAGAAGTTATGGCCAAGGAGGGCGGCCAGTCCCGCAATCGCCTCGGCCGTACCCTGAACGTTCGGCGACGCGCCTCCGAAAAAGAGGAAGCGCGCCACAAGCACGGCGGCCGCGCCCTTCCCCACATCCATGAGCACGACAATCGCCGCCGGGCCGGGGCCAAGCGTGCGCAGCACGTTCGTCGCGCCCGTCTTGCCGCTACCCGACTTGCGCGGATCGATATTGCCAAAGATCTTCCCTACCAGCACACCGCTTGGTATGGACCCAAGAAGATAACCGACAACGCCAGAGGCGACGAAGCGCAAGACGATCTCTGGAGTGGACATCCCAGGCGTCCTCTCTGCAGCGAAGGCTGCTCACGTGCTGATTCGGGGCGAACGTTCCGCGGATGGGGCGTAGTATGAGTTGGGCGTTGCTGGTCGTGTCGCACATGGCCGGGCGGTCGGTGGCCGACGGGATAGATCGGCCTGCGCCGCCCGCTCTAAATCTGCCAGTCGGTGGTTGCGGCATACGATGAAGGCAACCAAGCGCGAGCCGGCAGCGCGTTACGAAAGACGCCCTCTGGGCAGATTACACTCCCGCCTTCGGTTCGTCCATGCCCTCGATCATGTATGCGTGCGCCATCGTCGGCGTGTTGTGGGCATAGCCGACATTCCCGCGGCCGTCGAGCAGGACGAGTCCGCCGTCGCCGCTCACCCGCTCGCCGAGCAGTCGGATAGCCGCGTCCGCGGCGGCCTGGGCCGACATCCCCGCTCCGATGAAATCGAGCGCGCGGCGCGCGAGCAGCAAACGGATGAAGTCCTCGCCGTGGCCCGTGCTTGAGACACCACCAAGGCTGTTCTCCGCGCAATAGCCGCAACCGGGGAGCGGCGTGTCGCCGATTCGGCCTGGATGCTTGGCGGCGATACCGCCTGTCGAAGCTCCTGCCGCGACGTTGCCTTCGCCGTCCACGGCCACTGCGCCCACGGTGCCATGCTTGTGGCCGTCGGTATGGATCGGCTCGCCATCAGAGGAGCTGCCCGGCGTGCGCGCCTCGTCCTCGGCGACGATGACCGGGCCTACGTTCACGTCGTCGCCGTCACGGTAACCTCGCTGCCAGCGTGCATACTGCGCGGGAGTGATGAGCTCGCTGTTCGTAACCAGCGCCATCCCCGACTCGGCGGCGAACTCCTCCGCACCCGCGCCCATCAGCAGAACGTGTGGGCTTTCGAGCACACGCCGGGCGAGCGCGATAGGATTCTTGACGCGCTCGACGCCCGCGACAGCGCCGACGTGCAAACCGGCGCCGTCCATGATGCCGGCGTCGAGCTGGGCGCGACCGTCGGTGGTGAGCACGGCGCCGGTGCCGGCATTGAAGCCAGGGTTGTCTTCTAGGGCGATGATGGCCGCCTGCACGGCGTCGAGCGCCGATCCGCCGCGCTTAAGGACCGCCCACCCTGCCAGCGCCGCCTCGCGGCAGCCCGCGGCAGCCTCTTCATGCCGATCCGCCGCCATCTTTCCGGCGCCGCCATGCACGATGATCGCCAGTCCCATAAGCTCGTCACGCCCCTTGTCGCGCTACTTCGACGCGCCACCCCGTCGTGCGCGCCACAGCCTTCATCGTAACATGAGATGTATAGGGGCCAGTGCGCCGCGTGATACCAACTTCGCATGAGGTGTTGCGGCAGCGAAAGGGCTTCAGCCC
>CAYYCB010000005.1:31778-37191 GCA_964469715.1 uncultured Ktedonobacterales bacterium | reverse complement strand
TGTTCGAGGCAGCCTTTCAGACCACCAGCGACGTCATGACGATCTTCGACCGTTTTGGTCGCGTGATCCGCATGAATGACGCCGCCCGCGCGCTGTACGGCACCGATGAAGATGGGACCGAGGACGAACTTTCGTTCAGCGACCGCATCGCGAACCTCCGCGTCCGCGACATCCATGGGCAGCCGATTCCCATTGAGGAGATGCCCGGATGGCAGGCGTTGCATAGCGAGGTGCCCGTACTCTCGCGCGACTTGCGTATCACGGTGGGCGGCCAGCCAGATCGCATTGTGGATGTGCTGGCGAGTCCCATTCGCGACGACGAGGGTAAGACGCAGGGGATGATCTGCGTGATGCGAGATGTAACCGACCGGCGTGCGGCTGAGTTGGACGCGCTTGATCGGGCGAGGCGCCTGGAGGCCGTCTTCGATGCGATGACGGATGGCGTCCTGATCTATGACCGTGACGGCGGGCTGCTGCAGTGGAATAACGCCGCATACACGCTCTTTGGCGTCGATCAGGCTCCGGGGTTCGAGGACCTACCCGTGGATGAACGTCTGGCCCGTCTCCCGGCGACGGACGCGAGCGGGCGTCCTATCGCATTCGCCGACCGTCCTCTTGTGCGCATACTGCGCGGCGAGACGCTGCACGGCGACCGCTCAGTGGAGATCCTCATCCGTATGCTCGACGGACGCAAGCGATACGTCAGCTTCACTGGTGGACCGATGCGCGACGCGCAGGGCCACATCGCCGGCGCCGTCCTGGTCGCTCGTGACCACGGCACACCTGCTGAGAGCCGGCCAAGCGACGGCCCTGCCACTGCCAGACCTCCGCGCCCACCGGATACGATGCGTGAGCTTGGCGCCTTGTTGACCGCGCAACTCGCGGAGGCCCGGCGATCCATCGCTGCCATTGCCCAGCGAACGCCGCTCACAAACATGCAACCTGATACTGATAGGCGGCGCAGGTCGGAGGCGCGGCGCGCTGCCGAGCGCATCTCAACACTCCAGCGTCGCGCTCGCGATCTCCTCGATGCCGAGCGGGCGAAGCGAGGCGAGCTCGTGGTGCGCCTGGGCACGCATGACCTCGGTCATATCGTGGGCGCGGCCGTGGCTTCCGCGCGGAATGCTCATCCCTTGCGGACGATCACGTTTGACCCGCCGGCAGGGCGAACGCTGATTGTGCGGGCCGATGACGGCCAGGTGCGCCGCGCTGTCGATCATCTGCTCAAGAACGCGCTTGCGCACGCGCCGGCCGATCAGCCGGTCACGGTGTCGCTGGGCCTGGAGCGTGACGGTGAGGTGCGGGTCGCGGTCACGGACCGCGGTCCGGGGCTGAGCGTGGAGGAGCAATCGCTCATCTGGCTGCCGTTTTATCGCGGCGCGGGCTCGCGTCTCTCCGGTGATGGTGGGGATCTTGGGCTTGGCCTCCACGTCTGCAAGGCCATCGTGGAAGCTCACAGCGGCCGCGTCGGCGTCGAGAGTACGCCGGGTGCCGGTGCGACGTTCTGGTTCACACTCCCGCTCGCGCCGAGTCACCCGTCCGGGCTAGTCGAAAGCCGAAAAAGTAGCCAAGACGGGCCAGGAGCCGGGTAATCCTTGTCCGCGGTCGAGCGGTACTGTACAATGGCGTGGAATCTCGACAGGATGGGCCTGCGCCTGGGGCTATTGTCAATGCGCCGGGCAGAGGACCTGTCCCCCACCTAGATCAGTGACCCGTCCCAGCCGCAGGGGAGCGCGAGCGGGCACGCAACCGACTTTTCCCCATCTCTCGGTCTTCCCCGGCGCCTTGACGCCGCGATGTTAGCGAAAGGGGGCGAGTCCCGATGGCACCTGCACGGGTCTTCGCTATCGCGAATCAGAAGGGTGGCGTTGGCAAGACGACCACTTCCATCAACCTCGGGGCTTATTTGGCCAACGCGGGCCGCAGGACCCTCGTCATCGATCTCGACCCACAGTCGAACACAACAACCGGCCTTGGCGTGGAGTCGCGCCGGATCGTCCAGTCCATCTACGAGGTGCTGGTCGGGCAGGCACGTGTCACCGAAGTGATGAAGGCCGAGGTGCGCCCCAACCTGTCGCTCGTCCCCGCCAAAGTGGACCTCTATGCCGCCGACATCGAGCTGGTCTATCTCGATCAGCGGGAATATCGCCTCAAACAGGCGATAGACGCCGTGCGGTCGTCATTCGATTTCGTCCTCATCGATTGTCCCCCGTCCCTCGGCCTGCTCACCGTGAACGCGCTGACCGCCGCTGACGGCGTCATTCTGCCGCTTCAGTGCGAATACTTCGCCCTGGAGGGTATGCAGCAGCTCCTCAACACCATCCGCCTCGTGCGCGATCGCGGCCTGAACCCGAGCATCGGCCTGTTCGGCGTCGTGATGACGATGTTCGACCCGCGCACACGCCTGGGCAACGAGGTCATCCGCGAGGTGCGTGAGCACTTCCAGCGCGAGGCGTTCGACACCGTCATCCCGCGCAGTGTGCGCCTGGCCGAGGCGCCCAGCTTCGGCCACACCATCCTCGAACAGGACCCTCGCTCCCCCGGCGCGCTCGCCTATGAGAAACTCGCCGAGGAAGTGATTGCCCGCGCCGCAGTGCCGGCGGGAGTGCATCATGCCTAAGCAGCGCTTTGGCCTCGGCCGCGGGCTCGACGCCCTGATCCCCGGCACGACCGCCGTGGATGACGATATCCCGATGGATACCGCTCTGTCCAACTCGGCGCTCTTCGAGGTGCCGCTCAACGCGATCTCGCCTAATCCGCAGCAGCCTCGCATGGCCATCGACGACGACTCGCAGCTCCGCGAGCTGGCCACGTCGCTCGCCGAATATGGGTTGTTGCAGCCTATCCTCGTCTCGCTGGATGGTGAGGACGAGTACGGCCCTCGCTATCGCATCATCGCGGGCGAGCGCCGCTGGCGTGCCGCCGAGATCGCGGGCCTTGATCGCGTACCCGTCATCATCCGCGACGCCACCCCGCAGCTCATGCTTGAGATGGCGCTCGTCGAGAACCTCCAGCGCACGGACCTCAACCCGCTCGAAGAGGCGCAGGGGTACGTCATGCTGATGGATGAATATGGGCTGACGCAGGAGCAGGTCGCCGAGCGCATCGGCCGTAACCGCGCTACCGTCGCAAATACTGTTCGCCTACTCCAACTTCCGGAGGAGGTCCGGAATGCGCTCATCATGATGCCCAAGGTCTTCACGGAGGGGCATGCCAGGGCGGTTCTGCAGATCACCGGGGACGCCGAGCGGGTGGCGGCGATGAAGACCATCATCGCCAAGATGATGAGCGTCCGCGAGGCCGAAGAGCTGGCCCGGCGCTACAACGAGGCCACTCTGCGACTCACGCCGGATCGCCGTGGCGGCACGGTGCGCCAGAAGAGCTACGAGACGCAGCAGCTTGAGGAAGAGTTCGTCCGCGCGACGGAGATGAAGGTTCGCTTGCAGCGCACCACGCGCGGCAACGGCTCCATCACGCTCTACTTCACCACCGACGACCAGCTCCAACGACTCTATGAGTTGCTCGTCAGCCAGCAACCCGCGTTGCTTGAGGGTCCGGGCGGCAACGGCTATAGCATTACGGCACTCGACGGCACGGACGACGTGCTGGACGAAACCTTCGATATCCCATTCGCCGCCGACGAACCGACTACCACTCACTAATCGGGCCTATGGCTCACCTATTCGGGACGCGTCTCTTCTACAGGGGCGCGCCCCGACGCTTTCGCATCGTTAGGCGGGTTGATACCGATTCCGTGTGGGATGTTTCGTGTCCGGTCGCGGCCCTTTCCGGGCCGGCGCAGGGCGCGCGGCGGGCGGAAGCCCTCACGCTATCTCCACACCCTAAACGCAGTCGGTATGACATCCCATATCGCCGCCTGGGCGCGCGAGGACGCTGACCACGCCACGATCGGCGCCGCAGAGCTACTTGACAGCCGCAGCCTTCCAGACTACCGTACGCATCGTCGGGGACGGTCGTAGAGTCGTGACGCGAGGAGGGTAAGGGCGGCATGGAGGCGAGCGACCAACCGCAAGCGCTGCCTAGGCAATCAGATGACAGCCAAGTGTCAGCGACGGCTGACGGCCGGGCGATCGCCCGAGATGTGAGCCTGACTGTGGGGCTCGCCGCGGGCGCTGTCTCACTGCTGCCGGCACTGATCTCGGCCTCCGCCGCCGCGTCGCATCAGGCAGACGTCCTCGCCTTGCAGCGCGCCCTCGTCACCCTGCGCGACAGTCTGGGCGGCCCGTGGATTGATCCCGCCGTCGATGCCCTGATTCCCATGTTCATCGTCGGCTATCTCGCCCCGTTCCTCGGCCTCGTCGCGACGCTCGGTCTCTGCTGGTATGCCGGCTATGTGGTCCAAAAGGCGACGGGGAATCTCGACGCGGCGACTCGCGCAGGCCGCCGTGTCGCTTGGCTTAGTTGGCTCGTCTGGTTCGCCGCGACAATGCTCTCCGTCATAGTGCTCCATCTCGACAGCTCGCTAGCCTGGGTGGTCGCCACCGCTGCCAAGCTGCTATTCACTCCGTCTACTGAGGCGATTCAGGGTATGTCGGTCGCCGTGCCTGACGTCGCCTTTCTGCTCATCCAGCTTGTCGTGGTACTCGTGCAGGTCGTGTTCGGCCTGCTGCTCGGCGTCTACCTGGGCGGCATCGCGGCCCAAGCGGGTGCCGAGCGTGGTTCTCCATTCATCCTCGCGGTCCGGCTCAATCGCCGCCACACACGAACTACACATACACCTGCTTGAGCACGCATGGTATTGTTGAGACGTGCTCGGGGACGTGACCGGCGCATAGTGGAGCGCACGGCTGTCTGCCAGCGCTTGCGGGAGAGGTCTTATGCAGCAGCGTTCGGGGAATCCTGCCCTCAAGTGGGGCCTCATTTTCGGCGGCATCGGAGCCGTCCTGGATCTCATCAACGCGGGCATCCGTGCTGCCTCGCACAACGTGGCGATAGGCTCTTCCGGCGCTTTCAGCGGGTCTGGGTGTATATTCTCACTCATCGGCCTCGCGCTGTTCTTTACCGCTGGGTTGCTCGCCGCGCGTGATAGTGGTCGCGTCGGTTCGGGTGCGGTAGCTGGTCTTATCGCGGGTCTCGTGAGCGGGGTCGTCTCGACAGTCGCGGGCATCATCGCGATTGTGACGCTCTCCGAGGCCGATCTCAGCGCCGCGGCGGCACAGGTGCAGAACAACGGTAGCAGCATCTCGACGAACGACCTGCGCAGCCTCGTCGTCACCTTCGGTATCGTGGCGCTGGTCATCGGGCTTCTGCTCGTCGTCGGCCTGGGCGCTGGCCTCGGCGCGCTCGGCGGCCTCGCCGGCAAGGGCCAGCATCGCGGCCCGGTGGCCGAGTATCAGCAGTCACTGTATCAGGGCCTACCTCCGCAGGGCTATCCGCAGCAACCGGGCTATCC
>CAYYCB010000005.1:26590-31678 GCA_964469715.1 uncultured Ktedonobacterales bacterium | reverse complement strand
AGTCACTGTATCAGGGCCTACCTCCGCAGGGCTATCCGCAGCAACCGGGCTATCCCCAGCAGCCAGGTTACCCGCAGCAACCGGGTTACCCGGCCGCCGGGGGCGTGCCACAATATCCACCGCAGCAGACACCTCCGCAGTATCCTCCGCAGCAATAGACTGAGCGTGCGATGCGGCCGGGGGTGGACTGCTCCCGGCCTTTCATTTCAGCACAACAGATGAGCGCTCGTTGGCGAGGAGAGGACCCTCATGGCGGACGCCGCCGAAACAACTACCGCGCTTACCCCTTATCAGGGATGGGAGACCTATCAGGACCGCTTGATCGAGGCCCTCACTCCCTTGACGGCGGAACAGCTCGCCAGTCGCACAACGCCACGGTTGCGGAGCGTGGGCGAGAACTGCCAGCACATCATCGGGGCCAGGGCGCGCTGGTGCCGTCTTGTGCTGAAGCTCGACGCGCCGGCGCTCGACGACCTTGCGCAATGGGACCGCGCCGGCATGCCAGCTCATTCCGCGTCGGAACTCGTGGGAGGACTGCGCTCGTCGTGGCACGTTCTGCGAGACGCCCTGGTGCGGTGGACGGTGGCCGATCTCGCGTATGCCATCCCCAATACCGATCCTGAGCCGGGCGAGCCGGAGTTCTTCACGCGCCAGTGGGTGGTGTGGCACCTGATCGAGCATGACCTCCACCATGGCGGTGAGATCTCCCAGATCCTCGGGGCTCATGGGCTCCCTGGTCTCGATATCTGAGGGCTGCCGCGCTCGCGCAATGGCTGCTGGCGCCCAACACCGGCTGATAACCAAACATACACCGATACACGTCTTTCGCTGGCGGGCATTCTTTGTTACACTAGATCGGCGACTGATGACTGTCGTCATATCCGTTGGTGGGCGCGAGCGGCGTGGACAAGGGGAGGTAGGGGACATGGCGCGTGCGACATTCAAGTGGTCGGTGGTGGCGGGTATCCTGCTTCTTGGTGTCGTGATCTTGCTGGTCCGGCCGGCACTGGTAGGTCAGGTAGTGCCCGTCCTTGCCACTGTCAGTCTGCCCGACCTCTCACATGGTGGCGCATTCCCCGTCTTCGGACTGCTGCTGCTCTCGGTCGCGGTGCTGCTGCTCGTCGGCCTCTTCGCCGCTCGCGAATCCGGCCGGGTCCTTGCTGGCACGCTCACCGGGCTGATCGCGGTCGCCATCAGCTATGCGCTCGCCACCGGCATCGCTGTCTTCTACCTGCTCATGTCGCCTTCATGGAGCCTCGTTCCAACCACAATGCGCGACGATCAATACCATAATGGGCTCGTCGGATCGGTTGTCCAGGCGACGACAAGCCACCTCTTGCTGGCGCTGCTGACGGGCCTCCTGGCCGGCTCGCTGGGTGGTGTCTTCGGCAGCCGGCTCTATGACCCCGATAAGCTCTATGACCCTCTGCTCGATCCCGACCTCCAGCCCGGCGCGCTGCGTGCCCTCGGGCGCGGCCGCCGCTTCGGAAACTCCGTGCGCCGCTGACCAGCTATGTGAACGAGCAAGACGGCGGCCCGCTGGCAATGACCTCTCGCCGGCGGGCCGTCGTCTTTGTGCTTGGTCGCGCTCGATTCGCTGGGCTATGCGCGGGGTTGTCCCGCTGCCTCGGCCCGTTCTACTGGCATGCCGGTCTGCGGTTGAGTGGAGGCTGCGGGCAGCGCGCGTACGGCGGGGTCGCCCTGGAGTCGCGTCGCCAGCACCCAGCGGAATGCCTCGATGAAGATCTTGCGCGACATCTTCGATTTACCTACACGCCGATCCATGAAAACGATGGGCGTCTCACGGATGCGGTAGCCGCGCTTCCAGAACACGAAGGCCATCTCCACCTGGAAGGCGTAGCCCTGCGCGCGGATCAGGCCCAGGTCAATCGTCTTGAGCGCGGCGGTGCGATAGCAGCGGTAGCCACCCGTGCAGTCCTTGACGGGGACGCGCAGCATGAAGCGGGCGAAGCGATTGCCGCCGCCGGAGATGAACTTGCGCAGCGCCGACCAGTTGGGCGTGCCACCACCCGCGATGTAGCGCGAGCCGATGACCAGATCGGCCTGTTCGATGGTGCGGAAGAAGTCCGGCAGATACTTGGGGTCGTGCGAGAAGTCGGCGTCCATCTCGAAGACGAGATCATAGCCGTGCTCGATAGCGTAGCGAAAGCCCGCGACATAGGCCGTGCCGAGCCCGAGCTTTCCGGCGCGATGAAGGACGTGTAGTCGCCCATCCGCCGCGCAGAGCTCGTCGACGAGTTGGCCCGTTCCGTCGGGGGAGTTGTCGTCGATGATGAGCAGGTCGGTCGCGGGGACGACGCGCTGAATGTCAGCGATCAGCGTCGCGATGTTCTCGCGCTCGTTATAGGTAGGTATGACAATCAGCGATTTCACAGAAAACTCTCCGCTCACGCGTGCCACTAGGCGGCGCCCGCCAACCAACCACACGACGCCACTGCACGCGGCGTATGCTCGTAATTCTACGCGCGACCGCTCAGGCTGTCACGTCGCACCGGAGAGAGTACCACAGGCGCGGGCGAACCGAGAAGGTGTCTTGGGTGCGGGATGCGCGTGCTAGCAGGCGCGACGGCGCAGGTCGGCGAGCCGCTTGATCGTCACCTTGTACTTATCGGTGCTGATGAATTGCTTGTCGGTGAAATAGCCCATCACCTTGTTGACGCTCTCGCGCGACGCGCCCACCATTGCTGCCAGCTCACCCTGTGTCAGCCTCATCTCGATGCGAATGCCTTCTGGTGTCCGCGCGCCATGCGTCTCGGCGAGCTCGAGCAGCTTCTTCGCCACGCGACCGTGGACGTCGAGGAACAGGAGATCTTCGATCATCGCGTCAGTCTGGCGCAGCCGCCGCGAGAGCACGCCCATCACTTGAACGGCGATGCGTGGATGGCGCATCACAGCCTTAATAAAGTCAGCGCGCTGCAAGGCCAGTGTGTCCGCTTGCTCGATGGCGACGGCGCTGGCGGATCGCGGCTGGCCGTCGAGGAGGGCTAGCTCGCCGAAATAGTCGCCAGGGGCGAAGACCGCGAGCGCCACCTCTTGGCCGTCCTGACTGGTGATGTAGATCTTCACCTTGCCAGAGCGCAGCACGTAGAGCACCTGCCCAGGGTCGTCGCGGTGGAAGATGACTTCGCCAGGTCTGAAGATGCGCCTCCGCATCGCCGCCGAGAGCTCGCCGATGCTGTCGGCGTCCAGTCCGGAGAAGAGCCCGACCCGCTCCAGGGTCACCTGATCGCCTGCCTCCGTGACGTGGAGGCTCTTTGTGGCGACTGCCGCCGGCGCCTCTACCGCCCGGTCGGCGTCGGGCACTGCCTCGTCGTGTGTCTGCCCTGCCATAGCCTGTCTCCGCTTCCCCACTCGCGCCCGACGCACCATTTCGCGTCAGTCGCGCCGCCTCGCCGCCTCATCTTATCGCGAGCGAGCATAGCGCGCAACCTGAGGGTTGCCGTCTCGACGGAGCGCCTGGCAATGGCATCGGGCCCGGGATCCGTATTGAAGGAGGGTGTATTCGGGGATTACGACCCGGCGCGCGCATAATATGTGATCGCGTCGGCGTAGCGGCGGTAGCCCAGTACCAGGGCGACGCGCTCGGCGGCGATATTCCCTGCCGCGTAGCGGAATAACGGTACGCGCTCGCCCGCGAGCACTGCCTTCGTTGCCCGCGAGATGACCGCGCGCCCCAGGCCGTGGCGGCGCATCGTCTCCGGCTCGGTTCGCGCGCCGATCTCGGCCACCGAGGGTGAGAGTGACCTGATTCCGGCGTATGACACAATCGCCGCTGATTGGCGAACGACATAGACGCCGCCTCCGTAACGCGCGAGCAGACCCAGCGCGACGGGAGCTGTCTCCGCCGCCTCGTCAAGTGGCTCGATCCACTCTTGCCACTGTCCCACGTACGGGCGGAAGGTGGTCGTCGACAAACAGGCCAGGCGTGTGCAGGCTTCTTCGGCGCTGGTCAGGCGGTGCGGCGCGATCCGCGCCAGCAGATCGTCAAGCGCGCGCAGCCCCTTTGCCATGAAGAGCGTATCCGGTGTGTAGGCATGCAGCAGCTCGCCTAGCGGTCCTCGCAGCTCAGGCGCTACCATGGCAACGCCACTTCGCGCCTCCGCGCCTGCTTGAGAGATCGGCGCGACCAGGGATAGGATGGGCCGCTGCTCGAAGAGTAACGCCGTAGGATCGCATTCCTGACGCGCGGCGACGACCGTCCACCCTCCGCGGCGGAGGTCCGCAGGCGAACAGCCGAGCTGCATGCCGTAGTGGACGTCGAGGATATGGGCGGCCTGCGTATCGGCCGTTAGGGGTGGTTCGTTTTGTGTCATCGTCTTGGATTTCGAGTCCGTTCGCTCACGCCGTGCGCCCTGGTCGTAGCAGTCGCATCCAGGCCCGTGGCGAGCGCTTGAGGGTGGCAAAGCGCCCCACTCCACGGGCGCGCATCCACCAGCGCCCGCGGGGACGCCAAGCGGGCTCCCATGCGTCGGATATGCCGACCCAGGCCCCGCGGCTCGTCTGCCGTGGGAAGAGCCGGTCGAGCTGTGTCGCCTTTTCCCTGCTCATACGCCCATTCTACCTCAGCCGTGTGCGAATGCCTATCAGTGTATCGGGTTGGATGAAGACACAGCCGTTTCTCAGCTTCGTGCGATACCATGCGCGGCGCGCGGGCGGGGCCACGTCAGATTCTCAGTCGCACAATCGCTGCCGAATCCTCGCTATCACGCCACAACTCGATACGTAATTAGGAGCAATCCCATGACACACCGCCAAGGTTGGGGAGGCGCCGCTACGCTTTGGGGCCTGCTCTTCGGCGCCCTTGTCGTCGTACTCGTCCTGGGCGACCGCCTCGTGTTCTCCACTGGTCGCGCTGGGCGTCCCCTCGCGTTGGGCGGCCTCTGGGCGCGACTCGTGCTGGCCGTCTTGGGATTGGCGTTCTTCTTCCTCGCGGGGATGATAGCCGCTCGCTCGACCCGGCGAATCGAGGCTGGAATCGTAGCGGGGCTGCTGGCGGGCATCGAGGTGGGAGTGGTGGGGCTGATCTTCGCGCTGTTTGCCATCGGCACGGTCGAGCACCGCATTGCC
>CAYYCB010000005.1:18328-26490 GCA_964469715.1 uncultured Ktedonobacterales bacterium | reverse complement strand
CGCCGAACGCCTAGCGGCGCCGTGCGGCACTGCCCGAGTCAGGCGAAGCGCGTCACGAGAAAAGCGAACACCGTTCCGCAGATCGTGAGCGCCACGGTCACGAGACTTGTCCGCTCGCTATGCGCCTCGGGCAGGATGTCGCTGGCTCCGATGTAGAGCAGGAAGCCCGCGAAGAAGCCGAGATAGAGCGGGAGCGCGCTGTCTGGGATGGTGAACAAGAGCGTCGAGATCGCGCCCGCCACAGGCGCCAGCGCGTCCACCAACAGCAGAGCAAGGGCGCGGCGATTGCTGTTGCGATTGACGAGCATGAGCGTGACGGTGTTCAGCCCATCGGAGAAGTCGTGCGCGATCACTGCGACCGCCACGGCCACGCCGAGGGCGGCGCTTACCTTGAAGCCGACGCCAATGCCGACGCCGTCGAGAAAACTGTGGCCGGAGAGCGCGAGCGCCGAGAGCAGTCCGACTCGCGGATGCTTATGGATGGCATAGTCTTCCTCGTGACCGGCGTGGACAAGCGCCGCCTTTTCAGCGATGTGGAAGGCCAGGAAACCCGCGACCAGGGCCAGCATGGGCGTTACGGGTTGGAGCTTTGCCTCACCGGCTCGCGCGAAGATTTCTGGCAACAGATCGAACGCTACCAGACCGACCAGCACGCCTGCCGTGAATCCCATGATGAGGTGAAGCCGGTCGCGGTGGCGCAGCGCGAAGAATCCGCCAGTCGTCGTGGAGAAGAAAGTCGCGATAGATAACAACACCGCCATCATGCCTGGTTCCCTTCGTCGCCCTGCCCCTGACATCGATTGCACACTCCCCGCAGTGTCACGTCGTGTTGCTCGATGTGTAAACCTGTCTGTGCGGCCATCGCCGCTAACCCTTCCTCAAGCGCGTCGCTCTCCACTTCCACCACGCCATGACAGGCGCGGCAGACGAAATGATGGTGGTGGCCCGCAGCCGTGCAGAGGGCGTAGCGCCGCACGCGCGCCTCTCCGCAGTTGCCGGGGATGGCGTTAGCTCCCGGCTCCACGGCATCTTCTACCTCACCGGCCAATCCCAGTGATACCAGAAGCGCCAGCACGCGATACGTCGAGGCGACGCTCGTGCCCGCCGTCTCCGCCACCTCCTGCGCCGTCCGTGGCTCTTGCGCGGCGTAGAGCGCGTCCACCACGCGTCGCCGTGGCGTTGTGAGCTTGTAGCCCGCCTCCGTCAGCCGATCTTGCACGGCGATCCTCCCCGTATTGAGAACAATATCATTGATAATGTTCTCAATTGTAGCACGCGGGGCAAATCCCCCGCCACTGCGCTATGCTAGGGTGGTCGCTCGGAGTGGACATGCGGAATCAATGGATCGGGCGGAGGGACTATGGACGACGACTCGCGCCCAAGCGACCAGGGCGACGTAGTCATTCGCCGCGCACAGCCGGAGGATCGTGAGGGCGTCTTTTCATTCTGTGCGCGCATTTGGGAGGGTGAAGACTACGTTCCCTCGGTGTGGGACGACTGGCTCGCGGACGAGAACGGTGTGTTGCTCGTCGCCGCGGCGAATGGCCGGCCTGTCGGGCTGGCGCACGTAGCGCTGCTCTCGGAGGAAGATGCGTGGCTCCAAGGTGTACGCGTCGCCCCGGAGGAGCAACGGCAAGGGATCGGGAGGTTGCTCGTCTCGCGCGCTCTCGTCGCCGCCCGCGAGCGCGGGGCGCTTGTCGTCCGGATGATGACTGATCCATCCAACGCCGCCTCGCACGGTCTTTTTGCCCGTTTTGGCTTCGTACGTGTCGCCGAAGTGGTCCACTACACTGCGCCCGCGCTGTTGGCGACGGGGGACGATCCCGGCGGCGCGACCGCGGGCGTCGAGCAGGTGCCCAACACCGGAGGGCATCTCAGCAGGCCAGGCGAGGACGATTTCGACCGCATCTGGGACTGGCTCGTGCAGTCCAATCTGACGCCGTTTAACGGCGGCCTTGAGATTACCGACTGGCATGCGCGTGCTCTCAGTGAGCCGATGCTGCGCGATGCCCTGGCGACTGGCGCGGTCTGGGTATTAGAGGAGTGGGGCGGCCTCCAAGCGCTCGCCATTGCCCATGCGCGACCCGCCGAAGATGACGAGCCGGCGCACTTTGCTGTGATCTACGCCGACGGCATGGCAGACAGGCTGGGTCGCCTCGCCCTGGCGCTGCGCGAAACTTCCGGCGAGCGCGGCTGCGCGATGGTGGACCTTTGGCTCCCCGACCTCCTCATCCTGCGCGACGCGATGGAGGGCGCCGGCTACACGCGCCAGGGCGAGCATGCGATGGAGATCTACGCGCGGACGCTGTGAGCCGCGTGGCTAAGAAGAGCATAAGGGCCGGCAGCTCTGCCGGCCCCAGGATGTTTTTGATGGCGTGGCTCGATGGGGGCCTAGGCCAGCCCGTAGATCTCCTCGAACTTGCCTGACAGATACGCGGCGAAGTACTTCGGGTCCGGCGCCTCGCCTGTGACGCGGCGTATCAGCTCGGCCGGCTCGTACGTCTTGCCGAAGGCGTACATGTGCGAGCGCAGCCAGTCCAGGATGAAGGCTGTGTCGCCGCGTGCCAGCCGTTCGTCGAAGTCGGGGAAGGTCTTGCGCAGGGTCGCGTAGATCTGCGCACCGTAGAGGTTGCCGAGCGTGTAGGTCGGGAAGTAACCGAAGCCGCTGGTCCAGTGCATGTCCTGCATCACGCCGTGGGCGTCGCTGGGCGGCGTGATGCCCAGATACTCTTGATACCTCGCATTCCAGGCCGAGGGCAGCGACTGCACCGAGACCTGGCCGTTCACCAGCGCCTGCTCTAGCTCGAAGCGCACGAGGATGTGCAGGTTATATGTCACCTCGTCAGCCTCGACACGGATCAAGCTTGGCTCGACCTTGTTCAGCGCGCGGGCGAAAGCCGCGGCGTCCACGTTGGCATACTGCTGCGGGAAGGCCTCGCGCACCTTGGCGAACTGTCCCTGCCAGAACGGCGTGGAACGCCCGATGGCATTTTCCCAGAGTCGCGACTGCGACTCATGCGCTCCGAGCGAAGCGCCGCCAGCCAACGGCGTCCGCACGAGCGCGGGCGCGACACCCTGCTCATAGAGCGCGTGGCCGCCCTCGTGGATCGCTGCCATGATGGATGTTGGCAGAAAACGCTCGTCTGTCCGGACCGTCACGCGTACGTCGAAGGGGGAGCCGAAGTCGATGGTGAAGGGGTGCGGCGAGGTAGCCACGCCGCCACGCTCGAGGTCGTAGCCGATGGCCCGGAGGAGCGCCTGGGAAAGCGCCACCTGCTTTTCGGCGGCGTACTGTTGGCGCACAGGCGCGTCGTCCACCTGATGCCCGCTGGCCTCAATGCGCCGGAGCACGCCTACCCCCGCCTCGCGCACCTTCGGGAAAAGCTCGTTAAGCTGGCGCGTCGTCATCCCTGGCTCATAGAGGTCGAGCAGCGCGTCATAGCGCGTCTCGGCATAGCCGAGCCGGTCCGCTACTTCCTGCTGAAGCCGCACGGTCTTTTCGAGCCAGGGCGCCCAAGCTGCGAAATCGTTGGCTGTGCGCGCCTTGCGCCAGGCTTCAAAGCTCGCCGCCTCGGTGCGTGCCATTTCCTCGACCAGCTCGCGCGGCAGTTTTGTCGAGTGCTCGTAGTCGCGCTTGGCGAGGCGCACGAGCGCCCGGTCCGCGTCGGTGAAGCGGCCGCTTTGAGTGGCGGTATCGAGCTCACCCACGAGCGCCCCCAACCGGCTGGCGGTCCACTTCTCGTGCAGAAGTCCCTGGAGTGTGGCTTGTTGGTGGCCGCGCACCTCGCCCGCTCCCGAAGGCATGGCAGTATTCTGGTCCCATACCGCCAGGGCCCCGAGTGCGCTCAGGTCCGCGATCTCGTGCATGCGGCCCAGCAGCTCGCCGATCCGCTCGTCATGGGTAAACTCCAAGGCGGCCGTCCCATTTGCCGTCGTCTCCGACATGCCAATCTTCTCCTTGCGCTGCATTCAATCGACATGCGCACTGCGAGGTGCCGCACATGCCTTCGAGCGGAGAGCTCCAGGCCGCCGGCTCGGGCATGGAGTGCAGCATAGCATCGGCGGGACCTCGGTTGCCAGCCGGGCCGGAAAGCGGGCGACAAACATGGTCGCAGCTCGCATGTCGCATAAACATCTTATAAATATGATGCTAGGAGTCGAGTGGGCGGTGTTATTCTACCAGTCGTCAACCGTTCCACCACAAGAACGCCACCGGCGAGCTGGTCGAATGGGCGTCGCGATGTGACACAATTGTTCTCAATTGGAATCGTAGACGGCGTTCCCTGTAGGGCGCCGCTCATAGAGGGTCTCATCCGATGAGCGACAGCGTAGCGCATGTGTTGGTAGTGGATGATGATCGTGCCATCCGCGAGACACTGCGGGCGGTTTTGGAAGAAGAGGGACTCGACGTCATTGAGGCGGGGGATGGCCTGCGTGCGCTAGAGATCTTGCGGGCCAGCCGCGTCCCACACATGGTCTTGCTCGATCTGCGCATGCCCGTGATGGACGGCATCGACCTGCTGCGGACGGTTGCCGCCGACGGGTGGCTTGCTTCGCGCCATGCCTACGCCATCATCACCGCGAATTCTGAGCTGGTGCCGGTCGCGCTGGCCGGCGTAAAGGGACGCCTCTCGGTCCCCGTCCTGCTCAAGCCCTTCGATCTCGACGCCGTGCTTGAGACAGTCGAGGGCGCGGTATTCGGGCTGGCCACTTCCATTGGCGACACGTATGACAGCATGCAGGGAGCCGCCTGCTAGGGCAAGCGATCTGTGCCCACCATCCGCCAGCGGCAGCACGGGACGGATGTTTCCGCGATCCGCCGTTTGGCGCACCTTGCCTCCTCGCGGTCGATTTGATATACTAGTTCGGATTGTGGCGTGCCGGGGATGCTGTGCCGCGCGCCACGGAGCGGCTGCCCGCATGGTTGGGCGGCCCTCCCTGCTCGTCGCAGACGCGACGCGAGAAAAAAGAGCCGCGGTCACACGCCCGCATAGGAGGAACGCCCAAGCCATGCCGAATCTCCCGTCGGCCAAGAAGCGTATGCGCATCGAAGAGAAGCGCCGCGCTCGGAATCGCTCAGTGAAGTCCGCCGTCCGCACGCAGGTCACCAGGGCCCGCAGCGCCATCGCCACCGGCCCCGCCGAACCGAACACCATCGAGGCCGTGCAGTCTGCTCTCCGCGCACTTGATAGGGCCTCCTCCAAGGGCGTGCTGCACCGCAACAACGCCGCCCGCCGCAAGTCGCGCCTGATGGCGCGACTCAACAAGATGCAGGCCGAGCAGGCAGGCGCCTAGCCCGACCGCCAATCGAGGACCGATTCCCAGGAGCCCCGCAGACGCGGCGGCTCCTTTATTTTTTGTCGCCGTTCACGTGCGGGACTTCGAGGCGTGGCGCCCCACGCCGGGGCACGTCAAGGTTGCGCAAGTCTGAATCGCGACCACATTCTTCCGCTCGGTCGCGGCAGCAATCCTCCTGTGCCGTACCACCGCCGGGCCGTGCGATTCGTATCCCCATACGACGGAGCGCAACCGTTGCGCCTTCTCGCCCGCTTAACCAAATGAGGTACGATGGGAGTGCGAACGGCGGCACGACCTCTGGGCGGGGTGATGTCAGGGCGATTCATCTGCGACACGTGAGCGCAGTTGGCACAATTCGTGCACCCTTCGCACCGACCGGCAGGCGAGACCCGGAGCCGCGCGGACGGTGATGATGAGGCGTGCTTGGCGGCGACAGCCGCCCGGCGCGGCGTGGAGAGCCGGAGCTCGCACGCCTGCCCTGAGAAAGGATAGAGGCTGATGAAGAGCAAGATGCCCTTGATAATCGGGGGTGTGGCCGCAGCGCTGGTCGTCACATTAGCCCTCGTCATCCTGTTCAGCGTGCTCGGCTGGTGGCCGGCGGTGCTCGACATCGTGCTCATCTTCGCCGCGCTGGTGAGCATTGGCCTGCTGGCCGCGCTCATCTACGCCGTGTTCAACTTCACACGCACCATCGTGCAGGTGAAGAACGAGATGATGCCGGTGCTCCAATCGCTACGCACCACGTCGAGCGCCGTGCGCGAGGGCGCCAAGACCGCCACGGCCTTCGGCGTAGACCCCGCTGTGCGTACGGTGGGTGTGTTGGCCGGCTCGGCACAGGTGGCAGGCGTGCTCTTCGGCAAGGGAGAGGCTCGCAAGCGCGCTGACAAGCGCCAGAAACGCCGCCAGGAGATCGAGCGCGAGCTCGTGGCAAGGGGGGAGCTCGATGGTCTTCGCTAGCTCCGCTGGGGCGCCAGCTCCAGACTGGCTCGACACCCTTGGCAAGATTGCGGGCGTGCTGTTGACCCTTGAACTGCTGCTTGTGTTGATCGTGATGCTCGCGCTCATGGCAGGCCTGGCCCTCGCGGCGCGCTGGGTCCACATGCACGTGGTCCCCGTGCTGCAGGAGAATACGCCAAAGCTGCACAAAGCAATGGCGGTTGCCGACACCAGCACGGAGCGTGTGGTGAAGGGCGTGGCCGAGTTCTATGGGCGCCGCCAGGCCATGGAGACGGGGCTGCGCGTGTTCCTCTTTGGGCGCAAGCAGGCCCGCGCGGTCCATGACTCCGCGACGGCTCGCGCCGCGGCCGACATCCAGCTCATCGACGCCTCCGCGGCCTCCGAGCAGTCGCTGGTCGGGCCAGCGAATGACTTCACGCCGTCGCTCACCGTTGCGGATGACGCGGACGTGGCGCCGACCATTGGCGTTGGCCGCGAGGGCGCCGATTCTCAGCAGCGCACGCGAGATCGCGATCAAGACCGAGATCGTCACCCTGACGACGGGCGCCAGAACGGCCATCACGGCCAGCTCGCAGCCTCGGCCGGCTGATCTGCCCGGACTGCGCTATACTGTCTAGCATGCTGAATCGCTTCCGCTCGCTGGGGCGCAACGCGCGCCTGTACCTGCTCTCAAATCTCTTGCAGGCGGCGACCGCGGGGGCGATCTTTGTTCTCTACAACCTCTACCTCTCCGCGCTGGGCTACGGCACTGACTTTATCGGGCTGGCCCTGCTCGTGGCCACTGTTGGCGGTGGTCTGGGCGTCATCCCCGCGAATCCGCTGGTCAATCGGCTGGGTTATCGGGCGATGCTTATCTGGTCAAATCTTCTCGGCGGCGCGGCCATCGCCATTCAGATCCTCATCCCAACGCCTGCGGTCATCCTCGCGACGATGGTCGGCGTGGGGGCGTCAGTGGCCATCATCCTTGTCGTCAATACGCCGCTGCTCACAACCTATACGCCGCCGAGTGAGCATACCGCTGTGCTCGGTCTGAACAATGCGCTCGGCTTCCTCTTCGGTATCGTCGGGACGCTGCTCGGCGGCTTCTTGCCGGAGTTCTTCAAGCGGGGTGACATCGCGGCATGGGGGGTGGTTCGTGCGCTGGGGCCTTTCCTGGCGGCGGGGGCGGATGCGCGGCGCTACGAGATGGCTATGCTTGCGGCAGGCTTGCTGGCGGCGCCTTCCATACTCCCCATCTTCTTCATGCGCGAGGAGCGGACCACGCCCAGATTAACCGGTGTTGTACCGCCAGAGTCTCTGGGGCTGGCGGCGCCTACGCCACATGCGCTGCCCTGGCGAAAGCGGCTCGGCGTATGGATACGGCAGGTGCGCGTGGTCGGGACGGGCGTCGTGGGCCGCTTCACCGTTGCGCAGGCGCTCGTCGGCTTCGGCGCGGGCCTCTTCGTGCCCTATGCCAATCTCTACTTCGTGAAGCAGCTACACAGTTCCACGAGCTACTATGGGGTGCTCACCTCCGCGACGGCGCTGGCAATCGCGGGAGCAAGTCTGCTCGCGGAATGGCTTGCTTTGTGGCTTGGCAAGGTGCGGGGGCCGATCATAGCGCAATGCGCATCGCTTGTCTTCTTGATTGGGCTGGCCTTCGTCGGGGGTGTGCCGCTCGCTTCAGCGCTCTTCGTCGTGCGTGCGTTTCTGATGGCACTGACTGGGCCGCCGCTGCTGGCCTATTACATGGAATCCGTAGGCGAACGTTCGCGCGTGATGGCAAGCAGTGTCTATAACGTGGGCTATCAAGTGCTCGGTGCGCTGGGTGCGGCCGCGGGTGGTGTGCTTATTGCCCGCGCCGGTTACGGGTCTTCGTTCCTGGTCGCGGCGCCGTTCTATGCCGCCAGCGCCTTCCTGCTGATCGT
>CAYYCB010000005.1:0-18228 GCA_964469715.1 uncultured Ktedonobacterales bacterium | reverse complement strand
GTGGCGACGTCCGCGCATCAAGTGGAGGGCGGCAACACCAATAATCAGTGGTACGAGTGGGAGCGCCAGGGGCGCATCCACACCGGCGACGCAAGCGGTGCGGCCTGCGACTGGTGGCGTGACGCCGAGCGCGACTTCGATCTCGCCCGGAACCTGGGACTCAACGCTCTGCGGCTCTCCCTCGAATGGAGCCGGATCGAGCCACGGCCTGGTGTGTGGGATGGTGCTGCCATCCAGCGCTATCGCGAGATGCTAGGCGCGCTGCGCGAGCGCGGGCTGCGTCCGATGGTGACGCTGCACCACTTTACCAATCCTATGTGGTTCGAGGAGCGTGGGGCCTTTCTCTCGCCTGACGCCGCCCAGACGTTCGCACGCTTCGCCGGTCGCGCAGTAGAAGAATTGGGCGACCTCTGCGATTTTTGGTGCACCGTGAATGAGCCGAACGTCTATGCCATCGTCGGATATGTGTTGGGCGACTTTCCGCCGGGGCGCACCGGCGATGCGGTGGCCGCGATTCGGGTGATGTCAACGCTGGCCCGCGCCCACGCTGCCGCATATCGCGCCATCCATCGCATACAGCCACATGCGCTGGTAGGCTGGGCGCAGAACTTTAACACGTTCGACCCCGCCCGGCCCTCCTCGCGGCTGGACCGTCTTGCCGCCGGCATGCAGGACGCCGCATTCAACGATTTCTTTCCGCGTGCGGTATTCGCCGGCGGCGCGGCCTTTCCGTTCAGTCTCGTGGCGGGCGACCTGCGGCAGGTGCGGGGAACATGCGACTACGTGGGCATCAATACGTATTACCGCGATCTCGTGCGTTTCGACCCGCGCCGGGCCAGCGAGCTCTTCGCGCGCCGCTTCGCCGCGCCTGGCGCGCTACGGAGTGACCAACCGATGAGTCAGGCCTGGGGAGAGGTCTATCCACAAGGAATCGCGCGTATCGCGGCGCGGCTCGCCCCGTTTGGCAAGCCCTTGTATGTGACCGAGAGCGGCGTAGCAGATCATGAGGACCGGCTGCGCCCATGGGTGATCGCTCGCGCGGTGCGGGCGATGTCAGAGGCGATACGCGATGGCGCGGATCTACGAGGCTACTTCCACTGGTCGCTGGTGGACAATTTCGAGTGGGCCGAGGGCTACAGCATGCGCTTCGGCTTGGTCGCGCTGGATTCAGTCACGCAGACGCGCACACCTCGGCCCAGTGCGCGACTCTATAGCGAGATCGCCCGTGCGAACGCGCTCACGCCAGCCATGCTGCATGCCTTCGGACCGGATGTGGTGCGAGCGGCATTCCCCGATGAGGTGTCAGATTAGTGTAACGTCAGAGCGAATTTTCCACGCTAAGGTGGATGAGCATTACTTCGCTACGGCCGCGCACTAGAATGCGCCGGTGGACTTCTCGAAGGGACCCAACTGGTCCGCGGTGGGCTCTGCTCAGCAGAACCACGGCTCGCTCAGTCGTGGCGCGGGCTTGCGCCCGACGCGAAGGCCGCCATGTGTGGCGGCGCCCACGGGCATTCTTGCGGGCGTATCGAGGATGCGTTCCGCCAGCCTACGGAGGGCGGCGAACGTTTCCTGTGCGGGTCGGTTTGCGCGGGCCGCGGCTTCGACCAGCGCCGTGGCCTCGCGTTGCAAGCGATCCATGCGCGGGTCGGGATGCTCCCAGCGATAGGTGAACGCCACTTCGTCGAGCGAGCCGAGCCATGAACCAGCGTCCGGCTCCTCCAGCAATGCCGAGCCGGGGGGCACAAGCAGGCGGATGGTGTACTGTACGGGGTCAACGTGGTCAATCAGGTCGTGCTCTTCCACGAAGTCCAGCACATCCATGTACGCGCGTGCCGATGTCCATGGGGTGAAGGCGACGAAGGTGGGGCGCATAGGCACACCGACTTCATCAAGGATGCGCAATGCCTCCGTGACGTCCTCCCTGGTGTGCCCCTTCTTAAGGTGCCGCAGCACTTCGTGGTCGAGAGACTCCACCGCCGAGACGACGAAGGCGCACCCAAGCGCCGCCAGCTCGGAGAAGGTCTCGCGCCGCTCCACGATATGCTCAACTTTGATGGTGGCGTCCCAGGTGACGTCGGGAAACTCGGCATGCACCGCGCGGACGATGGCGAGCGAATGGCCCCGGCCGTTGAGGAAGTCGGGGTCACCGAAGGTGATGTGGCGCGCGCCCGCCACCACCTGCGCACGGACGTCGGCCACCACGGCCTCGCGTGGCACCACGAAGAAGCGCCCGCCATATACCGGGGTGATGGGGCAGTGGCGGCAGGTATGCAGGCAGCCGCGACTTGCCTCCACATAGCCCGCGGGGACCGCCTCGCCGTCCCGCACGAGATGTGCGTAGCGCTGCGGAGGCGGGAGCGTCGCGCGCTCTGGGACGGCGAAGGGCAGCCGCGCCAGCACTGGACGGGCATAGCGCTCGCGTGTGCGTACGCCCGGCACGTCTAGGGGTCCGCCCGTTTCCAGTGCCTGCGCCATGCCGAGCAGCGCCTCTTCGTATTCGCCGCCGATGGCCGAATCCGCAAGCTCGCGCAAGAGGTATTCCGCATTGAGCGAGGCGTAGAGACCATAGAAGCAGATGTGCGCGCGGGGGTTAAGCCGGCGCACACGTTCAGCTAGGCGCGCACCGAGCCGGAGCGCGGTATGCATGTAGGCGGAGATGGCGACGAGCCGAGCTCGCCCAATCGTCGCGTCGTCGAGATCCTCAACCGACGTGTCTACGGCAACAGGCGTAAAACCCGCATGGCGCAGTGTGGCGAGCGGAGAGGCGAGACTCAGTGGCTGGTGGCCGAGCTCATAACACGAGAGAAGGAGAATGTCGCCGGGTTCGCGTAGGGTTGGCATGGTGCTACTTGCGCGCCGGGGCGCCGCCACCTTTGCCCGCTGGCGCGCCCTTGCCGCCGGGCGCTCGCGACCCCTTCCCACCGGCTGCCTCGGGCACCCATCCCTCAGGCATCTCGGTGGTGTCGGCAAAGAGGAACTCCTCCATCTGCTGGCGGAGGATCTGGCGCGCGTCGGGGTCGGCCAGGTTCAGGCCGTAGTGGTTGATGATGAGGCGGGACTGCTCCTGCCACATGTCCCAGGCCTGCTCCGAAATGCTGTCGTATATCCGCTGCCCCAACTCGCCGGGGAACGGCGGTTTCTCCAACCCCGGCAGCTCATGCTTGAGCTTCACACAGAAGACCGTTCGCGGCATGGTCCCGCTCCCATTCGATAAGCCCGCGGGGATGTCGTGTTCCTGCCGCGCGGGCGACTTATAAACATACTATACCGCGTGGCACGACTCTGGCCGCGTGGCATGCTTCGGGCGATCATGATAGGGTAGGTTGTGCGGCAGACGCCGTGCAGAGCGGTGTGCCGGCTCTGAGCCTCTTGATTGGCGAGCGCGAAGGATACGAGTATTGCGATGGGGCATGATAAGGGCATTGCGGGCTTGCGAGTCGTCTATTTTGGCATGCGCGGCCGGTTCTCGGGGCCGCCTTTTTTGCGGCTCGTCAATGCCGGCATGGATCTGCGCGCGCTGATCGTGCCCGCGCTGCCCGGTGGTACGCCGTTCGCCTCCCCGTCGCCCGGCTACCGGCCTCGCGGCCCGATGCTCCCGATGGCCGATCATCCCGTGCCCCTGAACGTCTGGGAACTCGCCCAAGGCGCCGGTATCACAGGCTATGAAATTGAGCGGTTCGACGGCGATACGCTCGCGCTACTGAAAGAACTGCAGCCCGACGTCATCGTGGTCGCCTGCTTCCCGCTGCGCCTCCCCCCCGCGCTGCTCCGTCTGCCTCGCCTCGGCTGCCTGAATGTCCATCCATCGCTGCTGCCTGAGAACCGCGGTCCCGATCCCCTCTTCTGGACCTTCCGCCACGGCGACCATCAAACGGGCGTCACGATCCACCTGATGGACGAGGAACTTGATACGGGGCCAATCGTGCTGCAGCGTCCGGTGACCGTGCGCGAGGGTATTACTGAGGCGGAACTGGAGGCGGAGCTTTCCTCCGTCGGTGCGGACCTGCTGGTGGAGGCGATACGAGGGCTCCAGGCAGGCACGCTCACGCCGCAGCCACAGGACGAGGCGCGGGCGACGAACTATGGATTCCCGTCTCCCGAAGATTTCCTCATCACGCCGGATCGCCCTGCGCAATGGGCGTACAATTTTGCTCGCGGCATCGGGGGGCGTGAGCAGGTAGCAGCCGTTGCTGTGGATAATCGCGTGTTTCCCATCGGCCAGGCACACGGCTACGACGACGATGGAAGGCTCGACGAGGCCTACACCATCGAAGGAGATGTGTTGCGGATGCGCTGCTCGCCGGGTGTCTTCATCGCACGCCTACTGGCGCCGCGGGCTTGATGCTGAATCTGGCGCTCTCGCCGAAGGCCAGACCTTCGGTCCGCGCGGTTGCCCACGGCGTGTCCCATACGAGTGCTGCCAAGAACGGCGGCCATTCCGTGCCTACTGTGTGACGACCCCTCAGCGCCGGGTTGTGCCTGTGGTAGGCATCACCGATGCGCCGCCCAGCGCACCACGCTTGATAGTGGCCGTTTGCCGTGTCGCCGCCCGAGGGAAGGTGTGCAGCGAGACGTAGGAGAGCGTGGCGAAGAGCAGTGTCACCAACGCGGCGTGCGCGAGTGTGCTCACAAGTGCGAGCTTCGTGAAGACAATGGCCGCGCCGACCAGCGCCTGCGCCAGCACCAGGCCCAGCGCCCACTGCGCGCCGCGATAGAGGTCGGGCCGTGCCGCCCTCAATTTGCGCGTCCACAGAAAGAGGGTGACGACGCCACCGGTCAGGATGAGTGCGGAGTAGCGGTGGAGCAGCACATAAATGACGCCTTGAGGGGCCGATGGCGCCAAGAGGCCGCTCCGGCATAAAGGCCATTGATTGCAGACGAGCTCGTTGCCGGTAACGCGCAGATAAGCTCCAAGATAGCCCACCACATAGGTGAAGGCGGTGAGGCTGAGTGCGAGCCAGCGGAGGCCGCGCGCCACAGGCAGGTCTCGCAACCTGTCCCATCCGTCGATTTGGTTGACGATGGCCGTTGTGAGCAGGATACTCGCGAAGAGAACGAGCGACGAGCCGAAGTGGATGCCGATCATCACCGGCGACTTGGGATGCGCGACGATGAGCGCGCCGAGGAAGGCTTCTGCGAGCAGCGCGACCATCATCAGTGGCGCCAGCACCCTGATCTCGGCCCGCGAGCGCCAGAAGTGCAACGAACCTGCCGCCAGCCCGATCACAAGGAAGGTGATGAGGCCCGTCACGACACGATGTGTGAATTCCACCGCCGTGTGGAAGGCGAATTCCGGAACGAAACGCCCGCCGCAGAGCGGCCAGGAGTTGCCGCAGCCCTGACCGCTCTGGGTCCCTGTCACCACGGTTCCTGTCACATAGACCAGGAACATGGCAACGGTCGTCACGACGGCGAGCCACTGCACGTGCTTCGGCCGGATGCGGCCAAGCCCGCGCTGGGCGAGGTCGCGCCCGCGGGCGAGCAGAGAAGGAGGAGTCGTCTGCATTGATATCTCAACTGATTTGGGAGATAGGTCGGCCAAAGGCCGCGCGGCTGACCGGCAACGCGGCATCCCGCAGGTATAAGATACGGCACCGAGCGCACCGCTGTAAACGGTGGCACGGATAGGCGCCGCCGCTGGTGGTGGAAGCGAGTACGGGTGACACGTCGCTTACAATGAGATATGGAGGCAGGCGTCCGCTCGCAACTAGCTCCACATCCTGTGGCGTGGCAGCGAATCTACAAGCAGGAAGCCGCGGTGCCTCCTGGGCGATGGCGCCTCCGGCATGCTCCGGTTGCATTCGTTGAGGGCGAAAGTTTCATGCCAACAGTACAGAGGTGGGGATGGCGGCCGAGCATGTCTCGAGCGGCGCGAGTCGCTGGCTTCTCTGCCGTGGGGGTGGCCGCCGCGTCGGTAGGAGTCGCCTACTATGCGGCCCGCGCGTTGACGGCGCCCAAGCGGCCTGGCCCACTCGATCAGTATGTGATGACGCCCTTTGAGACCGGCGCGCAGTATGAAGATGTGACCTTTCCCTCCGAGGAGGGGAACATCGAGCTGCAGGGGTGGTGGTTTTCGCGACCGGAGACCGACCGCGTGGTCGTTGCCTGTCCTGGCTACCGCGGCACCAAGTCCGATTTGATCGGCATTAGCACTGCGCTCTGGCGTGCCGGGTTCAACGTGCTACTCTTCGATTTTCACGGCCATGGGTCCAGCCTTGGGGCGCCCGTCACGCTCGCCTACCGCGAGGTGAAAGATCTCTTCGGCGCGCTCGATTACGTGGAGCGGCGCATGCCTTGCGCTCGAATCGGGCTCATCGGCTTCTCAATGGGCGCTTCCATCGCGATCATTGGCGCGGCGCGCCGCCCCCAGGTGCGCGCGGTGGTAGCCGATAGTCCTTTCACCACCCATGAGGAGATTGTCGCGCACGCCATCCACCGCAGCCTCCGCGTCCCTGGCGCTCCACTGGCCCGGCTGGCGGATTTCTTCATTGAGCGCCGTGCAGGCTACCGGCATGGCGACGTCCAGCCAATTCGTGAGGTGGGTGCCCTCGCCCCGCGCCCATTGCTGCTCATCCACGGGACGGCTGATTCGACGATCCCCGTCACGCATGCCTATCGGATGTACGAAGCGGCCGGTGCTCCAAAGGATCTCTGGCTAGGCCAGGGCGCGGAGCACTGCGGCACGTACTTCCTCGACCGGCCAACCTATTGCGCGCGCGTCGCGGCGTTCTTTGATCGGGAGCTTGCCTCGTCGCGGCAGGCGAAGGCGCGATGTGATGCCGGCGCGCAGACCTCTCAATAGAGTGAGCCTGCTCGCTCGGACGTTTGGTTTCGCCGACGTGGCATGTGTGGCGCAACCGAGGCTTCCCGAACGGCGTAGACAGGGCAGAGGAACGTACACATCCGTTTAGCGTACCCGTAGACGAACGCATGAGCCTACCGTTACAATACTCACGGAGCCCCCACGAACTGTTTAGAGAACAGCTGATTCCGGGCACACGTCATGCGAATTGGCGCAGTGCACGCGGGGGAGACGGCGTAAGCCTTCACATAGATGCGGTGATTCGTAGCAGCCATCTGGCAGACCATGAAGTGCGCGCGTTGCGCCCTACAATGGGGCGAGACGATAGAGTCTCAATTGTGAACTCTGTGGCATCGGGCAACACACACAGGGCGAGGTGACACAGCGATGTCCTCCGTGTTGGACGACCGGCTCACGCGCGCACTCGAAGTCCTTGGTGACCAGTTCGATCCGGACATCGAGGAGACATTCCCTACGCTGGAAGAGCGGATCCTGGCTCAGGCACTCGAAAACGTCGAGCGAGCCGAGCGTAAGCTCCGCGAGATCCAGGAGCTGGTAGGGGACCTCGCGCTCTCTGCTGCCCGGTAGGCGGCCGGCGCGTTCGCGCATTGCACAACTCAAGCGAGGGACATGACGCCCCTCGCTTTTCGTGTTTGTGGATGCGTGCCGGCCACATGCGGCCTACGTTGTCGAGGAGGCATCTAGTGGCGGGGAAGCGGGCGGGATATTGCCGGTAAGCTTTTGCGCGGCCAGGCGAAGGATCTGCGCCTCGTTCGGATATGTGACGCGGCCGAGGGCGTCCGCGAGGGCGAACCAGCGCGAGTCGTCGTACTCTTGGTCATGGAGAGTGGTGTCGCCGCCGGTAGCTTCCATGAGGTAGTAGAAGACCTCTTTGTTGAAGCGAACGCCGTGGCGCGAGAACCAGTAATGGATGCTCCCAAGCTCGTCCATGATGCGGGCCGTGATGCCGGTTTCTTCGGTCACTTCGCGCAGCGCCACGTCCTGCACGGCCTCACCTGGCAGTGGTGTGCCTTTGGGCAGAACCCAGAAGTTTTCCCACGCACGACCAACCAGGACGACCTCATACTCATCGTGAGCGACCGCGTTCGCGGGCCGGCGGAAGACGACGCCACCGGCGGAGAAGGCCCTTACCGTCCGTGGTTTGGTCATGATGCCTCGCGGGGACCAGCGCCTCCCTCACTACGACGTGCCTACTCCACATTTACACATGGCGCAGGTACGCGAAGGGGCCATGTCCGTCCTTCGCGGGTCTTGAGATCGCCTAGACGGCCATCACGCCGCGCTTCTCGCGGTTGACCCGAAGAATCTTGAGCAGATATTGCTCGGAGTTGAGATAGTAGGGGTTGCGCTTGATGAACTTCCCCACCACGGCGATTGGATGGAGCTTCAGCATCTCGACGACGAGTTGACCAGGAAGCTTGGAATAGTCGTAGTGCATCAAAGCGATGATGGGCGCATTCTGGAAGGTGAAGACGGCGTCCGACGCGGCTTCGTATTTCAGCACCTGTTCCGGTGTGGCAATATCCGCGGTCAGCCAACTCATGTCCATCGAAACTCGGACAGCTTTCCAGCCTTCGCGTAGTGCCTGGGCAATGAAGGTCTGGTGAGTGGAGAGCAGATGGTACGGATCGAATCGCTTCCCGACAAGGAGCTCATCGCGGTCGGAGACGAAGACGAGCTGGCCGGCTTCCTGGGCGGCGGCAACGTCTACACCGAGCTTGGTGAGCGACTGCTGCATCTCCTCAACCGAGGCCGCTGTCGCGGCGAAGAGACACTTCTCGGAGGATTCCAAGCCGGTCGCCAGCAGGCGAGCCGTCACTCCTGCAATCTCGTTGACCTTATTGTAGAGTTGCAGGATGTGTGAACCGGGCGGGATCCGCTCGGACTTCCCCTCGACGCTCAAATCCATGCTCGTACCTCCGCTGCGCGAGGGCCAGGGGCAATCCGCGTCCCACGCACCCCAGGCCTGCTATCCGAGGTCTACCGGGCCGCCCGCGGCATACACAGGGCGGCGAATCGACGCTCACTCGCCTTCATGGAACGAGCGTCGCGCGAGTAGCTCCTTCGGCCGTCGCTCAAGAACCAACCTTGATTGAACTCGTAACGTGGTCTGCCTGACGGCGTCTTGCGTGAGTATAAACAAGACCCCGTATACTGTCAAGGTCGTGGATGGGCTTGCCGCCCGATGTCAAGCCGCTTCGCGTGCACCTGTCCCGGCGTGTGCCGGGTCAAATGCCGCTTCCTCCGACGTTCCCGACGGCCTTTTTGAGAACGGCGCACCCTCCGTTCGCGCTCGCGTTTGCCCCACAGACTGATGTTCAGTTTTCATCTAACACCTTTGCAGCTGCGACGACTTGACGAGATCTTCTTGGACAGTTGGAGAGCGTAGCATGATATCGTGCCGGCGAGGAGGGCTGACGTTTGCGCATCGAGCGACTCGCTGACGACAACACCCGGACGCAAGGGGTCCGCAGGCGGGCATGGTATCGTCGCCACAGCCCTGCCCATCTCGATACCATCGCTGCGCTGATCGAGGCGGCGATCGCCGCGCGCCGGGCTGGCGCCCCATCCACGGCTGTTGTGCTCGGGGTGGGCGCCGCGACGGAGTTGCCGCTCGACCGTCTGGTGCGGACCTGCGAACGGGTAACGCTCGTAGATCTGGATGCACATGGGATGGACGCGGCTCGCGCGGAGTTGCCTCCCGAGCTGCGCAACCGCGTGGACATCATCGCCGCTGATCTGACGGGCGGAGTGAGCGCGGCCCTTGCGCGCGAGTTGCGCGCTCAGCCGTGGGACGACCTACTGCGGCTGGGAGATCGTATGAGCTATGCGCCGCTGGATGCCGCCGTCGCCTGCCTGGAACAGTGCCGTATCCCCGATCCTCCGGAGCTTCTTGGGGCACCTCTCGCGAGCTATGGGCTGGTCGTTAGCGACCTGACACTAACACAGCTTTTTAGCCTGCCACTGCTCGACGTACGCGACGCATTGGAGGTGCACGCGTCGCCGGTTGCCGATCTGCGTGAAGCGTATCCGCGCTATCGTGTGGCGGCGACGGCCTTCCGCCGACGTGTGGCGCTGGCGCACCTGCACCTACTTGGCTCGCTTCTTGCACCTGAAGGAGCCGGCCTGCTGCTCACCGATGTCGTGGGCTGGCTGACGGCGGCGCAACACGGCCCGCATGCGGGGGAGGGGCGTGAATCGCTAGTGGTGCTGCCGCGCGATGTGCTTGCGGTGCCCGACGACCTCGCCATGGATTTCGATCTCGTCGGCGCTCCTCGCCGCTGGCGGTGGGTTGTCACAGAGGCAGATGACACGCTTCCGGGACGCGCCTACGATTGCCTTGGCGCGATCTTCCGGCCGCGAACATGAGAGGCCATCGCGCATTAGAACGTCAGGCGCGCTGTCGGATGCGATGCGGATGCTGGTGGTTCGTTGCCGGACCAGATGCGGGCTGCTATACTGAGCCACTGGCCGTCCGTGCAAGCTGTGGCAGGCACGAGGGATGCTTGTGGCAAGTGCGCGCGTTGGAGAGACGAGACGAATGGAAGCCAGGCTGATCGAGGATCGGGCGCTCTGGAATAGCTTCGTTGCCAGCGCCGCTACAGGGCATCTCTGCCAGACGTACGAGTGGCCCGAGAACTCCGGCGAGGCGGCTGGAGCCGGTTCGCTGCGAGTGGGGGTAGTCGAGAACGGGCGGCTGCTCGCCGCGATGCTGCTCGTGCGAAGCAAGGCGACGGGCATGCGCGCGCCGTTCTTTTACGCGCCGCGCGGCCCCGTCTGCGACGATCCCGCCTCGCCCGCGCTGCCACTGCTCATCTCGTTCGCGCGTCGCGAGGCGCGGCGGCGCGGCGGCTTTCTCATTCGCGCTGAGCCGAACGTCGTGCAGGATGATCCTGTCTGGCCCGGCGCCTTCAGGCGGCAGGGCTTTCGTCCCACGAAGCATACTATCTACCTCCGTGGCGCCTGGGTGACGGATTTGCGCCCCGCCGAGGATCAGATTCTCGCCGCCATGATGACGACCTGGCGGCAAAACATCCGCGCGGGCGGCCGCAAGGGCGTGACGGTGCGCCTGGGCGCTGGTGAGGCGGACCTGGACGCCTTCTATCGCCTGCTCGTCGAGACCGGCCAGCGTGACAAGTTCTACGTTTATCCCAAGGACCTCTTCCGCCAGATGTTGGAGCACTACTCCGCTGAGGCGGCGCAGCGCGACGCGACCGCACGCATGGCGCTGCTGCTCGCGGAGTACAAGGGAGTGCCCATCGCGGCCTCGACCGTCGCTGTACTGGGCAAGTGGTCGTGGAACCTGCATAGCGGCTCGTCGGGCCTGCCGGAGCACCGCAAGCTCCGACCGAACTACCTGCTCCAGTGGGAGTGCATGCGCTGGGCGAAGGCGCAGGGCGCCGACTTCTACGACTGGCGCACGATTCCCGACAAATTGGAGCCGGGGCAGGAGCTGTACGGCGTCTACGAGTTCAAGCGCGGTTTCGGCGGATTCGAGCGGCGTGTTTTGCCTACCCAAGATCTCCCTCTGCGCCCGCTGACCTACTGGCTCTACTCCACGGCGGTCTCGGCCCGCCGCGCGCTGCAACAGCGCAAGCGTCGCAAATTCGAACGGCAGCGCGAGCGGCAAGCGGCTGGGCAGGAGCAACGGCAACAGCGCCCACAGCAGGCGGCACCGCCTGCCATGGAGAACGCGACGACTGACGCGAAGGATGAGACGGCTGTACGATAGTGGGATGGGTGCAGCCGGCGAGTGAGCGCCAACTCGCGCCGCCATGAGTCGCTTCGGCGGATGTCGGGTCTCCTTCGGAGCGACGGACTGCCGGACGAGCGGCGAGCGCGACACAAAGAGGATGGACAGGGCGATGCGGGTCGAGATCTTCGAGGACCGGGAGCGCTGGAATCGCTTCGTTGAGGCGTCGCCCACGGGCAACGTGACGCAGACGTTCGAGTGGGCCGAGCTGCGCGATTCGCTCGGCGGTGACGTGCTCCGGCTGGGCGCCGTCGAAGATGGCGAGCTGCGCGGCGCGATGCTGTTGATTGTTGGGCGGGCGCCGTTGATTCGCAGGCCTTATCTCTATGTACCGCGCGGCCCAGTGGTAGACGACCCAGCCTCACCAGCGTTGGCAGCGCTCGTGGCGGAGGCGGGGAGGATCGCGCGCCGGCGTGGGGCGTTCATGCTCAAAGTTGAGCCGAGTGTGCCCGACGGCGACGCCACGTGGCTCGCGGCGCTGGCCCGGCTTGGCTTCACCCGCAACCGCTACGCGACGCATCCCCGCCGTTCGTGGGTGCTCGACATCCGCCCCAGCGAGGAGGATTTGCTGGCGGCGATGAAGGAAAAGTGGCGCTACAACATCCGCCTGGCGGGGCGCAAAGGCGTGAAGGTGCGCGAGGCAACAACCGGGCAGGATCTCGACACGTTCTACGACCTATACGTCGAGACGGCCAAGCGAGACGGTTTCTTCATTCATGGCAAACAGCACTACGCCGACATCCTGCGACACTACGGCGAGCGCGACGCGGCAGCGCTGCTGCTGGCGGAGTACGAGGGGACGCCGATTGCCGGGTTGTTTATCGTGAAGTGCGGCCCTGTGACGACCTATATGTTCGGGGCTTCGTCGAATCAGCACCGCAATCGCATGCCAAACCACCTGCTCCAATGGACCGCGATCCAATGGGCGAAGGCGCGCGGCTGCACGCTCTATGACTTCCGCGCTATTGCCGAGGTGATCGATCCCACCGACGACCTCTACAGCCTCTACACCTACAAACACGGCTTCGGTGGCTACTCCATCCTCGCGCTGGAGACGCACGACAAGCCATACAACGCGCCGCTGTATTGGATCTACCGCCGGTCACTTGAGCTCAAACGCGTGCGCGACCGCAGGCGCCATTTGCGCGAGCTGGCGGAGCGGGAGCGGGCACGGGCGGCCACGGAGGGCGCCAAAGAGGCGAAGGAGACGGCCGGTACGACGCCGTAGGTTTGTGAGTGGCCAGCGGCTAGGCACACTAGCTGGTGAGGCGCCGCTAGGGCGACAGCGCCGGGCCGACGACGTTGGTGGCGAGCCAGGTGGAGAACTTCTGGGCGCCGGCCGCCTGGAGGTGGTGCAGGTCTACGAAGTCGGCATCGGTGTAGCCGGGGAGGTGGCTGGCGTCGAAGAAGCGGACGCCGTGGGCAGCCGCGAAATCAGTCCAGAAGCGCGTCACCTGCTGCCAGTCGTCCTCGTGAGGGAAGAGACTGTAGTAGTCGGGGTGGAGTGGTGTCTGGAGGAGGAGGATGCGGATGCCGTGCTTGCGGGCCAGCGCGATCATCTTGGCGAGATAATCGGGTTGTTGGCCGCCGATGGTGAAATCGCGGACCGCGCTCGTGATCGTGGGATCGACGCCGGCAAGCCGGCGTGTGCGCTGATCGGGCGTGAGGCCGCTCAAGGGAATGTCGGCCTGAGGAATCCAGCCTTGGTGCGTGGAGGTTTCGTAGAAGCGGCGCAGGCCCGGATCAAGTGGGGACGTCTCCACCCCGCACGGCCCGACGCGCGAACTGCCGCAGAGTTGGCGCACGAGCGCGGCGCGATCTCCATACAATGGAATGAGTTGCTGCGCCGCGAAATCCGCGATGCCGGGGAAACCGCCCATGCGCTTGGCGAGCGCGGGGGTGTCTTGCAAGCCGGCGAGCGCCAGGACGTGTTGGAAGTGGAACGGGTCGGTGTCGGCCGGTGAGGCGGCATGCGCGTTGAGGTTCCATTCCCAGAGCGTCTCGACGACAAGCTTGGGGGTGTAGCCGTCGCGGATGAACCGCTGCAACGTATAGTAATCCTGCTCCAGCGTCGAGTCGAACATGCCGGCATTGCATCCCCAGGTGGCGGCCGTTCCCTGGCTGCGAAGCTGGTCGTCCACACGCGCCGGGTCAATATCGAAGAGGGCGCGCGAGGAGCCGAGGTACAACACGTTCGGTGTGCGGCCGGCTGGCTCGCACTGTTGAACGCGCTGACGGGCGAAGTAGGGGTCTGCGAGCGCATCCCAGTGGCGGCGGTCAAGCTGGATCGTGAAGTTGGCAATGATGAGCAGGGCGAGTGCGCCGAGTGAGGCCCAGATGCGGAGCCTGGCTCGGCGTCGTGAGTGTAGCTTTTGCCGGGTGGGTGAGGCGCGTCGTGGAGGCGACACGACAAATGGTCGCTGCGCCAGGATTTCCCAGTTCTCATGAGGCGCTCGCGGCGCCCGCTCAGAGCGTTCGCCCGCCGGGGATGACGGAGGAGCAGGCGTCCTGATTGACACGCGACACCTCCGTGAACTGACAAATAGGACCGCCTGAGACGTGTGAAGAATAGGGGCGCGACCGCCGTGAGCCGCCTTCTCATCCGCGGCGGGGATGCACGATGCGGGCCAAGCGCGGCATCGGGCCTGGAATCTCCGAAGTGCCGTTCGTGCTGTTTGGGCGTGCGATGGCGTTGGGCATGCTGTTCGAGGAAGCTGTGACCGCTGGAGCAGTTCGCGCGGTTGTATACATGGGACTGGTTCGATATCAGCCTGCAGGCGGGGAGCCGGTCGCCCCGAATATGGTATGTATCGTGCTACGGTCCACGGCAGAGTCGTGTGGGATCCCTAGCCGTGCATGCGGAGGGAAGGGCCGGTGGAGTGATTCGCCGTGCCACATGCCAAAGGAACTGCCGTGACCAAGCGTATACTTGTCGTGGACGACCGTGAGGTGTTGCTGGAGCTGCTACGCCGTGTGCTAGAGCTCGAAGATGAGCAGTACAAGGTGTCGGTCCTGAAAGAAGGCCGCGGTGCCGTGCAGCAGATTCGCGACAATCCGCCGGATCTCGTGATTCTCGATCTGAAGCTGCAGGATGCGGACGGAATGGACATCTTGCAGGAGCTACGCGCGAGCCCCGGCACGATGGATATTCCGGTCATCGTGTACACAGCGGCGGTGATCGAGGCGGAGGCGGTGGCGAATCTCATCCGCGGCAATCCATCGCGTTACGCAAACGTGGCAGTATTACAGAAACCGTTCGAGCTGGATGGACTGCTCGACAAAGTGCAGGAAGTGTTGGGCGCGGCGAGGCCGAGTTAATCGAGCGAGGCGCGTGCCCGGCCGGTGAAGGGTAGGTAGAGCTCATGGCGAAGCGTGAGAAGCGGAGTGGCGGTTCGGGTTCGGGCTTTTTCTGGGGATTGGTCTTCGGCCTGGCGGTGGGCGCGGCCCTGGCCGTGCTCTTCGCGCCGCAGTCCGGTGAGGAGACGCGCGACCAGCTCCAGGAGCAGTTCCCAGAGCTGACCAAGAAGGGGCAGTTGCGCTATCAGGAGATGCGGGAGCAGATCCGCGAGCGATATGGCGACGCCTTCACCCAGGGGCGCGAGGCGTATAACCAGGCGAAGGACGAGGTGATGAGCCGCTACAGCCGCGCCAAGAACGCGCAATAGCAGAGCACATCTTGCCATCAATACGAGAAGGACGCAGCGGGCGATACGGCCCCTGCGTCCTATCTGCGTTTGGCAGAGCGCGACAGGCTCAACCGCAACACCTCACGCCGGACCAGCATCGCGCCCGTCGAGTCAGTTGTGCGCACGCTAACTCACCACATTCACGCGAGGTGCTCGCAGGTAGCCCACGCGACGAGCCGGCCGCGTAGATCATCACCCTCAGAGGTGAGCTCGATGGTGGTGATGGCGCAGTTTGGGTTAGGCAACGTGGCGATGGTGGCGATATCCACTTCAGGGCAGAGGTCGGCGACGCTGGCGAGGGTGATGCCGCCGTGCGCGACCACGACGATCTGCGTGTCCGACTGGCCGCGCACAACCTCGCCTAGACCCTCACGGACACGGGCGTGGATGTCGAGCTGACATTCACCGCCAGGGAAACATGCCCACGGGTCGCCAGTGAGCCAGCGCTCGAAGATGCTATCGTGAAAAGCCCAACGCTCATCGCTCGGTTCCTGGCCCTCCAGATCGCCGACGTTGACCTCGCGGAACTGTTCGAGAATCGTGACGGGCAGGCGCAGAGGTTCCGCGATGATGTCGGCGGTCTCTCTGGCACGCTTGAGTGGCGATGCATAGACAGCGGCGACGGGCTGGCTCGCAAAGAAGGCGGCGGTCTGGCGGGCCTGCTCGACACCGAGCGGCGTCAGAGAGTAGTCCACGTGGCGGTGAGAGAATTCGCGAGTGATGTTGGCGGGATTCTGGCCGTGACGGACGATATGGACAATATTGGTGGGCATGCGGATCCCTTGTAGGAGACGAGGTTGTATAAAACATTACGGGTCGGGTGCGCCGGCCCATAATGAGCGTGCGGAATGCGCCCAAAGCGCAGTCTTTGGCGAGCGCAACCCGTCATCCGGATGGTAACCGGTGTCTGTTAAGAATTGAGGTGGCGCCGCAACGGGCGGGGACGCGCCGAGCACGTCCCCATGGGCGACATGTACTGCCTATCGCCTGCGTGGCCGGCCGCGCACCTCACGGCTGAGCGTGGCCGCAAGACCGGCGACGATGATCGCCACGAAGACCGCAGCAGCGAGCGGATTCGGTGCGCTCGCTGCGCGCAACAGCAGCGTCCCGACAACGAATGCGAGGAGCGTGGCAACGAGCAGGATGGCGTCGCCGGCGAAGAAGTTATAGGTCGCCTTGGCCCCATTGGCGATGCGATTCATCCGGCAACCTCCGTCGAAATGGGCTGATCGAGCTCGCTGCGGGTTGAGAGGCCAACCTTCGGCGGTGCGTATTGGCGCAGCCAGAGAATGAGCAAGCCGGCCACAGCCAGATAGAACGCGACCAACACGAGCAGGAAGATATCCTCGTGCCACCAGGAGAGTCCAAGACCCTCGCCGCCCCAGAAGGTGCCGAAGCTCGCGAGCATGATGCCGACCACGAACTTGAGCATGTTCTCAGGCACGCGCTGCAGCGGCGCACGTACGACGGCGCCCGCCGCGACTACTAGCAGCAGCGCGCCCGCCGCGCCGAGCGCGGCGACGGCGATTCCCTGGCCGTCAACACTCTTCGCGGTATTGGAGGCCGCCGCTCCTGCCTGAGAGCCGAACGTGATGACGATGAAGGCGACTTCGAGGCCCTCAAGCAGCACGCTCTTGAACGACGTCGCCACGCCGAAGGGATCCATCCCCTTATGAACGTGCTCGCCCCGCGCCTTCATCTCGGCGAGCTGTTCCTCATAGATGGCCTCTTCATCGTGCATCGCCTTGAGACCGGCATAGCGCAAGATGGCCTTCTTGAGCCACTTGAGGCCGAAGAGCACGAGGAGAACGCCGACGACCAGGCGCAAAGTGTCGAGTGGGATGACGTTGATGAGGGTGACGCCGAAGACGGCGACGATTACCGCAAGCGCGCCTGCCGCGGCGAGCGCGCCGGTGAAGGCGCTGCGCCAGTTCACCGTGACGCCGACGACGAGCACGATGGTGAAAGCTTCGACGAATTCCACCGTCGAAGCGAGGAACGCCGCGATGAGCACGGCCCACAGGTGTCCGGTCACGATCACCTACCCCTTCGGTGACTAGCCGCGTTGATCGCAGGGAGCACGGATGGTCACCATCGAGGACACAGTGACCATGGTGCAGCAGTGATGGAAAACGTACCTACTGCCGCGACCACTTGTCGATGGTTTGCCTGCCTGCTGCGGCGAGAAAGACATTGAGTATCGTACCACGGAAGCGAGCGCGGTTTCCGGTAGGAACCGGAGTGATGCAGGCGTGCGGTCGGTGCAGCCGGTTGCGTGTGAGCAGGCAGCATCGCTATAATGGCTTGGATGTAGCGCGACGAGACGCATGCGCAGACGCGCCGGCACTTCGGCGCTGTGGAGGTTGGCCTGAGATGACAACGAACGTCACCGCACCGGCGACGGGCACTGGCGCCCGGACCTTCGACCCGGTGAGGCTCTATCGCACCATGGTGATGGCGCGGACGCTCAACGACGTGCTCAAAGCGCGCAAGACGCAGGGCAAGTTCCCCTTCTATATCGGCTGTGCGGGTCATGAATCGAGCGCCGCGATGGTCGCCGCGCTCGATGACGAGGACTGGCTTTCGTTCTATTACCGCGATCTCGCCGGTTGGCTGCAACGAACTGGTGACGTAGCCGGTGCATTGCGTGCCGCGTATTCGCGGGTGACGGATCCCATGTGCAGTGGCCGCAACATGCCCTCGCACTACAGCAGCCGCAAACATCACATTCTGCCCACGTTCAGCGAAGTCTCCGGACTAGCGCCCTTCGCCGGTGGAGTAGGTTGGGCGTTCAAGCGTGACGGTAGCCGCCGGGTCGTTGCATTCACGACGGGCGACGGCGGTGCGGCCACGAACGATTTCAACGTGTTGCTGCGCCAGGCGACGGTCCACAAGCTCCCGGTGCTCATCACGGTCTGGAACAACCACTGGGCCATCATGACGGAGAATCAGGCGCAGTGGGC
>CAYYCB010000004.1:0-37234 GCA_964469715.1 uncultured Ktedonobacterales bacterium | reverse complement strand
CCGGCGTGATTCGCACCACTCCCGCGGTCGTCGAAGCACGCAATGCGCTTTTGCGGGCGGGCGCACAGGTGGTCTGCATGAGCGGTAGCGGGCCAACGCTTTTTGCCCCTTTCCGCCAGTTGGCAGACGCGGCCGCCGTGGTCAATCGGCTACCTCGGCTAGATTTCTCAATTTGGCTAACGCGAACGGTGCCGCGCGCTCAATATCAATATGCGATACACCTTGCGTCGTGACTCGTTTCAACTAATGGGCCAGATGCCAGGCTGCATCCACGAGTCATCGAAGAGAGCAGGCGAGCGCTAGGTGACACTAGACGAAGCAGAATCGTCACTCGTGGCGCGCGCCGTAAAGCGCGATCCCGATGCCTTCGGCCAACTCTACAACCTCTACTTCGAGAGGGTGTACAGATATGCGCGCTTGCGGCTTGGGAATCCGACCGACGCCGAGGACGTCACCGCAGGGGTATTCTTGAGCGCCTGGCGCACGATTGATCGCTTCACTCCCACGCATAACGCGAGTTTCGCTGGTTGGCTCTTCCGCCTGGCGCATAACGCATTGGTAGACCGCTATCGGCGTGTGAAGCCCATGGTGTCGCTCGACAACGAACTCGATGCCGAGCTAGCCCAACAAGAAGTGACGACACCAGACGCGGTGCTCGAACGCCGGCTAACCTTCGCCGAGCTGCATCAGGCCATGCAACAACTCACCGATGAACAGCGCGAAGTGGTCCTTTTGCGATTTGTGGAAGGTCTGTCGGCGCGCGAAGTGGGCGACATCATGGGCAAACATGAAGGAACTGTACGAGGCATGCAGTTCCGAGCAATCGAGGCCCTACGAAGGGCGCTAGCTTACGTGCAGGGGAGGCAGTCGCGCAATGGACGATAAACGCCTCCTGGGCCCGCACCAGCGCGGAGACGCGCACGACAGCGATGCTTCGCAATCGGTTCCACGCGAGGTCGAGGTTGAGCAGATTGGACAGATGATTCGCGACATACCCTTCCCTCCTGGCGAGGTCGCCGCGGTCAAGGAGCGGATTGGGGTGATGCTGGCCATTGCCATGCTGCAACCCGTTCCACTTCGGGGTGGCGCGGGAACTGGCAGACAGCGTCGAGCTCCGCGACGTTATTCATTGTTTCAGGGGCTCACCGCCGCGGCCACGCTCATGGTGTTCATTACGCTTGCTGTCGGCGTCTCGCGCGCCTCCGCCTCGGCAATGCCGTCGTCACCGCTCTATGCGCTCAAGCGTGCCGAAGAGTGGGCCGCGCTCAACACTGCCTGGTCGGATCAGCGACGCGGGGATGTGTTGGTAGTAATGGCGCGACGACGGCTTGACGAGGCGATCCAAGAATCTACCGCTGGCCACAAGCAACGTGCACAGTCGCTTGTCCAAGAATATCAGTCGGATGTTGTGGCCATCGCTGACCTTGTAGGCCGCATGACAACGCAACACGAGAACCCACAGACCCTGGTCGCCCAGCTAGCGTCCGTTCTTTCGGCGCAACAGGATGCTACACATGTCGCGGACCAGTCAGGAGACTCCACCTTCGTTGACGAACTGAGTGCCGCTGGACGCGCCTCGCAAGCGGCCATTGATGCGAATCGTATCCTGCTACCTGGACCTATCCCTGGCTTTCACAACGGCGACGGCTCCACCGCAACTCCGGGGTCCAACAAGCCAACCTCCCCGACTCGCCTACCGGAAGCAACGCCTCCTACTCCCACGAAGACGCCTGATGGCCGGGGGACCGGCGGCAGCCACGGCGGTTCGGGGGGGATAGATGGTCATAGCATCGCTCCGACTGGCGACCAAGGTGCGACTTATGACCTTGGTGATACCGTGATTGTCACGACTCAATCGATAGGGCGTTTCGAGCAGGTGATCTCGCGCAAGGTCATCCCACAGACTATGGGCGTGATCATGACGAGCGTGACGCCGGCGAGTAGTTCAAGGCTGAGCGATGCATTGTAACCGCGGCAAGCCATGCCAACCAACAGGCCGTTCTTAACCGTCATGTCTCTGGGCTGAGAGCGCCTGGTCAGCGCATGTGTCCCGGATGCTCGCATTCGCGGTCACCATGCGATACCATGGGTGGCGAACGCGATAAAGGGCCTGGTTGAAAGCGTACAGGACTGAGAGAGCATACATGGCGGTCTGGCGTGCCTACGCGGACTGGTTGCCCAATCAGCGGAAGATGGCCACACTTGCGATAGCCGCCATTGGTGTGCTCGTCGGCCTCGCCCTCGTCGCTCTGCCTCCTCTAATAGTCCTCGGCGGCATCGGAACCATCGCAATCGTGGCGGCTATCGCAGCGTCACCTCAACTCGGGCTTTTCGCCCTCCCCGCCTGCGTCGCCTTTGGTCCGGCGTTCATGATCTCGGTGAAGGGATTGCGAGCGGGGCCAGCCGATCTCGTTGTGGCGATGTTGGCGGCGTCAATGGTTGCCCGCGTCCTAGTGAAATCCACAAGCGATAGGCGATCCCCAGCCCACACACTCGATGATCTGCTCGCCAGGATTCGTCGCACCCTGGTGATGGACCGGCCAACCAGTGTAATTCTGGCCTGCCTATTTGCCTACGTGGTGGCAATCATTCTGTCGGGAATAACGGCCCTTGATCGGACCGCGACACTCAAAGAGCTTATCAAGTGGCTTGAGGTCACAATAATTGTGATTTCCGGGCGCTACTTTTTGCGCTCGGCTCGCGACGTGCGCATTGTTCTTTGGGCCGCGATTGCGGTCGGTGTGGCCGAGGCTTTGCTTGGATTCGGCCAGTGGATCTACCCTGTGGCGGGGCCTGGCGCGCCAGCCGACGGACTCCGCTCCTTCGGCACGTTCGCCCAGCCAAATCCCTATGCTGGCTATCTCAATCTCTCACTGCCTATTGCGGTCACCATCGCAGCCCTCGCCACGGATGCGCGTGAGAGATGGATCGCTGGCGGGGCAAGCCTTTTGATGTTCGGCGCACTCGCCCTGGCCGATTCGCGTGGCGGCCTCCTAGGAATCGCGGCAGCCATCGCCGTGATTGTGGTAGTGGGACTTCGCAAGGAGAAGCTCGTCGGGCTGGCGCTCGGCTTCGGGGCGCCGATCCTGGCGCTCGTCTGGTTTTTGGGGATAATCCCAGCCGCTTTAGAAGCCAAGCTTCTCCACGCGGCCCGGCTGGATAATGTCTCGATCCACGGAGAATTGACTGCCGCCAACTTCTCGACAATGGAGCGACTGGCGCATTGGGTGGCTGGCTTGCGCATGTTCCGGGCGCACCCAATATTCGGGGTAGGCGCGGGAAATTACGATGCCGCTTATCCTCAGTTCACAATAGACCCTGTCGTGTGGCACGAAGGATTGGGCCACGCTCACAACTACTATATCAATGCGGCCGCTGAGACGGGCGCCGTAGGCTTACTGGTCTATCTAACACTTGCGGGAGCCGTGCTCGCGGTCGCATGGACGGCTGTGAGCCGCGCACGCAACCGGGTATCTGCCACGGCACCTGGCTATCAGCTCTACCCCTATGCACTCGGCATATTCGCGGCGCTTATCGGCTTTGCTGTTCACAACACAACAGACAATCTCTACGTTCACGCGATTGAGCTGCAGTTCGGGCTTGAGGTGGTCTGCTCTCTGACCATTATCGGGCTTGCTAGTCAACCGCCGGCTGAGGCAATGTCCGCCTGACGTGGTGTGCTACACTGTGCGGGCTGTCTAGCGGCGGACCGCTTATTGTACACAGCGGCCGGTGCATATACGTGCCAATCTGACAATTCGATCCACCGTGAGTGAGGCCCACTTTCATGCGCGTCGCCATAAATGGCTTGTTTCTACAGGATCCGAAGGTCGGCACCGGGCGGTATCTTGTGAATCTGCTGGAGGCGCTCGGTCGCGTCGACGGTATCAACGAATACATCATCCTCAGCCCACGTGTGCCTCTTGCCATCCCGGAGACACCGTCTACCTTCCACTGGGAAACGGTGCCGGTCGGCCGGCTCGGCGTCGGGGAGAACGTGGAAAAGGTCGTTTGGGAACAGCGTACCTTCCCCGCGGCCGCCAAGCACGCGGACGCCAATGTGATGCATGTGCCGCATTTTGCTCCGCCCCTGCGCTCACAAGGCATCCCCAGCGTGGTCACGGTCCACGATGTCATCAACTTCCGCCTGCCTGCATATCGCGCATCTCCAACCATGACGCTCTATAATCAGCTCATTTTGCGGGCGGCTCGCGCGACGACGATGATCATCACCGTGTCGGACCACTCCAAACAGGATATCGTCGAGGTGCTCGGCGTACCCGAGGAGCGCGTTCGGGTAGTGCGCGAGGCGCCCGCCGCGCAGTATCGCCGCATAACGGACCCGCAACGCTTGCGCGCCGTACGCCAGACGTATGGTGTTGGCGACCGGTTCGTGCTGAACGTGGGCGGCCTTGACCAGCGCAAGAACGTTGCGGCACTTATCGGAGCCTTCGCGGCGGTCTATCATCAGGTACGCGATCCAGACCTTCGGCTGTTCATCGCTGGCAATCCGCGCCGCCTTGGCACGAGTCCACTCTTCCCCGACTGGCGACCTGTGGCGGCGACATTCGGCATCCTGGACAGCGTGGTATGCATGCCCGTGGATGAGGAGGACCTTCCCGCTTTGTATAGCGCAGCGACGTGTTTTGCGTTTGCTTCTCTGTATGAAGGCTTCGGGCTGACACCTCTTGAGGCGATGGCATGCGGAGCGCCGGTCGTCTGCTCGGATCGTACCTCCTTGCCGGAGGTCGTCGGGAGCGCCGGCATTCTCGTCGATCCCGACGACCCAGATGCATTTGGGGGTGCGATCTACCGTGTGCTGACGCAGGGGCCGCTTCGCGAGGATTTACGCGCCCGTGGGTTGGCAAGAGTTCGCCAGTTCAGTTGGGATCAGGTCGCGGTGGAGACAAGTTCGCTCTTCGCCGAAGTCACAGGCACCAAGCGGTATTAGCATGCACGTCGCCATCGTCTCAAAGACGTTCGTGTTCACCACGGCACAGCGCCAACTTGAATGGATCGTGCGCCAGCCGGATATCGAGCTTACGCTCATCACACCAGACGTGTGGCGCTCTGATGACGGGCGCGCACTCCCCTTTGTGCCAAGGTTCACAGAGGGCTATGCCTATCGCTGCCTCCCAGTCCGCTTCAATGGCAAGTATCACTTCTATTGGTATCGCGGCCTAGGGAAGATCCTTGCTAGTCTGAGCCCCGATCTCATTCACATCGATGAGGAGCCATACAACCCGGCCGGCGCCCAGGCGCAGCATATTGCGGACCGACTGCACGTGCCTTCGGTGTTCGTCGCGTGGCAGAACATATTTCGCAGCTATCCGCTCCCGTTCGCCCAACTCGAACAACGCGCATACATCCGAACGTCGCATATCGTCGCCGGCAATCCTGGCGCGGCGGAGGTCGTGCGTCGCAAGGGATACACCGGCCCGCTCTCGGCATTTTCCGTGCATGGTGTCGATCCTGATCTCTTCTCGCCTCAACAGCGGCGGCGTGATGACACCCGCTTTATCATTGGATACCTGGGGCGGCTCGTACTGTATAAGGGCACCGCTCTGTTGATCGAAGCTCTGGCAAACATGCCGGATTCCTGCTCCTTGCGATTTATTGGTACAGGACCCGACGAGACTGAGCTTCGGCGGCTCGTGGCTGCCGCGGAGTTGGATGCGCGCGTGGAATTCGTGCCAGCCGTTGCCACGACGGAGGTGCCACAGGCGCTGGCCGAGCTAGATGTGCTTGCGCTGCCGTCTCTCAGCCGGCCCAATTGGACGGAACAGTTTGGCCGTGTTCTGATCGAGGCGATGTCGTGCGAAGTGCCCGTTGTCGGCTCCGACTCCGGCCTCATTCCTGAGGTCATCGGCGACGCTGGCCTCATCGTGCCCGAAGGGAATGTTGAGCAGCTTCGTGCAGCGCTCACCAGCATCTTCGATGATCAGGCGCTCCGCGATGAGCTTGGTCGGCGCGGACGTGCGCGCGTCATCGAGCGATTCACTCAGGAGCAGGTGGCGCGCAAGCTTGCCCGCGTCTACAGCGACGCACAAAGCTACTGGGCGGCGCGCCAGAGTCGGGCGCAAGTGGGCCTATGAGCACACGACATATGCTGGGGCCAGATAGCGCCGTCGACCTACAGATCCATACGATCTACAGCGATGGAACCTGGACGCCTCTCGCACTCGTGGAGCATGTCCAGTCGCAAGGCTTTCGCCTCATCGGCATTACCGACCACGACACGGCTGCGGGCGTGGAAGTGGTCCGCAGGCTGGCAGAGGCATCCGGCGTCGCGGTCATCGCCGGAGTTGAAGCCACAGCGTCGTGGCGAGGCCGAGTAGCCCATGTCCTCTGCTATGCCCCGCACACGATTGGATCACCACTGCTTGATTTGGTCGCGGGAACTGTGGAGCGCATGGCACTCAATACGCGCGACGTATTCGATGAGCTTCTGCGCCGCGGTCATCGCTTCCCTCGCCAGGCAGATCTGTTGGCCGAGACCGGCGGAGAACCACGGCGTCCGGTGGATAATGCTATCTTGCTGGTCTCTCACGGCTACGCACCGAGCATGGACGCCGCGCTGGAGCAGATTACCGACGCGGGATATGTCATCGCGACTTCACCACTGAGCGACGTCGTTGCAGCTGCTCATGCGTCTGGCGCGCTGGCAATCTTGGCGCATCCAGGGCGGGGAGGCGGAGAAATACAGGAATATTCTCCAGAGTTGGTGCTAGAACTGATTGGTGAGACGGCGCTAGACGGCATCGAGGCGTACTATCCCCTGCACAGCGACCAGCAAGTCGCCGCGTATAGCCAATTGGCGGCCAAGAAGGGTTTAGTCGTAAGCGCCGGGTCGGACTCTCATGGGCCTGCAGGACGGCTCCCGGTATCATATCCCGCATCCATCGTGCGGGGTCTGCTTGGACGACTAGGCATCGAAGTTGAGGCCGGCTGAGACCTCATTGTATGCCTTGCCGAGCCGTCCGATATTGGAAGACACCGAGCTCCTTGCTACCTGAAGATGACCTGCCACTGGCACAGGGATTGCTAGTAAGCTTCCGCGTGTCGGCCGGGTGCGGCGGCAAACAGACGTTTCACCGATCAGGAGGTTTCGGTACCATGAAGACGATTCGCGCGTTCATTTGGGGTAGCGCTATCGGCGCCGCGCTGGGGTTGCTTTTCGCGCCGCAACGGGGTGATGTGACTCGCGCACAGCTTCAGGAACGACTCAACGAGTGGCAGAACACGGCGCAGAGCCGGCTCGGAGACCTCCGCGGCCAGGCGACGAGCGCCATCGAGACGGGCCGCCAAGCGGTCAACAACACGCTCAATCAGGCGCAGCAGGCGACTAACACCACAGCCGACCAGGCTCAGCAGTCGTTGAGCTCCTCTACGCGCTAGCAACGGCGCACTTGAAGCGGCAGGCCGCGCGCATTTGTGCGCGGCCTGCCGCTTCTCTATTTGGGCAATAGGGATCGCCCTTGCGAACCGCGGCCCATAGTTGGGCATAATGAGAGGAACGGCAATTCATCACGCGGGGAGCAGGGCAGGTGAGCGATCAGTTCGATCCATACGACGGTATTGCCGAGTGGTATGACCTTGAGCATGACACCTTCGCGGACGACATCGAATGCTACCTGTCGCTTGTCGCAGCTCCCGCATCTGGGAGAGCAGCCATCGTCGAGATCGGCAGTGGGACGGGCCGAATCGCGGCGGCACTAGCCGCCGCAGGGCATCAGGTGACTGGCATCGAACCGTCAACGGCCATGCGCCGCCGAGCCGAAGAACGGTTTCTTAAGCTGCCCGACCGCGTACGACATCGGGTGCGCTCCGAGGAAGGATCGGCGACTGCTCCTGGGCTCTCCACAACCCAGGTATTCGATATGGCGCTATTCGGCCAGGGCTCATATGCCCACCTGACGACCGTTGACGACCGCTACGAAGCGCTGGTCGCGGTTAGCCGCCTGATACGGCCGGGGGGACAGATCGTTCTGGATATTGACCTCTTAGGTCCAAAGCGCTTACTTGAGTTCCCGCGCTTGCTGTGGTGGCAAGGGTCGTGGGCGCTGCCTGACTCGTCGGGCGAGCTGATGCACTTTGTCGCCGGCACACCCGGTCCGCTGCCTTCAACGGTTGATGTGCTGCACGTCTACGATCTCTATCACCAAGGCGACGCTGTGAAACGCACCACCTCCAACATGTTGTTGGCCGCCCTGACCTATGGAGAGGTAGTTTCTGAAGTGCTGCGTGCGGGGTTCTCCATCGAGTCGACCTACGGCTCCTACGATCTGGGGCCCTTCGAGCACGACAGCCCGCGCCTCATCCTCGATGCGCGCCGCTAAAGCTGAGCGGGGTTCACACTACGACGTAGGGACCGTGAAGTAGAACGTCGCGCCCCCCTCAGGTGGGCTCTCCACCCAGATGCGGCCGCCATGATGCTCAACGATGAGTTTTGCAATCGCCAGCCCGAGGCCATAACCGCCCGATCGCTCGCGCATAGCGTTGTCTGACTGATAGAATCGCTCGAATATACGAACGTGGTCCTCTACCGGGACACCCGGCCCTCGATCCGCGACCGAGAACACGACATCCTGGCCTCGACAGTCCACACACAGGTCGATCACGCTCTCTGGCGGCGAGAACTTGACAGCATTGCCCAGCAGATTTGTGAGCACTTGCTGAAGGCGAAGCTCGTCGCCACGCACCACGGCGACATCCGGCCCAATCGAGAGAGAGATCCTCATCTGCTCTTTATCCGCGGCCGCTCGCACAGCTTGCAGCGCGTGTTCAACCAGTCGATTGACCTCAACATCAGTCACCCGTAAGGTGAACAGCCCAGAATCGGCTTTGCTGATGAATAGGATGTCTTCGACGAGCGTTGTGAGCTGCTGCGTGCTAATGCGCGCATAGGTGAGGAATTCAAGCTGCCGCTCGTTGAGCGGCCCCACCTGACCCTCGGCCACGATTTCGAGGAACCCATTTACGGAGTTGAGCGGGGTGCGAAGCTCGTGAGACACCATAGAGATGAAATTGGCGCGCATACGATTCGCGCCGTTGAGTGCGGTAACGTCGCGTGCGACGATGACCGAGAGCACATCCTGCGAGGTCCGCTGTACCGCGACACTGGCCGACAGGTCGAGGCGCTTCCCCGTGCGGGTTTCCCATGTGAGATCGCGAATTGATTGTTCTTCGTCGTCCTCACCTCTGAATGCCCTGGAGATCGGACATCGATTTGTCCCGCAGAGCAAGGTCTTGCGCTCATCTCGGCACTTCAGGACTTCCATGCACGACGCGCCCACAGCGGTCGACTCCGGCCATCCCGAGAGGCGCGCGAATGCGGGGTTCACCTCACGAATGACGAAGTCTTCACCAATGGAGAGAATGGCTTCAGAGGTCACGGAAAACAGCGTGCTACGCTGCGCTGCGCGGTGCTCGGTATGCTGTGCCACTTCGGTTAGATGCGCTTGGCGTATGGCGAGTGAGAGGGACGGCGCCACTGCCGTTAGCAATCGGGCGAGATCGTCATGCGTCTCCGCGTAACCATGCGCTGGCCCTTCTGCCGCTACGACACCCCATGTATCCTTGCCGCCTAACGGGACTGCAACTACCTGTTGCCTCTTAGATACATCGCTTCCAGTGATGATTCGGGAGACGGCATGACCAGCAATTTGGGCACGGTAAGCGTGAACTTTGAGCCTGCGCGTTAGTGAATCACTCTGGGCTCCGCGCACACTCAAAGAGACTGCGTGCAGTGAAGGGCGCGAACGCACGGTGTAATGATCGGCGCTGTGCAAGAAAAGAGAGGCAGAATCCACATCTAGCGCGGTGACTAGATAATTGGTGAGGCTCTGGAAGAGTGTCGCCGCTGACGCTTGCCCCGCGGCCGCACGCGCGATATCGAGGGCCATGACGCCTGCGCGTGCGTCTACGTCGTCAGCGTACTCCTTCACACGCATCATATCGCCCACCTATCCTCATACTTCGTCCGCACGAGATCTTATTCGGCCGCCTCGCCGAGACGATAGCCCTGGCCGCGTGCTGACTGGATAAGCGCGGGATTGGCGGGGTCGCGCTCAACCTTGATGCGCAGGCGCCGGATGTAGACGTCGACGATGTTGCTCTCGCCGACGTAGTTCTCGCCCCAGACGCTCTCCATGAGCTCGTCACGAGCTATCACACGCCCAGGTCGCTGGGCGAGCTGCAACAAGAGCTTCATCTCGGTCGGTGTGAGTCGTGCGTTCCGCCCATCGGGCAGGCGTACTTCGAGAGCGGCGACGTCGATGTCTAGATCTCCGGCACGCACCTGCTTGCCGTCGCCTACGCTCGCCTTGCGGTAGCGCCGGAGGACGGCCTCTACACGAGCTGTGAGCTCAGCCGGTTGAAATGGTTTGCAGATGTAGTCGTCAGCGCCCATCCGCAAACCCTGCAATCGATCTTCGAGCTCGCCTTTCGCCGTCACGAAGATGACCGGCAGGTCGTAGTCATGGTCAAGGAGGCGCTGATACATCTCAAAGCCGCTAAGCTGAGGCAGGTTGACGTCTAGGAGCATGAGATCAGGAGGCTGGCGCTCGACCATTGCCAGCGCACCACGCGCATTGTCTACTGTGTCCACGTGATACCCCTGCTCAGACAACAAGAATTGCATCATGCGGCTTCCGAGGGGATCATCATCCACGATCAGAATGCGCACGTGCCTGCCTCCTTGAGACCTTGCAGTCGTGTCTTTGGATATCTGCGGAACGTTCTGCCCACAGATAGTATGCTCACGTGCGCCGTCGCCATGCTATAGGCCGCGTCAAGCGTACCGTTGATCGCTAACACCCAGCGGCACTATCTGACGGGCAGATCAGGCCCGACGCGCACGTACCGCCGAGCGACGCATGCGCTCGACATGGACGAGCAGGATCGAAACATCCGCCGGTGTGACGCCGGGTATGCGACCAGCCTGGCCAATTGTCATGGGTCGTACACGCAAGAGATGTTGTCTGGCTTCTTTGCGCAGGCCATCCAACTCTTCGTAATCGATCAGCTCCGGAATGGACGCATCTTCGAGCCGCGAAAGCCGCCGAACACTTTGATGCTCTTTCCTCACGTAGCCCGCATATTTTACACGCAACTCAACCTCGACTGCGGTATCCGCATCGAGCTCGGGAAGGTCATCGTTCACTTGTAGGGCAAGCTGGCGTACTGCGCTGTAGGTCACCTCAGGGCGTCGAAGCAGCTCATTCGCGGTCATCGCGTGTGACAGCGGACGTAGGCCCAGCGTTTCAGCATGTTCTTGCAAACGAGCGGCCGGCGTGAAGACGGTGCGCGACAACGTTTGCTCAGCAGTGTCCGCGAGGAGGCTGCGCCGCTCGACCCGTTCGAACTGTTCGGCGGAGATGAGACCCAAGCGGTGTGCATGGCCCGACAGCCTGAGATCCGCGTTGTCGTGCCTCAGGAGGAGCCTGTGCTCTGCTCGTGAGGTGTGCAGACGGTATGGCTCAGCAGGCGCCCTTGTAACGAGATCGTCGATGAGAACGCCGATGTAAGCCTCGTCGCGACGCAAGATGAAGGGGGCGTCGCCGCAGGCATGGAGTGCCGCGTTAACGCCAGCCATAATGCCTTGGGCCGCGGCCTCCTCGTAGCCCGACGTGCCGTTGATCTGGCCGGCAAGAAATAGCCCGACAACAGCCTTCGCCTGGAGCGTGGGCAGGAGCTGGTCGGGAGGAACGTAATCATACTCGACCGCATATCCAGTGCGCATGAGCTCGACATGCTCAAGGCCGGGTACGCTCCGCAGCATGTCCATTTGCACGTCTTCGGGCAGGCTTGTGTTCATACCCTGGACGTAGACCTCGTTCGTCCTCCATCCCTCTGGCTCCAAGAAGATCTGATGTGTCTCCTTGTCGGCGAACCGAACCACCTTGTCTTCAATTGAAGGGCAGTAGCGCGGGCCAGTTCCCTCAATGATTCCGGAGTAGAGAGGCGAGCGGTGCAGGTTACGCTTGATGATGTCGTGGGTCTCAGGGGTGGTGTGGACCAGATAACAAGGAAGCTGGGACCTCCAAGTCGTGACGTGTTCGGGTGGAAGGGGATATAAGGGATTGGGACGCCCAGCCAGCAAAACCTCTTCACGGGACGCTGGATCGAACGAAAAGTAGAGGGGGGTCCGGCTGCCTGGCTGAATCACACTTGCCGAGAAGTCCACGGTCCGAGCATCGATGCGCGGTGGCGTTCCGGTCTTGAACCTGCGCACTGCCAGACCCAGTTCGGTCAGTGCGCCTGAAATACCGAGCGCTGGCGCCTCGCCGGCGCGCCCACCGGCCTGCGTCTTCTCACCGATGACAAGCCGGCCGTTGATGAATGTCCCTGTGGTGAGCACCACGCTCGCGGCTGAGTAGGTGGTACCGTTTGTGGTGACTACCCCTTGTACGACTGGCCGACCAGTGGCATCCGCATCAGAAAGGAGTCGGGCTACCGTGTCCTGCTTCAGGTCAAGGCCCGGCTGTGTTTCAAGCGTATATTTCATGCTCAGACGATACGCTTGCTTATCGCACTGGGCACGTAACGCTTGCACAGCCGGGCCTTTGCCCGTATTCAGCAGGCGAATCTGGATGAACGTCTTGTCGGTATTGCGTCCCATTTCGCCACCAAGGGCGTCGATCTCACGGACCAAGTGCCCCTTAGCCGGTCCTCCAATCGAGGGATTGCAGGGCATAAGGGCGACGCTGTCTAGATTCATCGTCAGGAGCAGCGTTCGACGGCCCATCCTGGCGCTAGCCAAGGCCGCCTCGCAGCCGGCATGTCCCGCGCCGACGACGATGACGTCATAGGCGTCCGCACTACTCTGGGAGTGCCCCTGGTGGAGATGATTACTCACGTGCTGCTGTCTTAATTAGCTCAATGGAGAAAGAGACGCACATGTCCCCAGGCATTATGTTTTCGCTCGGCGGGGAACGTCAAATCGCTGGGCGGGCGGTTGTACGGTGACGACGGACGGGCTGTGCGGCCAACTCCTGGCTGATCCTGTCGAAACCCTCGCGTGCCGCGGGCCAATCCGGCCGCAAGGCGAGCGCGTCTGCGGCAGCTAGACGGGCACTGAACAGGTAGCCATGCTCGTACAATCCACGCGCATCAGCCAACTTTGTCTCCGCCAGCCGGGAATCGCGGCGCGCAGCCTCAGTCAACGCCGCGCGCCCTTCATCAATGCGACCGACCTGAAGCAGCGCCTGGCCCATCAAGAGATACACTTCGGGATCTTTGACCTCTAGCTCGATGAGACGCGACGCGACTCCTGCCGCCTCCTCATACTTCTCGTTGATAAGGAGCATTCGCGCTTGTAGCACACGTGCCTCTGCCTGGCGCACTGGCGCATTGACCGCCGCTTGCACATGCTCCTGAAGGCGGTCGAGCCTGCCGAGCGCCAAATCGAGGCGCGCAAGGGCGAGGGCGGACTCCTCGCCTCCATCCAAGTGTAGCGCCTGCGTAAGAGCTTCGTCGGCTTCCTGATAGCGCTTTCGAGCAAACAGAAACTCGCCGTAATGGGCGAGCGCGAGACCACGAGGACCGTCGGCCCGGGCTGCTAATTGGTAGCGGGCCTCCGCTGGCTGTGGCTTATCCGCTGCGGCGAGCAGATCGGCGTATGCCGTTTGGAAACTGGCGTCGTTTGCACCGAGTTGTTCAGCGCGGGCGAACGCAGCCTCCGCCTCGGGCACTTGCCCTAGCCGTTGCGCCGCCTGGCCATACAATACCGGCAACAGGCTGATATCTGGTCGTTGCTGCATCGCACGGTGAAGAAGGCGCGTGGCTTCATCTAGCCGACCTAGTCGCATCTGCACACTAGCGCCAGCCGCCGCCGTGCCGGAGCGGCCAGGCGCCAATTGCAACGCCTCGCTGAAAGCCTGGAGGCTCTCCGCTAGCCGCCCATGTCGCCAGTGATACTCACCCTGCACATGAAGCAACCAGGGATCGCGCGGCGATTCGTGCAGGGCTCTGCGAAGCGTCTTTGCGGCATCCGCTGGCCTTCCCGCCGCTTCTTCGGCAAGCGCTTTGTCAGCCAGTAAGCGAACCGAGGGGTGTCCTCGACGCGCCGCGGCGCGGAAGAACCCGAGCGCGACGCCCGCGTCGGCGAAGCCCGGTGCGCGTGGCTCTGGGGGGGCATCACCCCAAGCAGAGAGGCGCTCAAATACACTTTGTTCAGCGTCTTCGTCGCGGACGGTTTCTAGGATCGCCTGCGTGTCGCCGGAGCGCTCATCACCAAAAGGGCCCACGGGCAGTGCACGAGCCATGCGGAGGTAGCGATCCGCCTCGGCCGTGCGTCCAGCGCCGCGAAGTACGGCAGCCAGCCCAGTCGCGACAGCAAACGCAAGGCGCTGTCGCTGGATCGGAGGAAGTTGGCCATCGGGTCCTAGCAGGCGAATCGCCTGTTCCAGATGTTCGGCGGCTCCGGTAGGGTCTCCACGCCTCGCCACGAGCGCACCCAAAAGCGCGCGGAATCCAGCGTCGGCGGGGATTCGGTCGAGATAGGCACGCACAGCATCAGCAGCGGCATCTTCATGGCCAGCATCTAGTAAGGCAAGAGCATAGCCGCGGAGGTCGCGAGCACCGGCCACATGTTCGTTCGCCAGCATGGACTCGTCACGCAATCGTTGTGTTCGAATGAGCAGGAGGGCGATGAACACCAGCGCAATTACGATCAGAGCGATGTAGAGCATCTGCGTGGGAATCGCGAGCGCCGCACTGGCCGCCACGAGCGATGACGCACGAGAGCCGAAGCCCATTCTCACTCCTCTCGCAACACCTGCCCACTGGGCACAACCTCGCACGACGTTTCCTAACGTCGGCTGCGTGTCGCATCCTACGGCACTGGCGGCAGGCCGTCAACGTCCTTAGCCTGGGAGCCCCAACGCGGCGAGCCGGAAATCAGCGGTCAAACAAACAAAGGCGGGCTCCCCAAGCAGAGGAGCCCGCCAATTCAGTGAACGAGACCGACTACTGAACCGTGACGACAACGTTCATATTCGGGTGGACGGAGCAGGTAATGGCGTAGGTGCCGGCTTCAGCGAACGTGATCGGCTTCTTCTCGCCAGGATTGATCGCAAAGCCGTCACCCTGTACGTCCTGCGGGCCCTTGGCAGTCTTGTCGCAGACCATGTCCTTGCCCAGGCAGATCTGGTGGAAGGCGCCATTCGCGTCATCGAAGGTGACAGTGTCGCCCGCCTTAATGGTGATGGTGTGCTGATCGAAGTTAGTGGCACTCATCGTCACGCTGTTGCCAGCTGCGGGCGCGCTGCCGCCTGAGGAGCTGGCGGCACTCTTGCCACAGGCGCCGAGGGCGACTGCAAGGAGCAGGAGAAGTGGAACGACGGCAAATGCAGCCTTCTTCATGTCGGGCGGATCCTTTCGACGAGCGCGACTCACTGCTCGTATTGCGATGCCGCATTTGCGGCGACGGCGTCGCGTGACAGCGAGACGAGTGCGTAGCACGTATAAGACGATATGGGTAAGTCACCAATTGTCAGGCCACACAAGAGTATAACAGAACGGCACCTTCAGGAGTGATAGGGTTGACACCCTATTCCGAAGTCAGGTGTTTTCCCGATATATCAGAGCTGGCGACAGAGCTGGCACCCACAAGGGCCGTCGCTCGTGGTCTGCGATACAGCGCGATCAGCACTCAGAGTTCTTTGGGGCCGTGGATGGGGACGTCGAGGCGCGCCAGACGATAGCCGACGCCGGGGACCGTGACGACGTAACATGGATGCGAGGGGTCAGGTTCGATCTTGCGCCGCAGCCGGCGCACATATACCCAGACGAAATCGCTCTCCTGGGTATAGCCCGCTCCCCAGACGCGCTCAAGCAGTATATCGTGCGCAAGAACGGTCCCGATGTGCTGCGCGAGGACACGGAGCAATTTGAACTCGGTTCTGCTCAGGCGAACTTCGCTCCCACCGACAGTGACAATTCGCTGCGCGAGGTCCACGCTGAGGTCACCCGTACGCACAATCCGGCTGGCAGTGCGCTCAGCACCGGTAGGAACACGACTACGCAGCGCAGCGTGGAGGCGGGCAATCAGCTCCTCCATGTTGAATGGCTTACCGATGTAATCCGCCGCACCAGCGTTCAGTAAGTCCACGCACTGATCTGAGTTGTACTCAGATGCCAGCATGAGGACGGGCGCCTCGGTGAGAGATCGCAGCTCGTCCACAAGTCGCTTCGTCTGTAAGGTGGCCCCTTCGACGTCAACCAGAATGGCGTCAGGCTCTTCACGTTCAACTAGGGAGGCAAGCTCAGAAGGCGCACCCGCGGATACAACATCGAATCCGCGCGACTCAAGATTGGCCCGTAGGTATCGCAGCATTCGGCCATCGGGATACCAGACAAGAAGAACCTGCCGTCCTCCTCGGTCTAAGGCCCCTTGGAGCATCTGATTTCCAGACGCGGCAGGATTGGCTGCCGTGGTTATCTTCACAGGGACCAAGCCATCGCCAATCCAGTCAGCTCTGATTGTCACGAGACCACTGGCAGAAGCCGGTTCGGTATTGAGACGGCCACCATGCGCTTCAAGCACCGCGCGTGCGAGCGCAAGCCCCACCTCTGCACGCGGCCGCACTTCGGGTGGCTGCGCCTCCGAAACCGCGGACCTCGGAACAGCATCGTTGCTGCGCGGCCCAAGATATTGTCCAGTGCTATATGGCCGCACGGTAACGCTGACGCCGTCGTCGCTCGATCTCACGGTGACGCGTATGACGCCTCCATCGGGAGTCCATAGCGTAGCAGCCTCCAACAGCCCGTCGAGCGCTAACGTCACAAGCGGCTCGATGGCCGGCACCGGAGGCGTCTCACCCGCCAGTGCAAGCTCAAACGAATGTCGCGGTGCGCGCGGCTTCCATTGCGGCATGGTGGCCATCAGCACATCGCTGAGATCTACTGAGGTCGTTTCGGGTGGAGTCTCACCAGTGGTAAGGCGCAGGAGGCTACTTAGCGTTGTCGCCGCACGCCCTAAGAAGCCTGAGTCGTCGCGTAGTCTATCGATCGCTTTTGTCGCGGAGACGTCGCGCACCTGCCCTGAGTGGGCCAGCGCTTCCACAGCACCCTGAAAATGACGAAGCATGGCGGAAAGAGCATCCGCGAAAGCGACCTGCGCTGGCGACCCGGAAGGAGGCAAAGCCTGAGCTCCACGGATCTCGGACACGATCACGGCGGCAAGCGCGGCCTTCGCACTACCCGAGGTGAGCGCCACGACACGCACAGCAAGCTCACCCTTGCCTGACGTCCCGAGCACGACGCTGTTGCCGGCGTAAGTGCGGCGCCATAGGTCAAGCAGGCGGCCATTGGCAACCTCTGGAGCGCTATCATACTCGCTCAGGCGGGAAAGCGCTTCGTACGCGCTTGCTCCACTGCCCACAGTACTACCAAGCAGTGCGACCGCACGATCGTTGAGGTAGATAATGCGCGCGCCAGCGTCTACCAGGAAGAGCGCATCCGAGACGACGTCCGCGAGAGTAGACAGCGCACGAGCCGACGGCGGTAGCGACGCAGAGCCGCCTAGCGAGCGGGCAACGCTATCAGAGACAGCGCGTCCACCCTGTGAGCGCGGATCAGTCATAGTCTGGCGAATATGAGACACGTGCGTGGCCGACCTTACGAGTGCCTAAATCTGGCGCTGATTAACTCATCATATGGTACTATAGGTCGGCTCAAACGCCCTCGCAACGGGGCTGGCGTCACTCACGCTTCCGAGATTCGTTCAGGAATTTGTAAGGATCGAGAGCCAGGCTGCAAGTTTGAAGTCAGGCAGTTCTGCTATACTCTCGTAATGCGCTCCAAACTCGAGCGCTGGAGACGCCTGAAGGGATATAGCCCCGCATGCAACGCGCTACTGTAATAGGCGCTGTCTCAACCCGTGCCACGCTCGCGGCGTACATCAGCCTCATGAAGCCGCACGTTACCGTGCTGTTGCTTGGGACCACCCTTGCGGCGATGGTGGTTGCAGCCGGTGGGTTCCCCGCATGGAGCCTCGTTTTGGCCACACTGCTAGGTGGAGCGTTCGCCGCCGGGAGCGCCAACGCGATCAACTGCTATTGGGACCGCGATATCGATCAGGTCATGTCACGCACGCGAAGCCGGGCAATTCCGGCGAGGCGCGTGCCTGAGGCGCATGCTCTGGCCTTCGGCCTCATCCTGGCGGCACTATCGTTTGGGCTGCTCTACCGCTTCGTCAACCTCCTGAGTGCGCTGCTGGCACTCTCGGCGATTGCGTTCTACGTCCTCATCTACACGATGTGGCTCAAGCGCACCACGACGCAGAACATCGTCATTGGGGGCGCAGCGGGCGCGGTGCCGGTCCTGGTCGGTTGGGCGGCGGTTACGGGCGCTGTGGGCCTCCCGGCGGTGTGGATGTTCATGATCATCTTCTTGTGGACTCCGCCGCATTTCTGGGCGCTCTCGCTTATGCTCAAGAGCGACTACGCACGAGCGGGTGTGCCGATGCTGCCCGTAGTCGCGGGGGAGGATGAAACCCGCCGGCAGATCATCCTCTATACGCTGCTGCTCATCGGGTCTACCCTCGTGCTCTTTGCTATCGGCGCGATGGGCATCTTCTACCTTATCGCCTCCTCAGTACTCGGGCTTGGTTTGCTGGCGCTGGCCATCGCGCTGGTTCGCCAGAAGACGCTGCGCGCGGCGCGAACGATGTTCTGGTTCTCCAACTACTATCTGGCCATCCTGTTTGCCCTGATGGTCGTCGACCGCGTCGTGCGCTAGTTGGGAACGGGGGCAATGGCAAACACCGCACTGCGACTTCGCTTCATCTCGCGCGTCATGGTCGTCGCGCTGGTGGTGCTCGTCGGCACCATTATTGTCGTGCGCGACCACGTCTTGAGTGCGCAGAGTTCCGATGCCGTCAGTGCGACAACGTCCGCCGACCATACCGACCTGGGCAACGTTGTCGCCCCGAACTTCACACTCGTGGACCAATCTGGTGCAACTGTCTCGCTGGCAGCGCTGCGCGGGCGCCCGGTCGTGCTCACGTTTCTTTATACGCACTGCCCGGACGAATGCCCGCTGACGGCAGAGAAGCTCCACTCGGCAGTGGTCGCACTCGGCGACCGCGCGTCGCAGGTCACATGGGTGGCTGTGAGTGTTGACCCAGTTGGGGACACCCAGGCGTCCGCAGGCACATTCGTCGGCCAGCATCACCTGGAAGGATTTATGCGGTACCTCGTGGGATCCGCGGCGAGCCTTCATCCCGTCTGGGACGCATATCACATCGCCGTGCAGCCCTCGGGGGACGCTTCGATACAGATCGGTACGGTGTCTCACGTTGTCGGGGTCTTTGTGATCGACGGTCAAGGGTACGAGCGGACGCTGTATGACAGCGCCTTTTCTCCTGCCGAGATCGTTACCGAGCTGCGTGGGCTTCTGGGGAGGTGACGAAGAACGTTGCTCGCGTAGCGGAGAGAACATGGGAACATGTGAATTTCCGCCGCTGATCATCAAAGCGCTTTCATAATCATGTCGTTTTGAGGCCGGCCCACCACCTCGCGCGGTGGGCCAAGGAGGTCGAGGTCACACAACATGCGAAGCCGTTTACGACTCAAGCGGTGGACCGGAATCGCGCTGCTGGCGCTGGTCGTGTCCGCAATTCTGAGCGCCTGCGGCGACAACTCGGCAACGATCACGAACCCACAAGGACCTGTTGCCTTGCGTGAGGCCAACATCTGGTGGTTCATCCTGATCCTGGCGTCGGTGATCTTCATCGGCGTCACGGCCGTGTTGCTAGTCTCAGTCTTCCGCTTCCGCGACCGACCCAACGCACCGGAGGCACGCCAGATCCACGGCAATACGACCATCGAGATCATCTGGACCGCCGTGCCGACGCTGGTTCTCTTCGGCATTCTGGCGGTGACGGTGAGCACGATGTTCAGCCTCGCCAAGCCAGCCGATCCGAACACGTTGAACGTCACCGCTCTCGGACACCAATGGTGGTTCGAGTTCCGCTATCCGAACGATGGTAACGTCGTGACGGCCGACGAGCTGCACGTTCCAGTGGGAACCACAGTGGACGTGAAGCTCTTTACAGACAACGTCATCCACAGTTTCTGGATACCCGAGCTGGCTGGCAAGACAGACATGATTCCCGGCCACGACAACCATCTGTGGTTTAAGGCCGACAAGACAGGCACGTATCGGGGCGAGTGTGCTGAGTTTTGCGGAGCGCAGCACGCGCACATGGACTTCTATGTGGTGGTGCAAAGCCAGGCAGATTACACCGCTTGGCTGGCGCAACAAAAGCAAGATCCCTCAAATCCGTCCGCTGGGAGCACCGCGGAGCGCGGTCAGACCGTGTTCAAGTCGGCGGGCTGCAGTGGATGCCACGCCATAGGCGCGGCGCCGAAGGGCGCGGTGCTCATCGGCCCAAACCTCACCCATTTCGGCAGTCGCGGCTACATCGCTGGTGGCGTGCTCACGAACACCACAGACAACCTGAAACAGTGGGTTGCCCATGCGCAAGACGTGAAACCTGACAGCGACATGCCCAGCTTCGACGGGAGCGCGGCGCCTCAGTTTAAGGCGCTCTCGCAGTCCCAGCTCGATGATTTGGTGGCATATCTCGAGAGTCTGCAATAACAACGGCGGAGGGGCCGCGCGCCGATGGACGGTGCGCGGCCGGCAGGGTCCGGCGCAGCGCCAAGGGGCGACCGGACACTAGAGGAGGACCCATGGCAGTCGGCAGTATCGCGACGCGGGGGCGTACCGCGCGCAGGCGATGGAGCGAGACAGCCATTGGCTCGTGGGTCACCACCACGGACCACAAGAAGCTCGGTATCATGTACCTCTACACGGGCTTCATCTCATTCCTATTCGGCGGAGTTGAGGCTTCGCTTATCCGATGGCAGCTCTCGCAGCCTAACAACAAGCTCCTGAGCCCTGAGGCATACAATCAGGTCTTCACGATGCATGGCACGACCATGATCTTCCTGTTTGTGATGCCGACCATGGCGGGCTTTGGCAACTATCTGGTGCCGCTGATGATTGGTGCGCGCGACATGGCCTTCCCGCGCATCAACGCACTGGGCTTCTGGATGCTCTTCTTCGGCGCGCTCGCTCTGACTAGCAGCTTCCTCTTCGGGTCCGCCCCGAATGCTGGTTGGTTTAGCTATGCGCCGCTCACCGAGGCCACTCCGGGCTGCCTCGCCCAGCATGTCGCGGCACAGACCTTCCAGGCACAGGCGCAGGCCGCAGCGTCGGCCGCCGGCCTTGGTAACCAGGGCTGTTTCGCGCCCGGCCCCAACATGGACTTCTGGATCATCGGCATCAACCTGCTCGGCATTTCGTCGCTGGTAGGATCGTTGAACTTCATCGTCACGATCCTACGCATGCGCGCACCCGGCATGAGCATCAATCGCATGCCACTGTTCGTCTGGATGACGATGGTGACGTCGTTCCTGCTCGTGTTCGCGCTGCCCAGCCTGACGGTCGCGAGCTTTTTCCTGCTCTTCGACCGCCACCTCGGCACTCACTTCTACCAGTCGGGATTCGGCGGTGATCCGCTGCTCTGGCAGCACTTGTTCTGGTCTTTCGGCCACCCCGAGGTGTACGTCCTCATCTTGCCTGCCTTCGGCATGATCTCGGAGATATTGCCGGTCTTCTCAGGCAAACCGATCTTCGGCTACACCTTCGTGGCCTGGTCGGGTGTCGCCATCGGCTTCCTCAGCTTCACCGTCTGGGCACACCACATGTTCGCTGTCGGCCTGCCGACGGTCGCCCAGGCGTTCTTCGCCTCGTCCACGACGCTTATCGCCATTCCCACCGCGGTCAAGATCTTCAACTGGGTCGCGACCACCTGGGGCGGCAAGCTGCGCTTCCATGCGCCCATGCTCTACGCGACGGGTTTCGTCGCCATGTTCCTCATCGGTGGCCTCAACGGCGCGGCCCTCGGCGTCGTGCCCTTCGACTACCAGATCACGGATACCTACTTCGTGGTGGCCCACATCCACTACGTCCTTTTCGGTGGAGCGGCGTTAGGTATCTTCGCGGGCCTGTTCTATTGGTTCCCGAAGATGAGCGGGCGGCGTCTCGACGAGACACTAGGCAAGATCCAATTCTGGCTGTTCATCATCGGCCTGAACCTTGCCTTCTTCCCCATGCACATCCTCGGTCTGCTGGGCATGCCGCGGCGGCAGTACACCTACCCGTCCGACCTTGGTTGGAACGAGCTCAACCTTGTCGCCAGCCTGGGCGTTATCTTCTTGATCGTAGGCGTCCTCGTGTTCCTCTTCAACTTCGTCAAGACGCTGATGAAGCCGGCGAACGAAGTCTCCGACCCGTGGGATGCGTTCACGCTGGAGTGGGCGACGACCTCACCCCCGCCAGTCGAAAACTTTGCGACGATTCCTGTGGTCCGCAGCCGCCGGCCGCTCTGGGACACGAAGCATCCCGACCGCGCCGACTGGCGCTCCGAAGGCCACTAGTCCCTATGGTGCGGGGCGAAAGGGCAGTTGCATTCTTCGTCCCGCACCGCCCATGTGAACTATCATGACGCAAAACGATGAAACACCTTCGCGGACTGCAGCGCCGGACCAGCGGGTTCGCGCCTTCACCCCGCGCAGCGTAATTGGGCTGACGGCGGCGTTTGCCATCTCGGGCGCGCTCGTGCTCCTGCTGGTGGTCCGGCTGGCAGGAGCGAGCAACGCCGCAGGCGACAGCGCCGCTACTCCCCTTATCGGTCATCCCGCGACAGATTTCACCATCTCAGTCTGGAACGGCAAGCCGGGCGAGACGCTCACGCTCAGCTCGCTCAAAGGCAAACCGGTGGTAGTCAACTTCTGGGCATCCTGGTGTGACAACTGCCAGACGGAGCAGTATGTGCTGTCGCAGGCCTGGGCGAAGTATCAGAGCCAGGGCGTGGTGTTCATCGGCGTCGCCTTCCAAGATAAGCAGTCCGACGGGGCGGCTTTCCTCGCGGACCGCAAAGTTCCCTATCCGGCAGGTGGCGCCGCCTCAGCGCGCACGCCGATTGACTACGCCGTGACAGGTGTGCCGGAGACGATTTTCATCGGCCGTGACGGAAAGGTTCTGTCGAAGATCCCAGGCGCAATAGACGATGTAACGCTCGATCAGGGCATCCAAGCGATCCTCAAGTGAGCGCGCGTTACCAGGTTTGGAGTGGCTGACATGGCGGAGCATATCGGGATGGGGACGGCGGCACTTGCCTTCGCGGCGGGTCTGTTGTCGTTCTTCTCGCCATGCGTAGCTCCACTCGTGCCGGGCTACATCGGCTATCTCTCGGGCTCGTCTGGATCTGCGCCGAATCTTCGAGAGGGTCCCGCTCGGCGTAGGCTTGCACCCGCTGCTGTTCTCTTCGTCGCTGGATTTTCCGTGGCATTCATCGCGCTTGGCCTTCTGACGGCATCAGCGGCCAGGCTCATCGTGGCGTACCGTCCTGTGCTCGAAACCCTGGCCGGAATCGTGATGGTAGCGATGGGGGCCTTCCTGCTGGATCTCGTGCCACACCGCGTCGCGCTTGCATTGCTGGGCGAACGGCGTCTGCATCTCCCCGACTCTACCGTCCAAACCATGCGATTAGCGGGACCATTCACACTGGGCGTGCTCTTCGCCGCCGGATGGACGCCTTGCATCGGTCCAGTGCTCGCGGCCATTCTTGCGTACGTCGGGGCAACGGCGAACCCAATGGTCGGCATGGCTCTGCTGGCCATCTACGCTCTTGGGTTCGCGCTGCCGTTCTTGGCGGTCGGCTTTGGGTGGTCTATCGGCCTGCAAACGCTGGGCTGGGCCAAGCGCAACGGGAGGCGCATCACGCTCGTGAGCGGCGGGGTGCTCGTTCTCGTGGGTGTCGTATATCTGACCGGCCAGGTTGAGGTCTTCGCAGCCTGGGCGCAGCGGCTTGGCCTCGTGGGGCCGAGCCTGCCTTAGGTGTTGTCATGGGGCTACTTACTGTGCTCATGCGGTCGCTGCACACGCTGGCTGCCGCGGTGTGGGTCGGGGGTAGCATGATATACTTAACGGTTATCATCCCGGCCCTTCGCGTGTCACAGCCAGATCCGGCCGTCGGCTCGGAGATCGCCGCGCTGTTCAGGCGGATGGTCAATGCGTGTGTCGGCGTGCTCGTTGTGAGCGGTGCCTATTTGACGTTCGACCGTCTGACATCGGGCGCCGCCGGCGCGCTCTACATCGTCCTGCTGGTTGCCAAGGTGGTTGCTGCTGTCGCCATGATTCTTCTAGCGGCCCTTCAGGCACAGGAAGCCAGAAGACCGCGAAAGTATCGGGGAGCGCTCTGGGCGGCCGCGCCAAAGTGGATCCTCGGCCTCGGCATCCTAACCTTTATCTTGGGAGCCGCGCTGGTAGTCGCCTTTGATGGCACGTTGGCTGGCTGACTCATTGGGAGAGACGCATGCTCGCTGAATCGATCGCCCGGCCGGATGCAGTGCGCCGCCCGCGCCGCCGCCGCGTGCCCATCAGCTTTATCATTGCGGGGCTGGCAGTCGCTGGAGCTGTGCTCTACCTCGTGTTCGCGAACACGGGCGCATCCGCCGAGTTCTACATGACGATCAAGGAGCTGCGCGCCTGCACCTCATGCTCCACCCGTGATGTACGCGTGGCGGGCAATGTCGCCAGCGACAACATCACACATGACGCGTCGCAAGCAGTGTACTTCACGATCGTAGACGGCACGGAGAGCATGCCGGTGGTTTTCGGCGGCACACTTCCAGACACATTCAAATCCGGAGCGCAGGTAGTGGTTGAGGGGAAACTGACGAACGGCGTATTCCACGCCGATAACCTCTTCGCCAAGTGTCCCTCCAAGTTCCAATCGGCCACTCCTGGCCAGCCGGCAAGCGGCAGCCAGACCGGCATCTCGTCAACGGGCAACTAGGAGTCCCACGTGCGCTTTACCGACCTAGGCATGATCGGCTTGATGCTTGCGCTGGTTTTCGCGCTCTACGCGGCGGCCACCTCCATAGCGGGCGCTGTGCGTGCGCGGCCCGCGTTGATCGCAAGCGGGCGCCGTGCTGTAGTCGCGGTCGCTGGATTCCAAATCCTCGCGTCCTCGGCGTTGCTTGCGTCTTTTCTCACGCACGACTTCGGCGCCGTGTATGTGGCGCAACATTCCAGCCTGGCCATGCCCTGGTACTACTCCACCGCGGCATTTTATGGCGGCCAGGAAGGCTCGCTGCTCTATTGGACGACCATGCTCGGCATTTTCTCAACCGCCGCAGTGCTGCTCCACCGGCGCGCTCCAGCCGATCTCATGCCCTACGTTGTCGCGGTGCTCATGGGTGTATCCGCTTTTTTCCTCGGCGTCCTCAACTTTGTCAGCACACCGTTCGCCCGAACGCGCCTCGTGCCGAATGACGGCGTTGGCTTGAATCCCATCCTTCAAGACCCTGGTATGCTCGTGCATCCGCCGATGCTTCTCATGGGTTACATGAGCTGGACCGTCCCGTTCGCGTTTGCCGTCGCGGCGATGCTGACGGGCCGGCTGGATTCAGGTTGGCTCGGGGCTATCCGGCGCTGGATGTTGGTCGCCTGGATCATCCAGACAACAGGGCTCCTGCTCGGCGCGTGGTGGGCATATCACGTCCTGGGTTGGGGAGGCTACTGGGGATGGGACCCAGTCGAGAATGCAGCCCTTCTTCCCTGGCTGACAGCCACAGCCTTCCTGCACTCCAGTATGGTCCAGGAGCGGCGCGGGACTCTCAAAGTCTGGAACGTAGCCCTTATCCTGGCCACGTTCGCGCTCTCCATCTTCGGGACCTTCGAGGTTCGCAGCGGTGTCATCACCTCGGTGCATTCGTTCGCCTATTCGGCCATAGGTCCTTACTTCCTGGGTTTCCTGACTGTTGTGCTGCTTGGCTCCATCGGATTATTCGTCTACCGATTGCCGCGACTGCGCCCGGAGCATGAGTTCGAGTCATTCGTTTCTCGTGAGGGCAGCTTTCTCCTCAACAACTTCCTCCTTGCAGGCATCGCATTCGCCACGCTCTGGGGGACGCTCTTTCCCATCCTATCGGCGGTCGCTCGTGGGCAGACCATGACCGTGGGCAAGGCCTTCTACGAGCAAGTGAACGGCCCTTTGTTCCTCGTGCTGCTTCTCGCGATGGCGATAGGGCCACTCCTCGCGTGGCGGAGGGCGTCGTGGGCCAGCGTGTGGCGGAATCTGCGCTGGCCTGCGCTCGTTTCAGCGGTGGTGGCGATAACGCTCCCTCTCCTTGGCGTCTCAAACCTCTGGGCGACGCTTGCCTTCACTGTCTGTGCCCTGGGAGCCGGAACCATAACCTACGAGTTGTGGCGTGGCGCACGCGTACGCCACGCGCATGGCGAATCATATCCGCGGGCGCTGTATGCCCTCGTGGCCCGTCATCGGCAGCGCTACGGCGGCTATGTAGTGCATCTTGGCCTCATCCTCCTCGCGGTCGGCGTCATCGGCTCACAGTTCTTCCAGCAGGAGCGCGACATCACTTTGCGGTCTGGGCAGAGTGCCTCGTTCGCCGGATACACCTTCACCTATCGTGGAATCGACGCCACTCAGGACGGCCCCGTGCAGGTGATCGAGACGCATTTCACCGTGCGCGGTACAGGACACGAGGTATCGACGGTGTCGCCGGGAGAGAAGATCTTCCCCGGCTTCGAGAGCCAGCCGACCAGCATCGTCTCCATCACTACCAGCGGGGTCACTGACCTCTATGTCTTCCTCTCAGGCTACCATGGTACCGACGACGCCTCGCTCAAGATATTCGTCAATCCCCTAGTGCCGTTGGTTTGGCTCGGCGGCCTGGTGATGCTGCTCGGCGGGATCGTCTGTTGGTGGCCGGCTAGACGCCATGTCGTGTCCCTGCTCGAAAATGTGCGGCCAGAGCGTGTGGAGGTAGCCGTATGAGCGCTCCCTCCAGCATCAAGCGGCCCGCGCTGGTCATCCCGGCAGCGATTGCGCTCGTCGTGGCACTCGTCTGGTGGATCGCCGCAGCGCGCGCTAACCAGCCGCTTACACTCGATCAGCGAGTCAAAGAGGTAGCCAGCCAGGTGCAGGTGCCCGGCGGCTTCGGCGACTCCGCCGCGACCTCATCGCTACCAGTGGCCCAGGAGATGCGCGACCTTATCCGCCAAGACCTCTCGGAGGGCATGTCGGAGCAGCAGATTTTGGACTACTTCCGACAGCGCTATGGTGACGACATCCTTGAGGCGCCTCCTACCGCGGGCTTCAACGCGCTCATGTGGTTCCCGCCAGTGCTGCTTGCCACGATTGCGCTTTATTTTGCCTGGAGGGCATTGAGAGTCCGCAGGCCAGGAACGAGCACGAGTACACCCGCTGCTACCGGCAACGCACCGTCCACGGGGCTGGAGAGCTATCGGCAGATCCTTCGCCGCGAGATCGCGGCGAACGAAGGATTCGGGGCGATGAGCGAAAGGGGGCGCGACTAATGCCTCTTCTCGTTGCCATCCTACTCGGGCTGGCCGCCATGGCTCTGGTCGTCTATCCGCTGATAGATACCCCTATCTCTCGGCGCGGACGGACCACGTCGGACGCGGGCTCAATCGAAGCGGAGTCGGTAGCCAAGCAGGCGCTTCGTGACATAGACTTCGATCACCGGCTCGGCAACCTCGACGCCTCCGACTATCTCGCGCTGCGCGACCGCTACGAGGAGCGTGCCCTCGCCGCCATGAAGGCGCGTTACGATCAGGAACGCGCCGGTGATGCCCTCATTGACGAGCAATTGGCGGTGATGCGGTCGCAGGACCTCAGCCACGCCGACGGCCGCAGCGCAAAAACGGCAAAAACGGCAAAGGCACAGTCGCGCACCGACACACCCGCCCGGTCGGACACGCCATCCCCGTCCGTATATCCCATATCTCACGCGAGAAACACATCTTCTAGGAAAGCTGGTCTCAGCCGGCGGAGGGGGGTGTAGCATGATGCGACTCCGTTCCTCCCTTTTGAGGCTGATTTTGCTGGGCTGCGCGAGCGCTCCGCTCCTCATCGGGACGCCGATGGCCGCGGCACACGCACGCGCCGCCGACACCTCAGCGCGTGGAATGGTCCTCAACGGATCACGAGGCAACGCGCCAGTACCCGATCAGATGGTAGGGCTTACCGTTATCGCGGGAGGCCAAGCGCAGCAAATCGCGTCGGCTGAGACCGACGCGCATGGCGCGTTTGTCTTCGACCACCTTCAACCTGATGCGTCCGCCACCTATGTGGTGACAACTGATTCAGGGGGCGGAACCTTCGCCACACCTGAGCTCACCGCTGATGAACTCGTGAATCAGCAGCAGACGCTGCGTATCTTCGATACGACGTCCAGTGACGCCCACATATCCGTTGCCCTAAGCACGATGGTTGTGAGCGAGCCCAATCAGCATACGGGACGGATCTCAATCGCCGAGAACGTCACCATCACCAATACCGACAACAAGGCTTACGTGGCGACAATCGCCCCGGCGAATGGCCAGCCGATGAACCTCCTTCGATTCGCGCTGCCGGCTAGCGCTACCAATCTCGTCTTGGGAGCGGGATTCGCCACGGGACAGACCGTGCAGGCGCCGACAGGCTTCGGGCTCGCCACGACCATCCCACCAGGCAGGACAGATTTTGCCTTCGCTTATGACCTCCCATACAACGGCACGACGCTCGCGATTCCGTTCAAATCGGTATACGCGGCGAGCCAGGTTGTGGCGCTCATACCAATTGATCTGCATGTCGTGGCCGGTGACTACTCGTTACGGCCATCCATCCAGGCGGCCGGTGCGCAGTATCAGATGCTCGAACGCCTAGGCATGGCGAGCGGAACGACCGCATCCTTCCAATTGCGCGAGCTTCCGGTACCGGGTGAGGCGCCATATCTCAATGCCGACAGCCTCCTGGGGGTTGGGATCGGGCTTGTCCTCCTTATGATCGTGGTCTTGGCCGTGTATCTACGACTCGGCAGGCTGCCAATACGTTTGAGCGCTGCAGGCGCATCGGCGGTGTCCCCTGTTAGCGACGGAGTTCGCGACCTCCAGCGGGATGAGCTGCTCCGTGAGCACATCGCGCTCGATCAGCTCCATGCCGCGGGCAAACTCGACGAGACGGAGTATCGCGAGCGCAGAGGGCAGTTGCGCGCGCTGCTTCGGGCCCTCGCTCCTGCTCCGACCATCAATGCCGCACCTACTTCCAACGAATCCGCGGACCAGCGCAGCGACGTACCGCAAGAACCGGCTCACGATGCTCATCCCTCACCAGAGCAGCCTCACGCCGAAGCGGGAAGGGGAAGTGCCATATGAGCATCACCCCGTTGCACACGTCGGGCCGGCTGGATGATGCCATCGAGAACGAGAGCACACCTCCGGCAATCGCCGTCACTGGTTTACGCAAGGTCTATGAAGATCGGCCCGTCCTGAGCAACATCTCCTTTGGCCTGCAGCCCGGAGCGATTCTGGCGCTCATGGGACCGAACGGCGCGGGCAAGACAACGCTGCTGCGCATTTTGGCAACTCTAGCGAAACCCACAACAGGCACAATCCAGATCGGCACATGGGATGGGGTGCGCGACGCCGACATGGTACGCTCGCTCATCGGTTACGTGGGCCACCAGCCACACGTCTACGACGATCTCACTCCGCGAGAGAATCTAGTGTTCTTCGCCCGGATGTATGGACTCCGCGACGGCAATCTGCGCGCGACCAAACTGTTGGAGCGCATCGGCCTGCGCACGAAAGCGGACGAGCGGACGAGCCATCTCTCACGCGGCCAGCTCCAGCGACTCGCGATTGCGCGCGGCATCCTCCATGACCCAGATCTCTTGCTGTTGGACGAGCCCGACACGGGACTCGACGAGCCTGCGCTTGAACTGCTGAAGGAGATCGTACACACGCGGGCAGAGACGGCAGCAGTCACGATCTTCACGACTCACCATCTCGAACGTGGATTCGCCTGGGCACATCAAGTCATGGTGCTCGTGCGCGGCCATATCGCTCTGAGGGGTCAAACAGATCAGGTGACGGTCACGCAGGCGCGCGAGACCTTCCAGCAGGGGAGGCGTTAGCGATGAACAGCGTACACCTCTTCTGGGATCAGACGCTCGCCGTGCTGAGCAAGGACATCCGCTCCGAGCTCCGCGGCCGCCAGGTCTGGCTTTCGATGGGCATGTTCGCACTGCTCGTGCTCGTCGTCTTCAACTTTGCCTTCGACCTACAAGTGGAGAATAAAGCGGCTGTCGCACCCGGCGCGTTGTGGATCGCCTTCGTCTTCGCCAGCGTCCTGGGTCTGGGTCGCACAATGACAGCCGAGCAGGAACATGGACAGTTGGACCGATTGCTCCTCTGTCCCGTTGACCGCAAGGCGATTTTCCTGGCGAAACTCGCTGGGAATCTACTGTTCATCACCGCCGTAGAGATCGTAGCGGTCCCCATATTTGCGGCGATCTACAACCTTCCAGTCCTTACGCCGCGGGTAGCTCCCATCGTCATCCTTGGGACGATCGGAATCTCCACCGTCGGGACGCTCTTCTCAGCGGTCGCGGCGAATACCCGAGCGCGCGAGATCTTGCTCCCGTTGCTGATCTTCCCGCTGGTGGTGCCGGTGGTCATCGGCGCTGTCAAGGCCACGCAAGGAATCCTCGTCACCGTAGGAGACACACCCTGGATCGGCTTGCTAGCGGCTTTCGACGTGATTTTCGTCAGTATCTCATCCGTATTATTCCCGTACGTCATCGAAGAATGAGGGGCTTATGCGAGTGTTGAGCCAGTCGCCCGGCGCCTCCACATCGAGTGGAGCTGCCAGTGAGACACAACAGAGAAATGTCGCGGTCACTCTGATACGCCGCTATGGAGATCTCGGGCTGGCAGCGGTGACCGCTCTCGCGATCCTGGCGTCCACCATCATGGCGTTCCTGTACGCGCCGACGGACGCGCTCCAGGGTGATGTCCAGCGCATCGAATATTTCCACGTCGCCATCGCGTGGATCGCGTATCTGGCGTTCTTCGTGGTCTTTCTCGCGGGCGCGCTTTACCTATGGCGGCGCGACGAGCGATGGGACTGGGTGGCGCATGCGAGCGCCGAGATTGGGACCGTATTCACGACGCTCGCCCTCATCACGGGGTCGATATGGGGCAAGGCCTACTGGGGAACCTGGTGGCAATGGGACGCGCGTTTAACGACCACCCTCGTCCTCTGGTTCATCTACGTCGGCTATCTGTTGCTGCGCTCGTACACCGGCAGAACCGAGGCTGGCGCACGTAATGCAGCAGTGCTAGGCATCGTCGGCTTCATCGCGGTGCCGATCAATTATCTCTCGATCTATTGGTGGCGAACACTCCACCCAGATCCGCAGATCCCTATCGGCCAGGCGCCAAAGGCCCCGGCTTCTGTGGTGGTTACGTTGTTGATCGCGGTGCTTGCCTTCACGTTGCTCTACGCGCTGCTGCTCATTCAGGTCTATCGCTTGCAGCGCGAGCAGACAACGGTGGCGCGCCTGCGCTCGCGTGTGGAGCTTGACGACTGAGAGGACCGATTCCCATGCAAGGCACGAACACGGCATTTCTTGTGGCCGCCTACGCGATCTTTTGGGTTGCGCTGGTCGTCTATATTGGGTGGATTGCCCTCCGACTGCGCGGCATCCGCACGGACGTCGAGGCGGTGCGCGAGCTCGTTGACGAGCGCGACCGACAGGCTTCGCAGAGCGCGCACATCCACGGAGGAACCGTCTAGCCTGGCGGCGGGCGCAATGGTACAATAATCGATGCTGCATGGCTGTTCCTGCCCATCGCCATTGGGCATCGCATAGGGGTTCTAGGAGGCGGCAATGGCCGAGAACTACGAGGTCGTGTACACCCATCCAAGCGGGGCGACCGCGACCTTCATCCGTCATGAAGGCGAGCTTGACGCGCTGGCAAAGGCGCTCGACTCCGAGCAGTTCTGGGTTTTCAAGAATGTGAAGTCACTGCTCGTCCGCAATGAGGCCGGCGATCTGGACGAAGCTAACCGCTTGATGCGCGAAATCGGATTTACGCCGAACGTCCGCGTCATCACGCGACCAGAGGCTATACCCGCGCTGGTACGTGAGCCGGCGATTGAGGCGGCGACGGCGGAGGGTCACGGCGGCATCCACTTGCCCGGTCCGAGCTACTGGCCGCTCTTCCTGGCGCTCTCGGCCGCAATCGCTTTCGGTGGCCTGCTGTTTTACGAAGTGACGCTCATTGTCACCGTGATCGGGCTCGTCGGCTCCTTCATCAGCATGGTCGGCTGGGGTCTGGAACCGATCTAACCCCCAGTTCCTGGCTATCCATCTCGTTTTGTGCCTTAACTGCCGTAGTCATCCTGGAGAGGTAGTCCCCGATGAGCAGCACCGCCGTGCGTCAGCCCGTGATGCAGGAGGAGCACAAACCAGTCGCCCGAGGTCTCGGCTGGTATGGCATGGTCTTCTTCATTGCGTCTGAGGCTGTATTCTTCGCCAATCTGTTCGCCTCGTACCTGTACCTGCGTGTGCGGGCTGGCGACAACTTCAACGCCACCCATGCCGAGGTCGACAAGCTCCTCGGCGGCGTGAACCTTGCGATCCTGCTGCTCAGCAGCGTCTGGATGCACTTCGCGGCACGCTCCATCGAGAAGGGCAATAAGGCCGGCCTCTGGCGCTGGCTCGGCTTGACAATCCTCTTCGGGGCCGCGTTCTTGGGGATTCAGGTCTTCGAGTACGCCAACAACGGCTTCGGTCCAAGCACGGGCACCTTCGGTTCGACGTTTTATACGATCACGGGCTTCCATGGTGCTCACGTCACCGCTGGCCTGCTCTTCCTTTGCGTGAACTTCTTCCGCGCGCTGCGGGGAGACTTCACAAAGGAGAAACATTTCGCCGTCACAGCCGGTGAGATGTATTGGCACTTCGTCGACGTTATCTGGATTTTCGTAGTAACGCTCCTGTACTTCCTGCAATAGGACTGGACGGGGTTGGCGGCATACCTGGCGGCCCCGAATCGCACTGGGAAGGGGCAGTCGCGCATGGATGACGTGCCCGCCTTGGGTCACTCACGAGTGGCCCCGCTCGAATTGGGCGACGACTCGGCGGCGGACGGTCGCCCAATCTGTGGCATCTGCCGCCGCCGGCTCGGCAAGACATTGTTCTTTGTCGAGGAGACCGGTGACGTGCCAGAGCCGCGAAGATCATGGGTGCTCTGCGAAGACTGCGACGCGGCGGTTCACCAGCAGGTGGACCACTCGCCAGTCCGCTCACCCCTACGTTTACGCGTCGCCGTCGGTCTCGTGGCCTCAGAGCGCACGCCTGAGGCACGTCGCGCCCATTTCGGCCAGCTTACCGACGACGAATGGGCGAAAGTCTTCATCTGGCTTTTCCCCATCACCATGATCGTCCACCTCGCCGTCATCGTCGCCATTGCCGGCTGGATCAAGTAAAGCATCCGATGTTAGAACAACGACCTTTTCGCCGTGGCGCCGGGATCGCGGAGTCGAACCGGCGCCGCGTCCCATGGCGTACGGTCGCCCTTGTGGTTGGCGACGCAGCGTCATTCCTCATCTTCTCAGCGCTCGGCCGCAGCAGTCATCATGAGGCGTCCGGACTCGGTGCGCTAGGGGCGGTCGTGGGTACGGCGCTGCCCTTCGCCTTCGGCTGGTTTGTAGTGGCGCCGCTCATCGGCGCCTTCCGTCTGTCTGCGACGAAGACGCTTGGTATGATGCTTCAACGCACCGAGCTCGCCTGGCTCTGCGCTTGGCCAGTCGCGATGCTGGCACGCCTTGCCGTCGATCCGCGTCATAGCATCCCGATGCCGTTCCCCATCATCGTGCTCGCATTCAACGCACTCTTTCTTGGCATCTGGAGGAGCGCATTCTCGCTTGTCGAGCGTCAGCGTGTGAGAGCCCGTCAATAGCTCCCGAGTGCCAGTGTGGTATCATGCCTGCCATGCCGTCGTGGGTCCATAACATGCTCGGAGGCGGCCCCACTTCACACTGTCGCGGCGGAGATGCCAATGCAGCGGGCCAGGATCTTCAATAGCGCGGAATGCGGCGACGACCTCGCAACGTTCGAGCGGACTGTGGATGAGTGGGTGAGCAATCCATCAAGACAGATCCAGTTCGTGACGCAGAGTGCCTGGGGCGCCCATCTCGTCGTGACCGTCATCTACTTTGAGACCGATACAGACGCCGACCATGAAACCGCCGGCGCCGCAGAGGTGCCGGTGCCGGACGTATTCGAGCGTACCCTAGACGACGACGCCCTAGACCCTGAGCGCCCTCTCGATCAACCATTGCCTGAGCTGGAGCTGCCTTACTGATGACTCGGTCCACCTCGTTTCCTTACGTCCTCTACAGCACGGTTGACGGGAGTGTCGGAGAGCTGCGCCACTTGCGCGCACTAGATTTCGACGGAAACCCGTTGACACGAGATCAACTCGTCCCGTTGCCTGAGGGCGCTACGCTTTCGATGCTGCCGAACAGATTGGCCGTGGGACATAACGCCCTGGGGCAGCGTACGCCAGTGGACGAGCAACGTGGCTGGGCCCTCGCCGCGCTGTTGCCAATCGGATATACCCGCACGCATCTGCCTGCTTACGAGTTGACTCCGGCCTCCGACGCGCTGCCCTTCTTCGGCTACGCTGCCGTCGCAGGTTGGCAAGGTCGTATCTATGTCGCCGGCATTCAGACCGATGATTCCGAGCGCTGGATAGGCTACAACTACCCCGAGCGCGATCTCCAAGCGCTTGTGGAAGAGCGCCTCGCCTCGGAGCCAGAGAATCGCGTTCTCCGCCAGCACGCGCATTGTGCATTGGATTATCATTGCCCGACCGCCAGCAATCTCTTCTTCGGTCGGTGGGAGGGCGCAATCGCCGTCTCGCCAGGCTGTAACGCCCGGTGCATCGGCTGCATCTCCAAGCAAGACGAAGACAATCTGGTCTCGCCGCAGGATCGCCTCCTCTTCGTACCCAAGATTGACGAGGTGGTGGATGTTGCCGTAGCGCACCTGGAGGCGGGGCCGGACACGATCATCAGCTTCGGGCAAGGATGCGAGGGCGAGCCGCTATTACAGGCACGTCTCATCGAGCGCGCGATTCGCGCCATCCGAGAGCGCACCCACAAGGGCACCATCAACATCAACACGAACGCAAGCAACCCGCGATCCCTCCAGCGCCTCTACGACGCAGGGCTGGACAGCCTGCGCGCCAGCACGATTTCGGCCCGTGAAGAGACCTACAGCAGCTACTATCGGCCACTTGGCTACACGTTCGATGATGTGAAGAAATCCCTCAAGTTGGCACGCGACGCGGGCGTCTACACCTCTATCAACTTGCTCTGTTTTCCAGGCATCATCGACGCGGAAGACGAGGTGGCGGCCCTGATCACGTTCGCCCGCGAAACAGGCCTCCGCCTCATTCAGGTCCGCAACCTCAATATCGACCCCGAAGTCTTATTGCCCCGCATGCCTCGACCCGCAGGCAAGCCGATGGGTATGCGCGCGTTCCTTGAAACCCTCCATCGCGAGCTGCCGGAGGTCGAGATCGGCAATTTCAGTCGCCCAGTTCGTCGCGAGGGACGTTCGAACGTCCCTGACGATCAAACCATCGCAGCCTTGCCGACCGTGTCATAGTAGCTCTTACCCGTGGCCTCGTGTCCCAGTTGCGGCGAGTGGTGTTGCGCAGGATTGCTCATACGCGCTCTACGAGCGTGCGGTGCGCACGGCTCCGCCCATCGTGACGTTCCTGGCCACTGGCGAGCTGCCGCCGAACCGCCATCAACACCACGTCGGGCGTGAGATCCTTCATGCACACGGGATTGCCAAAGCGACATTCCGCGGTCTTGCTCGAATCGTAGCAGGGAGAACACCAAAGCGGCTGCCGCACAACAATGGCTGATGGCGAGGTAGGGCCGCTCTGGCCGGGGTCAGTTGGCCCGTGAAGCGCAACAACCCGCGCTCCCACAGCACACGCGATATGCATGGGGCCGCTATCGCCGGAAACCACGACGTCGCTCTGTCGCAAAAGCGCCGCCAATTCCGGAAGACTCGTTTTCCCACAGAGGTTGAGCAAATCGCAGCGGGCCGCCGCCACCACCTCAGCCGCTATTGGGGCTTCACCGGGCCCTCCCGTCAGCACCACAAGCGCGCCCTGCTCCTCAGCCAATCGGTCAGCCAGGGCGGCAAGGTGCTTTGGCGGCCAGCGCTTCGCCTGCCCATTGCGGGCGCCTGGATGCAGCGTGACGACCGGCCCGCGGCGCACCAAACGTCTCCGCCCGTCGTCTAGCAGGCGCTCGACCGTCGAAGCCGCATCGGGCAGCACACGAAGCGCCACCTGTTCATCATCGCTGTCGATAGGCGCACCAGCGGCATGAGCGAGATCGAGCACATAGCGAATCTCGTGCTGCGGTTTACGGTAGCGCCCTCCCGGCACCGGATGCGTCAGCATGAAGGGGTACGCTTCGGCGGCATAGCCGATCCGGCGAGGGGCTCCTGATAGGCGCGCCACGACGCTGGCGATGTCACCCGACATGCTGATGACGACATCGTAGCGCCGCTCGCCGAGAAGGTGGAGAAATCTCCAAGCCTCGCGCCACGAAGCCAGACTGAACAACCCCCCGGGACGCCTCCACAGATAGGGATCGAATGTGAGAACGCGCGAGACCTCAGGCTGTCCCGTAACAATGCCGGCCGACGAGTGAAGCACCAGCATGTCAATCTCTGCATCGGGGAAGGCTCGCCTCAGCGCCCGCACTCCAGAGAGCGTTAACACCACGTCGCCAATGAGATCGAGACGAATGACGAGGATACGTCGCGGTGCAGGCCCCACAGATGCGGTCGCCTGTGTACGGAAGAGGAAACCCGCGCCGCCGACTGCGGAATGCAGTATGCCTTTGGCCCCATCTCTTGTGACGGAACCCAGGCGACCAGCAAGTCTGGTCGCGAATGGAGGCCGCTGGTCGTAGCTATCGAGGAGTTTCACACTATCCGCCACACCGATCAACAACGTACCAGATATAGGTCGCCCCGCGCAGAGTCGGACTCGCTGCACTCAGCATTGCGTCTGTCTTCAACTGTGGAGTATAGCACGAGCCATTCCCGCCAAGTCCCATACTTGGCGCAGGCATGATGTAGATCGGCGGCGAAGTGTGGTTATTTCTCCTCCTTGGCCTTCTTGTACGCCTCGATCACCTGCTGTTGGATATGAGCGGGCATCTCCTCATAAGCTGCCTGCTCCATGGTAAATGTGCCGCGGCCCTGCGTGATCGAGCGTAGATCGGTCGCATAGCGCAGCA
>CAYYCB010000003.1:19874-45864 GCA_964469715.1 uncultured Ktedonobacterales bacterium | reverse complement strand
CCTGGCGCTCGGCACGATTGGGATGTATGTGCTGCGTCTCTTCCTGCGCGATGCGGTACGGCGCGCAAAGCTTGGTCCTCACGCGCCACCGCCCGCTGGCCTTCTGCGTGGCCCATTCGAAGGGGCAAGAGCTCACGGAACCGGCAGACCATCAGGTTCCAATGGTGTATAGTAGCGGGCGCTGAGCAAGCCAAACAAAACCGGTGACTAACTGAGGGCATTCCAAGCTATTCGCCAGCGATGAGTTGTGGGCAGCAGTCGCGCCATTGCTGCCCATGTGCCAGTTGCGCATCGGTGAGCCGGTACGGACGCTCGACGGGCGGACGGCGACAGTGGCGGAACTGCGCGTCATGCCGGGCGCGGCGGCGATGTGGGACCTGACGGTCTCCAATGTGCACGACTTCGCAGTCGGCGATGGCTGCTATGTGGTGCATAATTGCCCCGACGGCACTGGAAGTGGCGGAACCGCTTATTCACGCGGCGGCGTGCGAGCTGGGAAAGGCGAATTCACCCTATCGCCGGACAATTGGATGGATCCCACCCAAAAGCCCGGTGAGGGATTCGAGTGGAAGGGAAAAGTCGATGAAAATGGCAATCCCGTAAATGGCTAAGGAAGTTGGCGCAGCAATGGTACCGGGGAATCCTGGCATCCTGGCATCCTGATCTCGAGCATGGTCCCCTCACGGGCCACATTGGGATTTCACGTACGACGGCATGAAAGATGACGGCTACCGTGGGTGGCGTTGGGATCCGGTGCGCGGCTTCACGCCCAAATTAGGATAGGAGCTACCTCGCAGCTCCCCGGAGCGTCGAATGTCTGTCCTCAGGGGGAACGTTACTCACTGTACACTTACGCGCCTCTCGCCGTGGCGCCACATGCCGTACGTTGGAGGAACATGACACGAAGGTACCTGATGGGAGGGCTATGCCCCTGCTAACATTGACACGCCACGAGCTAGGGGAGGCCGGCCTTGCCTACATCCGTGAGCGTCTGGAGGGGGGAGAGACGCTTGCGCATCTGCTGCTGGAGGGGATCGACCTCCGGCAGGGGGCGGCGTGGGCCTACCTCCCCGCTGGCCTGCCGGAGGCCGCGACCCTCCGGATCGACGAAGGGATCATGGGGAAGTACCGGGCGATCGCGGGCACCCGAGGCGCAGCGCGCCCGTGGGACATCCATCCCTCCGCCGTGCTCGAGCAAATCGTCCTGCGCTTCCTCCGCACCTTCCCCAACGGGATCGTCGTCTGCGAAGACTTTCTGAGCCGCGCGAGCGACCCGTGGATCGAGCAACACCCCGAGGAATCCCTGGTTTTCCTGGATGAGGAGGTCTACGGCGTCGCGCTTGCGGGGACGGCGACGCGGCAGACGCTGAACGTCGTTCTGGAGAGCCTCGATGCGTGGTGCGGCTCGCCGGCGGTGCTGGCGACGCTGCCCGAACCGGCGCAGCGCCGGCTTGGGCAGCCGCGGGCGACGATTGCGCGCGAGGCCTTTCGGCCGTTGGTCAACAACCTCCAGCTGCTCGCCTTCCGGGCCTACGACAGGGAAGCGTGCGTCTACTGGAGCCCGTCCCATTCGGTGGTGGATATTTCCCCGCCCCTTGAGACGGCACCGTGAGAGTCGGGCCACACCTACTGGCTACGGCGTAGCTGGGAACATGACATACCGGGCGCCCGAGAGCAGTCAGGACATCTGCACCAGTGGCATCCAGACTGGCGTGTGGCGCGGCTACAACGCCGAGAAGGGACTCACCACGTGGCAAAGTCAGTTGCGTGGCCACTTCGCGGCGACCGGTGCGTTCCCGTACGACGCCGCAGGCCGGCGCGAGATACAGCAGTTCGACTTCGTCGACAAAAGCGGTACCCAGACATCTTTGACTGCCTACATAGCTGGTCGCCACATGATCGGCGGGCGACCGGCTCGATGCTGCGCAACCACGGCTAGAATATCACGCTGGTGGCGGTGCTCACGCCTGACGGGCTACGATGGTTGCCCGACTTGAATGGCTCACTCGCCCTTTCACTTTCGCGGTTCACTAGGCTTTCTTCAGCATCGATGCGCCGGGGTTCTCTGTCTGCACGAAATGCGCGGGGCTGCCGAGGAAGTTCAGGCATTTTACTCCAACGAGCCGCATGCTTTCGCCAGGGGTGCGCGTCGTAATGTAACGCTGCACCAGTAGGCCGAGTGGGCGCGCCAGCACGAGCGAGGCGGTCGAGGCAAGAATGACGTTGTTGAACGTATTGAAGGGCTTACGCATCTTCGCAACAGTCATCGCCGAGAGGCCGGTGAGCATGCCAGCCACAGCGAGGTTGGTCCCGCAGCGCTCGTGAATTGCCATCTCAGGCTCATTTCCCCGCAGCCGGCTGAGAGCTTGCTCGGCGGCCGGTCGCACGGCTTCGGTGGGTACCTCACCGAACACAAAAAAACCAGTGGCGAACGAGACACCGGAGAGACGGGCCTCTGGGAAACGTTTGCTCAGAATGACGATGGTCGCATGCTCTAGCGCGTGATTTTCGCGGACGGCGCCGCCAAGTGTCATTTGTTGAACTACTTGCTCGACTGCATTCATATACCACTCTACTTTCGTTGGTTGGTGTTCAAGCTACGGCTGCCCTGTCCGTGCAAACGACGCTTCCTCATTCGTCATAACGTCGTCCCGTCTTGGTAGCGTATCACATGCTGTGTGCCACGGCGGAGACAACACGCTATGCATTTCAAACAGAGCCGCGTCGCGTCGCAGTCACCATCAGATGGTAGCCTGCCGGCCCCAATGGCACGATATCCTCAACAAGATAGGCGGCGTAGTATACGAATGCGGCCGCTTGGTACATCGCCTCGACCGGCACGAGCCACCGGAACAGCAGCAGGATTGGCAGATGGATCAACTCTGCTAACCCTAACCCTGTGCGCTCGGTTCGCCGGATTGCGAAATGAGGCGCGAGTAACTTGCTGAGCTCGTCTATGCTGTAATGTCGGTGGATTCCGGTGGTGTCGATCTCGGGTGGGAATCTGCCGTGCCCGGTGAGACGTACAATCTTGGCGAAGAGATTCAATGAGTCACAGGCGGCGAGCATGCCTCGATGTGGGACGCTCACCACTAACGTTGCCCCCGGCTTGACGAGGCGCGCGAGCTCGTTCACCGCCGCTTGTGCGTCTGGCAAGTGCTCAAGAACGTCGAGGAGAAGTGCGCCGTCGAAGCTAGAATCGGGCAGTGGAACGTGAGCCGCGTCAGCTACGAGGTAGGTTCCCAGAGGATCTGAGCGCCGTGCCCGTCGGATATAGTCAGCGGAGGCGTCAACTCCAACGGCGTCATACCCTCGGCGTCTCAGCATCCGTGTCGTGAAGCCGAACGCGCATCCCAGATCCAGCACGCTCCCGTGAGAAATCGTCAGCCTTTTGATCGCTCTAGTCCAGCGAGCCACGGCTACCTCGCCAACTTGCCCAATACGATGCCCACAGCGGAGATTGTATGGCTGTGAGCTGGAATGGTTCCAACACTCCAATGGGACTGCGTGAGGTGGACGTCCTGCCAGCGGCCAGGCATGACAAGTGCGACAATGTGCAGCACGAGTTGGCCCCTCGGGCATAGCGGTACTGCCGTCGTTACTGTCAACCAATCGCGGCGTTCTACCGGGGAGAACCCGCGTGATCTTGGGCCGACTTGCAGCAGGCAATTGTACCAATGCCCGGTCCATTCTCCAGATTCAAGCACCCATCTCATAGCTGACCAAACCAAGAGGAATCCACGGTGACCACTGCGCAGCATGGCGAGCTCGCCACGCGCCGCCACACAGAACAAGTCGTCTACAATCTCGGACGTATCATTCGCGAGCGCGACGTCATCACGTATGAACATTGCCGCCGCGTCGCTATCTATCTCAATCGCCTCGCGCGGTGGATGGGTTGGTCTCGACGCGCTGCCCGTGATCTAGCGTTCGCCGGGCTGGTCCATGATCTCGGAAAGACCTGGATGCTCAATACGGTGCTCCATAAAGAGTCCGCGTTGTCGAGTGACGAACGCGCCGAGATGGAGCGGCATCCCGTGATTGCGGCCAGCATTCTCGGCGCATACGGCGCTCCCGCACAACTCATCGCCATCGTGCGCCATCACCACGAGGCCTGGGATGGACGCGGCTATCCCGACCATCTGGAAGGCGAAAATATTCCATTAGGAGCGCGTCTGCTCGCTGTCGTGGACGCCTTCGACGCACTTACGTCTGACCGATCGTATAAGACCGCGATGGATCTTGGCACAGCCCGCCAGCGCATCGTATCAAGCGCCGGCTCACATTTCGACCCGCGCGTTGTGGCTGCCTTCGAGGCGTTGTTGGATGCGAGCCCGAATTTTCTCTTGCCGCCGCGTGTCTCGCCACTGCCTGTGCGCATGACTGCCATGCCGGCCTGGATGCGCCACGACGCTGCTGAGGATTAATGCGCATGTCTGGCGTGGAGGTCGATGACGCGCCGCACAGGCGCCAGCAATATCTCGCGCATGGGTGACGGCAAATTCGCTCGCAGTGACGCTTAATGGCGATACTTGGCGCTGAGGCTGCTTGGCGCTGAGGCTGTATGAAAAATAAGGCCGTCCACCCCTCAGGTGGACGACCTGTCTGGAACTGGGAGCGAGCGCCGCCGGATTAGCGGGCGACCGCCTTCGCGGTGCGCTTTGGCTTGGGCTGTGGCACGTATTTCTGGTGGGTCCGATAGGCGCGGTACTGCTCAAGCTCGGCCTTGTATTTGAACATGAAATAGAAGGCCCATCGGCCGGCCACTATGGCAAGCCAGACAAGCCAGGCCAAGCGCCATAGTCGCCACTCAAGGAGTCCAGCGTCGGCCCAGAGGAAGAAGATGAGGAACCACCCTACGAAGGCGACGGCCGCGAACTGGTTTGTCGCTTTGTCGAGGATGGACTTGTTCAGGGCATGGCTGCCAAAGAACCGCTTACGGCCTTCGACGACATAGTAGAACCATACGATGAGCGCCCCGGCACAAAACGCTATCCAGGGGATCCAAAGATGGAAGTCGCTGGGCGTGCCGCCTTGAACCCACTGAGTCACGTCAAAATGCATAGGTGCCTCGCTTCTGCCGCCGCTCGCTAGTGCCCATGAAATAAGGATTTGCCCTGCTGCCATGATAGCAGACGCGCCTGGGGCGGTCAAATCGGGATGACTCGGCGCCCCTTACCCCACTGGCGCGGTCTCCGACGTCTCTACTGTGGTATTCGATGTGGTCGTTGGCCTTACCGCCGCGAGCGCCTGATCGAGGTCGGCGATGAGGTCACGCACGTCTTCGATGCCGACGGAGAGGCGAAGGAGCGTTTCCGTCACACCTCGCGCCTCACGTACCTCTTTCGGTATGGCCCCGTGCGTCATGCTCGCGGGGTGGCAGCAGAGCGATTCGACCCCACCGAGGCTCTCGGCCAGCGCGAATACTTTGAGTCGGCGCACAAAGGTGTCTACGTCCTTGCGTGACCCCTCAAACTCGAACGAGACCATACCGCCGAAGTCGGCCATCTGCCGCTTCGCCAGATCGTGATCTGGATGCGAGCTCAGTCCAGGAAAGTAGACGCGCCGGACGAGCGGATGACCTGCCAGATAATCGGCGACCGTTCGGGCGTTGTCGCAGTGCTGACGCATGCGCACGGCGAGCGTCTTCAGGCCGCGGAGAACCAGCCATGAGTCGAAGGGGGACGGCACTCCGCCAGCCGCGTTTTGATAGAACTTTATGTCTGAGTACAGCTGTTCATCGGAGGTCAGCACGGCTCCGCCCACGACGTCGCTGTGCCCATTCAGGTACTTGGTCGTGCTGTGCACCACGACCGTGGCGCCAAGCTCCAAGGGACGCTGCAAGTAAGGGGTGGCAAAGGTGTTGTCCACGACGAGCATGAGGCTGTGCCGGCGTGCCACTTCTCCCAATGCCGCAATGTCGACGAGAGAGAGCAGGGGATTGGTCGGTGTCTCGGCCCAGATCATCACCGTCTCAGGGCGAACAGCGCGCTCATAGTCCGCGATCTCCCGTGCCGATACATAGCTGAAGTCAACGCCCATCGGCCTCAGGACGCGCTCAAAGATACGGTACGTGCCGCCGTACAGATCGTCGCCAGCGATGACATGCTGGCCTGGGCGCAAGACGCTGAGAACCGCGCTCGTCGCGGCCATGCCACTACCGAAAGCCAAGCCGAATCGGGCATGCTCTAGCGAGGCGAGGCACTCTTCCAGTGCGGCGCGCGTGGGATTGCCTGTGCGCGAGTATTCGAATCCCTTGTTATCTTCAAGCCCTTGCTGCGTGTAGGTCGAGGTCTGGTAGATCGGGGTGATGGTCGCGCCGGTGGTTGGGTCGGCCTCTTGACCCGCATGGATGGCACGTGTAGCGAACTCCATTATGTGGCCTCACTTCGTTGTGACGGATTAGCCGTTGAGTCGTGGGCAGGCGTCGCCGGCAGTATAGCACGGGCAGATACGCAAGCTGATCTCTCGTCAGAGAGTAGCGTCGGACGCGATGCATAACCGCTGGCACTCAAGCCGAGCGTCCGAGTGCCTTGCTGATGGCGTCCACACGTTTCCGCGGGCCGTAGATCCAAACCGTATACCCATCCGGCTCGTCGTCTACAGCAGTGTCGCATTCCATCTGATCAGCCATCTGGCGAGCGATGCGCAACAGCCGTTCCTGCTGCGCCATATCGCCTCCGCGAGCGCTCAAGGCCAGCCGGCCGAGCTTCTCATCCGGCTCAAGCAATGAGTCTACGAGCGTAATGAGTCGGCCAGCGCCGAAGATTACCTGCATCGGCGGGGCGTCTGGCTCTAGCTTCGTGCCGATGTCGTTGTATGGGCGGGTGCGGCGTACGCTCGGTTTGGGCCGCTGCGCGGACCTACCACGCTGGCGGACGATGCGCTCGGATTCTTCTACGGCTGTCGTGTACACACGCCGCAGTTGAGCGAGCAGCTGCTCTCGGTCTTCCTCAGGGAGATCCGCGCTCGGATGAATGTAAGCAAAGAGTCCCCGGGCGATATCGTGATACAGAAATGGCTGCGCCGATTCGGCCTTGCGCCCGCAATTCGGGCAGGCCGCGACATTTAGCGTTCCTTCTAGCAGCCTGTAGAGCAGCCGGGGTTCCAAGGTGACATTCACGACTTGATAGATTGTCGACGTGAAAGACATCCCACATGGACAGGAAAAGCGAATATCTGTAGACCGAGTCATAGGGGAAATCTCCAACATACAGGCGGCGGATTGAGAATTGTGACGCATGTCACAGGGATGCGCTCTCGTCTAGTGTACCATAGCCATTAGTTGCGCTGGCGGCTTGGCAGGTGTAGGCTACAGGCAGCGCGGGCCTGTCGGGTGGGAGTTGGGGAGGCTGGCAGATTGCCTGACGGCCTAATCCGGTAGCTGCGCTGAGCGCGCCACCAAAGCTTGCAGATGTGCGGGCACGTGCGATTGGGGGGAGGCGGCTGCATGGGACGGGAGCACAGACGTATCAGTCTGTCTCTGATGTTCATGCGCGGGCTGGTGGTATCGCTAGTGGCTGCCATTGCGCTCGCGGCTGTGGCCGCTTCGCATCACTCGCCTCCCGATTTGCCGCCGCTCTCGAGCGTGCCGGCTGTCTCGGCTACTACCCGTCTCGCGATGCCTGGCCTGTTCATCTCGTCCGTGACAAGCGCCGGAGTGCGCTGTGTTTCGGATGTCGCGTTCTCCCCGACGGGCGCCTACATCGCGATTGTGGGAACAACTGTCGCCTGCGACGAGACGTCGGCCTCCTCCTCGTCATATCGTCTTGTCATCTATGGCGCAGTTCATGGCGAGGTTCAGACTGCCATTGCGCTCGATGAGCTGCTTTACGCGCGGGTAACTGGCCTGGAGCGCAGCAGCATTGGCGCTATGCGCTTCGCCGGACTTGGATGGAGCCCGAGCGGCGCCAGGTACGCGGTTGCATTTGCGGCATTCGACCGGCACGCCGTTGTCAGCCTCGACAACGTGGTGAGTTCCGGGCTACTGCTTGTGGACATAGACGGTGCGTTGCTCACCATGATACAGGGCGACGCGGGACTCTACGATTCAGGGACCGGAACCTATGCTGGCCTACCGGGATGGGACCTGAGAGACGGCGAACCTACGGCGGCCTTCATTCCAGAGCCTGCTCTCGTCTATGCCTGGCAGCACGCCACTCAGCCGCAGCCGATTGTGGCGCTCGACCGCGACCCGATCAAGACATTGCCGGTAACGGCTGGTCCTCGCTACCCCATCGGGAATCCGCTTGGCGACGCGATCTTCACGGTCTGGCAGCCCGGAGTGCTCTACGGACCAGCAGCCGCACCAGCACCCGCTGGTCCGGGTAACGGCGCGTTCGTCAGCCACTTTTTGTCGTGGTCTCCCGATGGCGACCGTATCGCCTATATGGTGGCAGGAGTGACACTCGTGCCACCGCGCCACACGGACGGCCCGGCTGGTCGGCCTGGATCAGTCCCCTTGATGTCTGCCCCTCCGCAATTGCTCTCCTCGCCGCCACGCGATCCCGCTCTTATCGACGTGCAGCGCGAAATCGGGCCTTCGGGATGGGCCGCGCTTGCCTGGAATCCCATGGGATCATTGCTCGCCAGCGTAAATTGTGCGGGCGCCGTCGCTCGGCTTAAGCTGCGCGAAACAGGAACCGGCGCGCTGATAGACGCGGTAACGTTGAGTCCTGAGGACGGCTCGATTTGTTCGCCCTCGAAACTCGGCCGGATCCTAGGCCCTTATGCAACGCCCAATCCCTCTCTGGCCTGGTCTCCCGATGGCTCGCGGCTCTTGCTTGCGAATCAGATTACAGGAGACATACAGGTGTGGGCCTTGGCGAAGTAGCAGAGTCCATCACTGAGCTTGAGCCGGCTCAGACCTGTGAAGATCTTGGCGTATTTGGGAGGGCCGCAGGCTGAGGCGTAAGACGCGCGGCCGCGTCCATCTGTGGAAGTACAAATAGCGCCGTGCCCAAGCCAAACAACATCCCAGTGATTAATCGCAACGTCAGGCTACTCTCACGCAGACCGAATAGCTGTGTGAAGCCGTCAAGAGCCATCGGAAGTGCGGTGAGCAGCCAGAGCCACCAGCGTAGCGGCTGTATCTCACGATGCCGCCTCAGGAACCAGAGGGTGAGACCGACGAGCAACATGGTCGAATAGATTGCCAGGCAGCGGGCGCAGAGGCATATCTGGTAGCCGCCGATGAAGAGCGAGTGTGTCGGTAGCTCGTCGCAGAAGATGCGATACGTCCTGAAGAGCGTTTCGGCCGGCCCATCCAGGCCAGCCATGTAGAGCACTGGTGTTGCTACAGCGAGACCGATGTAGGTGCCGAGGAATCCGTTCACTACGCCAAGCCAGTGTTCCTGAAGCCATTCGGCCCCGTGAGTCAGGCCACGTGTGACGGCTGAGCTGAAGGCGCGCCGCCGGGGGCTAATGCCGGCCACTTCATAGGCTAGTTCTTCGTATGACAGCCGAGATGGAGCGGCCTTTCGCTCGCCGGAGGCTTCGATGGCCGTGCGTGTCTCGTCGTCGAGCATATATCCCCCCGTGGCGTAGCGGTCTCACCAGAAAGATAGCACACCTGCCCATCGCACACGGGCAGCGACCAGGACCAACAGGCCGTTCATACACGCGACACGACCATTCGATTGGAAAGTTTGCGGTCAGAGCACCATGATATACTCTATCGGCTGGACAACACGAAATATTGCCCTCGATCTCGGGGTGTACGACGAGGCAGAGCGTCATGTCGAAACAGATTCAGAGCACTATATTGCTCTTTCTCATCGGGGTCGGATTCCTTATCTTTAGCCTATGGAGCCTTACCCACCTCCCTAATGACAATCAGGGTGATGCTGTGATCCAGGCGCTGCTCTACATGATCCCAGCGGTTGCCGCGTTCGGCGCGCTCATCATGCTGCCGCGCAAGCAGATGCCGTAGGTCACTGTGAGTGGTGCAGCTGGCTCTGTGAACCGATAGCGGCACACGGCTGCTTCACCTCACTTAATCGTGGTGTTTCGATGGCGAAACAGACGGAGACAAGCGCAGGCATCACAGTTAACAAGGAACGAGCGATGACTGTTCGGATCGAGCGGGCGGCCCGCACCGAGTTGACGACTGCTGGCGGTTTTCCAGGACGGCGAATGCGCCGGCTGCGCCGGACAGAGGGCCTGCGGAATCTGGTACGTGAGACGTCCCTGGATCCTGCCGACTTCATCTATCCATTGTTTGTGGCCGAGACAGTCGAAGAGCCGACACCCATTCGTTCTATGCCGGGGCAAATGCAGTGGCCGTTAGGCACACTTGGCGCCCAGGCTCGCGAGCTTCGCGCGCTCGGCATAGGTGGTGTGATCCTCTTTGGCATACCTGTTGAGAAGGACGAGGTCGGCTCGCAAGCGTACGCGACGGATGGCGTTGTCCAGCGAGCAATTCGGGAGATCAAGCAGGCGGCTCCGGACCTGCTCGTCGTGACCGATGTTTGTTTGTGTGAATACACGAGTCATGGGCACTGCGGCCTCGTACGCGACGGCGCCGTGCTCAACGACGAGACTCTGGAACTTCTCGCTCGCGAGGCTGTGTCTCACGCGCGTGCTGGCGCTGATGTGATCGCGCCTTCCGACATGATGGACGGGCGCGTCGGCGCGATACGTGTGGCGCTCGATGAGCAAGGCTTCGCAGATCTTCCCATCATGTCGTATTCTGCGAAGTTCGCATCAGCGTTCTATGGCCCGTTCCGTGAGGCTGCGGAGTCTGCGCCCCAGTTTGGGGACCGTCGCGCTTACCAGATGGACCCCGCCAATGGGCGTGAGGCGTTGCGCGAGGTTGAGCTCGACGTTTTGGAAGGCGCCGACATCATCATGGTGAAGCCCGCGCTGCCCTACCTCGACGTGCTTGCGCGAGTGCGCGACCGCTGGGATGAGCCGCTCGCGGCATACAATGTTAGCGGCGAGTACGCCATGCTGAAAGCTGCTGCGGCCAACGGGTGGCTTGACGAGCGACGTGCGACCCTTGAGACACTCACAGGGATTAAGCGCGCGGGGGCCGATATCATCATCACGTACCACGCCGTCGAGGCGGCGCGCTGGCTTGCTGAGGGATAGGCATGGAGGGCGTGTGGGCAGTTCGACCGGGCCCGATGTCGGCATGAGCGAGAGCCCGCTCGCCGCGCGGAGGCGGCGTGTCGTGACTGCCGGAATCCGGTGGCATGTACCAAGCGGAGACGACGCCGCGCTGCTCACTCTTCTCGGCCTCATTGTCGCGCTGGAGAACCTCATCGAGCTACCTCGGAGTATCTTTCGCAATGTCCTGGGACCGCAGTTGACGAGCCTGCTGATGACTGTGGTACTCAGTCTCTCGCTGGTATTGCTGCTGTTTGCCGCGGGCCGCGAATTTCCTCGCTGGAGATGGCTGTATTCGCGACGCGTGCATGTTGCCGTGCTGGTTGTCACCCTGCTTGCCGTCCCGACGGGCATCGGGCAGACCGCGAAGATGCTGGCAGCGGGCTTTCAGCGACCGGACTATGCCAACGACGGTACCACGCTCGATCACTTTGCGGCTCAACAACTGCTCTGGGGCCATAATCCCTACGCCGCGGTTGATATTGTCTCGGCCGTCCGCTTCCTCCAGCAGGATTCGGCTCATACAACTCCGCTCGGATCTGGTCGCTTCTCCAAGCTATATCCGACCCGGCTGCCCGATGATGCTCAAAGGAGGGCGGCTTTTGCGACTCTACGGCCAGCGCCACCCGACGACATTTCCGAGTTCGAGTCGCACGTGAGCTACCCGGCGCTGTCGTTTCTCCCGCTCGTGCCGCTGGTGTGGGCAGGGTTTTCCAGCGTTGTGCCGTTCTTCGTGCTGTGTTTGTTCGCGCTGGTGGGCCTCATCGCGCTCTCTGCGCCGCCGCGGTTGCGTCCATGGATAGCCCTCCTTGCCCTTGCCGATGCGCCCCTGCTCGACGCCACTGTGGCAGGTGCTCTGGATGTGCTGTATATCCTTCTTTTGTTCGTCGCCTGGCAATACTTCAAGCGATGGCGGCTCTCCGCGCTGGCTCTGGGCTTGGCCGTCGCGGCCAAGCAGATTGCCTGGTTCACCATACCATTTTACGTCATCTGGGTGGCACGACAATACGGCTGGCGTCAGGCTGTGAAGCGACTAGCCGTCGCCGGAGCCGTTTTTGCCGCCACAAATGTGCCGTTCTTCCTCAACGATCCGCATGTTTATATGGCGGGGATTCTCGCGCCACAGGTGGATCGGATGTTCCCACAAGGTAATGGTCTTGTGGGCCTGTCGACCGGTGGCCTGCTCCCGTTGTTCCCGCCGGCCATCTATTCGACGTTGTTTCTGGCCGCCTACGCTTCGGCAATCATCTGGTACTGGCGTCAACCCATGCGGACGACGGCTCTCGGCTTCGCCCTTGCGGCCTGTCCGCTGTTCTTCGCGTGGCGCAGCCTCACCACCTATTTCTACTTTCTCGCGCTACCTGCGCTGGGCCTGATCCTTGCCTATCAGGAGCACAACAATCAGCTTAGAGAGGGCCAGTCGCACAACGCCGAGCTGTTCGCTAGCGCGGCCGGCAGGCCAGAGATCTCATGAAGTCAGACATGGTGAGGCGGGTAACCTCGAACATCGTGGTGGAGGCCATGCTGCGCCGGCTCGCGCGAGTGCGCTTGTACCTGGCCGCTGGCACGCCATGGCTCGACACACCCGCTGCGGCCGTGTGGGGTACATGGGGCGTGACCCGGCTTCTCTTATTTGCCGGAATGCTGCTCGGTCATGGCTATACCGATCCGGAGTTCTATCACTTCGCTGGCCTCTTTGCGAACGGACATTGGCCCTATAGAGATTTCCCCGTCGAATATCCCCCTCTGGCGATGGCTTTCATCCTGCTTCCGGCGTTACCGCTTCTCCCGTTCGCCGGTATCGCCCCTCGCCCGGTTCCGGCGTTCCTCGCGCAGCCCGTGACAAGCCTGCCCCAACCGCCCGACATGGTCCGTTACAGTGCGTACGGCATTTCATTCGCCGTCGAGATGCTCCTGTTGGATGCATTCACGTTGTGGCTCGTTCTACGTTCCGCACAGGGCCTGTTGCGTCGCGATGTGTTGGTTTTGCGGGCCGGTCTCGCCTACGTCGCTTTCGTGTTCCTCACTGGCGCGGCCCTCCAAAAGTTCGACCTCGCTACTGGTACGCTGTGTTTGGCTGCGTTGTATGCCCTTGTGACCGGTCGCGCCGCGCTGGCTGGCGTCGCCTTGGCGCTCGCCTCCCTTGTGAAGGGCTTTCCAGCGCTCGCGCTCCCACTTTTTATCCTCTTTCTCATGCAAAGTGCCGATAAGGAGTGGGCTTTTAGCACCCTTAAGCGAGGGATAAAAGGCCCCGCGTTGCGCTCTGTATGGCGCTGCCTTGTGGCCTTCGGTGTAACGCTCCTCGCACCTACTGCAGTCGTGCTGATATACACGTCGCTAGGCCGAGGAGTGGCCTTTGGCGTTGGCGCCTTGTGGCACACGCTGACCTATCATACCGGGCGCGCATTCGAGCTTGAAAGCGTCTGGTCGAGCATAATGCTTGCGGTCGGCTGGATTCCAGGTCTGCGCCCCGCGACGACCTTCAACGGTCGGGACCTCTCGCGCGTAGTGACATCTCCGCTTGCGCTGCCGATGTCCTTGCTCTCCACACTTGCAATTGTCGTGGCGATAGCATTGGTATATATCGGGACATGGCGGGCACTAGCGCAGGAAGGGAGATCTGATGCGAGCGGCGAGCGCATTGCGACAATCGGCTGGGCTACGGTCGCTGTGCTGCTTGCTTTCATGGTCACGTTTCGCGCACTGCCTACGCACTATCTACTCGTCATCGTGCCTCTTCTCCCGCTTACACTATTCACCGTACACGCGTCGGCGCGAGAGCAGAGAGTCATATGCGCGGTCGGCGTATGTGCTGTCGCGATTCTGGGACAGGTCGTGGCGTTCTCAACGGTATGGGATGCACTCAAGCTGCTTCGGCCATGGGCCGTGGCGCTGCTACTGCTACGAAATTGCGCCTGGATGGTCGTATTCGTCGCGGTCGTCACGCAGATTTGGAGGGCAGATATTCAGAGTGATGCTGGCAAAGAACACGTCAATCTCGGTGGCACATTTGCAACGATAGGCGATGGCGATGAGTAAGTCGGTGGGACTACAGCGGCCGCGCGATGCGCGAGCCGTGGGCGCAGCGCGCCGTCCTGCTCCGCCGCCTATCCCAGGTTTCAATCCCCGAGCCGAAGATCAGGTGGCACACTATCTCCGTCGACTGCCGCCTGTTCAGTTAGCGCTTGTTGCCGGTATCGTTTCCGCGCTCGTCTATGTTGGGTTCGTGCTGGCGTTCCCAATCTTCGCTTGGTGGAACCATCCCCACATCGCTGACACTGCCAACTCCATAAACGACATGGGGCGCATAACAGGCTATAGCCCACTCGCTGCTTTCGGCTTCGTGGTCGCCCTATTGATCCTGTTCTGCTGCCAGTTCTTCGTACTGATTGCCGCTTCAGGAGCCGGGAGTGCGTCGCTTTCGGCGCGTGAGATCGTGCGGTTTCGGCGCATTGTGCTTGGTATGCCGCTGGTCTTCGCCGCGATCATGATCTGGATGCAACCCGTCACCACGACCGATCTCTACGGCTATATAGCTCGCGGCTATTTGTTCGCACACCTTCACCAGAACCCCATGACGACGGCCGCCCAGCTCTTACCCGGTGGCCTCACTGTGGACCGCCCCGCATCACCCTACGGTCCCGGGTGGCTGGTCGTGACCTGGCTCTTCTCGAAGCTGTCTGGCGAGAATCTGCTGCTGAACATGCTTCTCTTCAAGTTCACGGGCTTTTTCGCGGTCGCGGTCGCGCTTTGGCTGGTAGACCACCTTGCCCGCGAACTCTATCCAGACAGGCCTCTGCGGGCGTGCATATTGTTCGGTTGGAGCCCGCTGCTGATCTTCGAGGCGGTGGGAAACGGGCACAACGACATCGTCATGATGGTCTGCGTACTCCTCGCTTTCACCTTGATGCTGAGAGGGCGCTCTCGCCTGGCTTTCGCCTTTCTCGTCCTGGGGGCCCTCATCAAATACGTGTCGGCGGTGTTTGTGGCCTTGTGGCTCATCTACGAGCTACGTCACCGTGTGCGCTCGGGTGAACCTGTGGCGCATGTGAGCGCCGACTCTGCTGGCAATAGATCGGTACTTGGCGTCTGGTGGCACGGGCTGGTCGCAACCGTGCGTGAGCTCGACTATCGTGCTGCCACTGGACTTGTTCTGCAGAGCGCCTTGCTAGGAGGCGTCCTCGTCGCGGTCTTTTATGCGCCGTTCTGGGTCGGACTCAAAACGTTTACGGGCCTTGGGCAGCAGATTCGTCCGCTCTACTACAACAGCTCCATTGTAGGCTTCTTCGCCGCTCCGCTGGCTCAACTTGTCTCAGCGGACAAACAAGCTGCATTCGACAAGACCGTGCGACTGATCTGTTATACCGTGTTCTTCGCCTATGCCTACTTCCAGGTACAGCGGCTATGGTTCCTCGGTCCGCGTTCCGACATGCGCCACGTCATCACTGCGGCGGCGAAGATCGTGTTCGCGGCGCTCCTCCTCATTACATTCTGGTTCCAGCCCTGGTATGTCATCTGGCTGCTACCGCTGGTCGCCCTCTCTGACGAGCCCTTTGTGCGACGCCAGGGCATGTTCCTCGCGGCAGGTGCGCTGTTCACCTATGCCGTGAGCAATTTCCTTTTTGTCGAAGACTCCGATTTCGTCAAAGGACTCTCCGTCCAGTTCTTCGAGATTTTGGTTGTCTTCGGCCCACTCCTACTGCTGCGCACGGCCCCATTCAGCGATGGATGGCGATCCATAGCCCGACGCTACGCCGCCCTATTCGGTGAAGGGCTCGCACGGCGGCCCGTTTTCTGGTACCGCGTGATGCTTGTGCTCGTCGTCGTAGTTGCGGCTTTGCTCCGTCTCGTCCGATTGGGCAGCAATCTCTTCACCGAGGTCCCGCAGGGTTCACCGGCTACCGCTATTCTGAGCCAGGCGAGTGGCGCATTGACACTCTTTTTGTCCGATCCGCAGGGTCTGAGTGGGCCGTTCGCGATTCTCCAGAATCTCCTCGTCGGCATTTTCGGCAGAACGCCCTTCGCGATGATGCTACCCTCCGCCGTGGTTGGCTCACTTACTGTGCTCGCGATTTACCTACTGACCTGCGAGATCATGCGCCAGGGTGGTGTGCGCAGCGCGCGAACCATCGGATTGCTCGCCGCTCTTTTGGTCGCAACCTCTCGCTGGCATGTCTCTCTGAGCCGCCAGGGCGTTCAAGTGGTCTTGCTTCCATTACTGATGTGCCTCGCGGTGTATTGGTTGCTGCTCGGCCTTCGCAGCGGGCAAGCCGGGGATATTTCCGCTGCCACACCGCGCGCATCAACTGTCGGACGGCAACCGAACTCCTCAGGTCGTAAGCGGACCCAGCGTCGAAAGGCGAAGGACGCGACAGCGGTACTCGCATCTAACCTGCAGGAGACGGGTGGGCGTGAACTCTCCCCAGAGCGACGAGCCGCCTATTTGACGGCGTGCGGGATATGTACCGGTCTCGCGTGCGATCTTGCGCCAGGACTCTGGCTAGTCCCCCTCACTGTCGGAGGACTGTTCGCCGTCTGGCGATGGCGGCGTCCCGCGGGAGGCGCCATCGCCAAGGGGTCGTTGGCTATATTGACGTCTTCGGCTATTGTCTCAGGCCTACCCGCTCTCTGGCATTTGGCCGACCGGTATGTAGGCTTCCCGCCGGGAAGTCCGATTCTCGCACGTACAGGTGCGTATGTCGGCCGTGGCCCTGCCCCGCTCTCGCCGCAATTCTGGCAAGAAGCCGGGAGCAACCTGCTGACGACGTTGCAGGTGCTCGTGTCCCAGGATTTCAGCGCAGGTTATCCGTCATCCGGAGGCACGCCAATCATCCCCGCGTTGCTGCTGCCGTTCTTCGTCCTTGGCCTTGTAGCTATTGTGAGGTGGCGTGGGTTCGCATCAACGGCAATGCTAGCGCTGCTCGGGTTGCCTATCCTGGCAAGCGTGTCCGTGGGTACCCCCACAAGCCTCATCGCCGCTTCAAGCCTGCTGCCTGCGCTCTGCATCGTGCCGGCGGTTGGTCTTTTGACCGTGAGCGAGTGGCTCGGGCATCTCCTGATCGTGGTTGATAGGACTGGCGGCGTCCGCATCTTCTTGACGCCTGAGCAGACTGGCCGTCTATTGCTCCTTCTCTTTCTTTTGGTGAGTACTATCCGCACGTTCTTCTGGTACTTCGAGGCTACGCTTCCCACGCCCGCTAACCAGCAGTGGACCCCGAGTCTTACGCCCTCGCACACCGCGGTTGAACACGTGCCCGGTGGCTCTATGGTGGTTTGGGTTCAGAAGGACGTCTCGGACAGCAAGACGTTTGGGTAGGCGATGGTGCGTGTGTTGCCGTATCTGCGCTATGCTTTGGCGGCGCGGCGTCCGCTGAGAATTTGCCTCGGCTCAAAATCGCATACCGGAGGAAGCCATGTCGTCAGGCAGCACAAAGCAGCAACGTGCGGAAGGAATCGTGTCGCGGCTCAAGCAGCTTTATCCCGACGCCCGGTGTGCGCTCCATTTTTCGTCCGCGCTCGAACTCTTAGTGGCAACCATCCTCGCCGCGCAATGCACCGATGAGCGTGTCAATCAGGTGACCGAAACCCTGTTCCGTAAGTACCCAACAGCGGCCGCCTTTGCCAGCGCCGACCTCGCGGAGCTCGAACAGGATGTAAAATCAACCGGCTTCTATCGGAATAAAGCGAAAAATATTCAGGCGATGGCGCGCATCCTCGTCGAGAAGTATGGCGGCGAGCCGCCGCACACGATGGCCGAGCTCGTCGCGCTGCCGGGAGTGGCGCGCAAGACGGCAAACGTTGTGCTGGGCAACGCATACCACATTGCCGACGGCATCGTGGTGGATACACATGTGCTGCGCCTTTCCGCTCGACTGGGGCTCACGGAGAGCGATGACCCGGTTAAGGTCGAGCAGGACCTCATGCCGCTCGTGGCCACCGAAGATTGGATCCTCTTCTCACATCTCATCCAGGCCCACGGCCGTCAGATTTGCCAGGCTCGCAAGCCGCTCTGCGACCGCTGTGGCCTGCTCGATCTGTGTCCCACTGGTCAGGCGAATCTCGCCGCCACGACCGCAGCCTCATCGACTGGCGGAGCGCGAGCGAAGAAATAGAGGCCCTATAGGCGGCCGATGGTGGCGGGGGAGAGCATGAGAACGGCGGAGCGCAATAGAGGCGCGCTCGTAGCAAAGCCAGCAAAGATGACGCCTCCCTACACCCGCGTGTCCTCTCTCCACGCATCTTCTGCCGGTGGAGGCGTGCTCGCCGCGATGGTGCTGCTGGCGGCGGCGTATTTCGTGCCTCGCGGCCTTTCGTGGAATGCCGACACGCATCTGTTCCTGACGGCAAGCATTGTGGATCGCGGTAGCCTCAATATCGATCCGCTGGCAAGCTTCACAGGCGACGTGGCGGCTTCCCACGGTCACTACTTTGCGGACAAGGCGCCTGGCCTCTCGTTCCTCGCCGTACCAGTCTATGCGCTGCTCAAGTACACGCTGCTCGGCGGCCAGCCGCTAACGGCAGTCTATGCCGTTCCTGAAGCGCATAGACTGGATTTTCTTGTGCGGTACGTGCTTGCCCTCGTGTTCTCTGGTGTGCCCACTGCGATCATCGCCGTCCTGATGTATCGATTTCTGCCGCGCCTGGGGGTCTCGCTGCGTTGGAGCGCTGGTCTTGCGCTGACCTATTCGCTCGGAACAATCGCGCATCCGTTCGCTGCCCAGTTTTTCAGCCATCAACTTGCCGCGGCGCTGCTCTTCGGGGCCTTCGTGGTGATCTATCGCGTCCGCCAGGGCGAGCTATCTCGACGTCATCTGGTGTGGGTAGGCGCACTCCTCGGATACGCCGTCATTACGGAGTATCCTGTGGTCCTCATCATCGTATGCCTCGGAGTGTATGCCATCATGCCGCCGATTGTGCCGGCAATCGCGATCAAGCGTCCAGCGGTAAGTTCCGGCGTCGGTTCGGCGGTGGCAGCATCGCTCGCGCGGCTCCGGACCGCTGCCGAGAATCCAACTACCGTTCGCATAGCTGCCCGGCTGTTGGTTGGCGCAATCATTCCTCTTGCGCTCGGTGCGCTTTACAACACGGCGGCGTTCGGCGGCCCCTTGAGTACGGGCTACGCTCATCTTGCCGGCCCGGAGGTCTTCCGCGCGGGACAGTCGCAGGGCTTGCTCGGCATTACCGTTCCGCATCTCGACGCCCTGTGGTCCACTACATTTGGCCCATACCGCGGCATTTTCCTGCTGTCGCCCGTGCTCTTGCTCACCATTCCCGGCTTGCGCGCAATGTGGCGTCTGCCCGCATGGCGCGGCGAAGCGATCCTCCTGCTCGCCGTTCTAGTGGTCTATGGGCTCTTCTCTATCTCGTATTACATGTGGGATGGCGGGTTCAGCATGGGGCCGCGCCAGTTCCTGCCCGCGCTTCCCTTCATGTTACTGCCGATTGGAGCGCTGCTGGGCGAAAGTGGTCATGCTCGCTGGCGGCGCGCCACCCTTATTCTCGCCGCAATCTCCGTCGTCGTGGTTGAGCTCGCGAGCGCGGTCGGCCCACTGGTGGACCCGAAATACCCTTCTCCGATGACCGACTGGGTGTTGCCGCGCCTCCTCGCCGGTACGCTCGATAATAATTGGGGAATGCTGTTTGGCCTTCCCGGCTTGCTCCAGCTTGCCCCGCTCGTAGTGGCACTTGCACTGCTCTATCACCGGCACTGGCGCGCCACCTACCGTCCTGCTACACTTCCTGCTCGTGACGACCACCGTTGAGCGAGTGTGGAGTATGGCGAGCGACATGGCTGGACTACGATCGATCGGGGGGCGAGCCGGTTCCCGGACGCTGACAATAGCAGGCGTGGCACTTCTGTTAATCGGTGGCCTGTTGGGATGGATCGTCCCACATGTAGCCTTAGAGTGGCCGTTACTGGCGCTGGCACATGGCCCTGCGGTCGCCTCTGGTGCGGATGTAAGCGGGTATCTTGGCGCCGACATCACAGCCTTGGCCGTCATCGTGGCGGTGGTGATCGGCTTCAACGCCACTGTGCTTCAGATCGCGGGCCAGGCACACTCACTGGGCCTGGTTCGCGGCATCCTCTGGTCGCTGACGCCGTTCCTCGTGTGCTGGAGCCTTACGACCGGCGTAGCGCTCAGCTACTTGCTCTCGGTGAATACTCTGGCAGTCGGGCAACTCTGGCAGACGCTCTGTTGGTTTGCCGCGGTCGTCATGCTTATGGTCGCATATCTATGGGATCTGCCCTGGCGGCTCTCCGGCCAGTATGTAGGTCGATGGGCGTTGCGCGGCCTGCGGAGGCAACCTATCGCGGTATGGGATGCCACTGAAGGCTATGCCGTTCTCCAGTCGGCGGTAGCGGCAGCGAGCATGCGAGGCGACTCGGCGACCGTGGCCGCGATATCGCACGAGATTGGCCGCTATCTGACGTCGTGCGCCGATTCGCGCGCCGAAGTCGAAAATGTCTTCCAGCGCGCCCGATACCGTGCGCTCAAAGATCTCCTCAGCGGTTGTGCGCAGAACGTGGGCACAGCGCCTCATGCGGTGGCGTACAACATCGGCTGGATTCAGGCAGGTGTGCTCCTGCAAGCGGCTGCTATTGGCTTGCCTTTGGATGACCCTGATCACAATATCTTTAGCGGGCTGCTACGCGCGCTCAGGCCCGCGCCTGAGCGCTTTGACCCCCTATGGACCGGCTTGCGGCACGCCCTTTGCCGGGCCGACGAGGATCGCCCCTATCTACTGCGCTACTGGCTGGAACACCCACGTTGGACCATTGACGATCCGCGCCGGGTAAGCAGCGTCGCGCAGGGTCTAGTCGCATTCCACCGACAGATGTGGCAAGAGCTACGAGTGTCCTGGCCAACCGCAGAGGCTGATGCGGAGGCTGTGGATATGCTTGTTGATCTGTATCGCTACATTGCGGTCCACCTGGGGCCGAGCGTTGCCCGCGAGCGCCGCGCGCCTCGCGGATTGCGCCTGGCGGATCTCCCACGTTTGCTCCTCGACACGGTGCATGCTGGAGTTCTCGCGCAGTGGCCCGAAGGCGAGGCGCAGTCCACTCGTGTTGCGCTTGTGAATGCTTATGAGCAGCGGCGCGCCGAATTGGAAGGTAAATCGCCTAGCTGAGCAAGCCTCAGCTAGGCACAATGGCAAGGCATGATCGCGCCAGTGCTGCGACGGCGCCGACATCGGTGGCAGGTTCTAAGATCACAATCGTACCCAGCGCGTCATTCTGCTGCCCGCTCACTACGACCCGCATGGACGGCTGTGTGCCGTCGAGCGGCAGGCCAGTTGGCAGCAGGAGCCGCCCGACGCCCTCTCGGCCTGGCGGCACAAGTTTCGCCACCGGCTTCGTCGTCTCGCCTCGCACGGTATAGGTGACAGCTCCACGGTCGGTCACCGCATGCAGCGGAAGTTGGCGGAGCCGCTGATGGAGCGCGCGCAAGACGACGTGACGGCGTGCCCACTCCGGAACGTCGTCAGGCGAGGGCCGGGGTGAAGCCTGCACCTCCCGCGAGTCTGGAATTGGAACCGGCCCGAGTGCTGCCCCTGTATCGAGATATCTGCAGAGCTCCGAAAGGAGCCTAATCCCTTCGCCATAGAGCACGGCCGCTCGGTCCTTGCGCGACTCGAAAGCGAGCCGCCCGAGAAGGGCTACGCCGGTGGCCAGCCAGATGCGCGGACGCCATGACGAGTCCCGCACGTCGTCGTGTGCCGCGAAGGTGGCTATCTCATCCAATATCTTAAGCTGAAACGCTATCGTGGCTGGTCGTCCAAGGGGAGGATAGCGCACCGTGTTCTCTGCTGTGCCCACTTCGCCGCGCTCGCTGACAAACTGGATTGCGGACGATGCCAGGCCGAAGTCGGACTCTGGATGGGCCACTGGCCGGTACACGCACACGTCCGCCAGCAGGTTGCCAAGGTCGGCGACATAGTCTCCCGCACGCGTCAGTTTGTCCAGATCGATGAGCTTCACACGCCGACAGTCGCGATCAAGGAGGATGTTGCCGCCGTGGAAGTCGCCATGCACCATGCCGAGAGTACGAGGCTGGAGCGCCTGCTCGTGGCGGCTGATCATTCCCAAGTAGTGATCAAGCTCGCGGTAGCGCTGGTCGCCAACGGTAAAATCACGCACCGCATTCTTGAGCCAGGGCACGCCTTGTATAGCTCGCAGCAGCTTCGCTTCGATGGGTGCAATGTATAACCGCGGTATCTGTGTCCCAGGTACGTTTGCCCGGACCGACATGGTCTCGCGGTATAGATCGAACGACACCTGGGAGATGGCAGAGGCCGCCGCCTCCACGAGTCGACGCTGTTCGTTCGACAGATAGCGACGGTCGAAGTCCTCAAGATGCTCGGTGAGCGGTAGGTAGTCCGCGAGATCTTCCATCGCCAGGTAGTAAGTGGACGTCTCGCCGGATTTGTAGACTTGCCCTTCCTCCGGTAGCCGGGCAAAATAGTCGCGCAACCGGACTGGAAGCTGCCGATAGTTCTCCGTGGCGCTAAGAAACGCGTCGCGTGTGCTCCGCTTGATGATGACCGAGCCCGCAGGCGCGGATTCCGGCCTGAGCGTACCCACATGATCTCGCGACATGGGATACCAATAACGGAATGGCACCCGGAACACCTGCGCCTCTGTGTAGCCGCCCGCGAGTGGCTCCGCACGCTCTACCTCGACGTGGACGCGCTCGCGGATCACCGCTCTGAGCTCGCGGCGTAGGGCATCCTCGGTCACTTCGCGGCGCCGCTCGGTCTGACGCAGGTATGCCGCTGCTATTCCTTGGGCAATGGAGGTCTGTCCGTGGTAGGCCACGAGAAGGCGGACGGCCACGGCGTGGTGACCTAGCGCCCACTGGCGGGTCGCATCGCTCTTGCGATACAGTTGGCGCAGCTCAGCCAACAGTGACCTCAACGCCGCGCTGACCCGGTCATCCGTAGATCGGTGTTCGGCAAGTTGCAACCCGGAGTAGAGCACCTGCACGATTTCAGAGCTGCGACCGCTGCCCGTCCGGTTGAGCGCCAGTTCGAGGAAGTTGAATGCGGCTGTGAATTGCCGCTGGGGCACACGCCCTCGTCCTGCCAGGTGGAGCAAGCCCCACGCATAGCTAAGCGACCGCGGGTCGTCGATCTCGCAGAGAGGGCCGCTGGGTTTGCGTGCGCGGGCGGGAGCATCCCTATCCTGACTCACGGGCGTGGGGTGGTCGCTCGGCGGCTGCCACGCGCTAAAGTGCCGTCGGATGGCATTGCGGATGGCCTCAAATGTGTGATCGGGGCAGACCTGCTCGCGCATTCCGCTCTGTTCAAGGGTGATGAGCGTGTCGAGCACGATGCAGGTGCATAGCATGTCGGACTCGGTCACGCCGCGGATCATGCCGCCATTCTCACGTCTCAGCAGCTCAGCGAAGTCCTCGCGTACAGCATGATCGTCAAATCTGCCGAGATATGCCAGAGTCTTGAAGCGGCTTGGATATAGGCGTGCGCGGAGCCGGTCGAACGCATCAAGGCTGGGCGGGAGGCGAAGATTGATAAGCCATGCCGCCGCGTCTGCCACGATGTTGCGGGTGTCGGCGTCGAGCCGTAGGCTGTGTAGCACCTCGGCCCCGTGACATGTACGGCGCAATGTATCGTGGATATCACGTCCAGGCCAACATCCCTGGCGTCGGTCGAAGGACCTTCGCAGCGAAAGGTGCAGCCAACCGACGAGGGCGGCGTCGGCTTCTTCCTCGCTCTCGACGTCGATGTCGAGCGGCGCACGCGCGAACACCTCCTCGTCCTTTTCCACACGTCCTCCTCCCACGCCACGGCGACATGCCACCTCATTGCAGTCAATTCTAGCATTGTCTCAAACCTACAAGACGCCTCGCGCCGGGCCTGCGCCACACCCTCCCCACCGTGCGCGGTACAATGGGAAGGCAAACTCACGCGGCCTCACCGTTCGCGTTTGGAAATGTGATCGAGGCGCGCGCAGGGATTACACATCTGCGCCGCAGCCGGACTCAAAGGAGAGTAATTCGATGGTGATGACTGAGCGTCCGACGGCGGACTTCGCGGCGACGTTCGCCAATGAGGCGCTGACCGACTTCGGCGACCCTGGGAATGCGAGTAAGCAGGAGCAGGCGCTTCGCCAGGTCGAGGCCGAGTTCGGCACCAGTTTTCCGCTCATCATCGGCGGTGAGCGACGAATGACGCAGGAAACCTTCACCTCCATCAATCCGGCGCGGCCTGAGCAGATAGTTGCCCGCTTCGCCAAGGCCACGGTGAAGGACGCTGACGACGCCGTCCATGCCGCGTGGGCCACGTTCCAAACGTGGCAGTATACATCTGCCAAGCAGCGCGCGGATTACCTGTTTCAGGCCGCGCGGCTGCTGCGCGAGCGACGCTTCTACTTCAATGCGTTGATGATTTTCGAAGTCGGCAAGAGTTGGGTGGAGGCGGATGCTGACACGGCTGAGGCCATCGACTTCCTTGAGTTTTATGCTCGCGAAGCGCTCCGATACGCCGAAGAGCAGCCTTTGACACGCATCCCTGGGGAAGAAAGTCAACTCTTCTACATTCCGCTCGGGGTCGGCGCGGTTATCCCGCCGTGGAACTTTGCCTGCGCTATCATGGTTGGCCTGACCACGTCCGCGCTCGTTACAGGCAACACGGTCGTCTTGAAGCCGGCAAGTACGGCTGCGCTTGTGGCGGCGCGATTCGTCGAGCTGCTGGAAGATGCGGGCGTGCCGCGCGGCGTGGTGAATTTCCTGCCCGGCCCCGGCGGCTCGATGGGTGATGCACTGGTTGACCATCCCCTGACGCGCTTCGTGTCGTTCACCGGCTCGCGCGAGGTGGGCCTGCGCATCAACGAACATGCCGCCAAACTTCAACCAGGCCAGAAATGGATCAAGCGCGTCGTTCTAGAGATGGGCGGCAAAGACTCGATCCTCGTTGACGAGACGGCCGATCTAGATGCCGCCGCTCAGGCAATTGTCGTGTCAGCTTTCGGCTTCCAGGGGCAGAAGTGCTCGGCGTGTTCGCGCGCTATCGTGGTCGATTCGGTCTACGACACGGTGCTCCAGAAGGCGGTGGAGAAGGCAAAAACGCTTACGGTCGGCCCCACGGACGATCCCCACAATTACATGGGCGCGGTGATTGACGAGAGCGCCTTCGAGAAGATCAAGGGATACATCGAGGTCGGCAAGTCTGAAGGGCGGCTCGTGCTCGGAGGCGAGGCGGCGCAGGACGGTGGCTACTTCATCCCGCCGACGATCATTGCCGATGTGGCGCCAGCCGCGCGCATCTCCCAGGAAGAAATCTTTGGCCCGGTCCTCGCCTTCATCCGCGCCAGGGATTTCGACGACGGTCTGGCGATCGTGAACAACACCGAGTATGGGTTGACCGGCTCGCTGTTCTCCCAGGATCGCGCGCGCATCGAGCGGGCGATCCGCGAGTTCCACGCCGGCAATCTGTACATCAACCGCAAATGCACGGGAGCGCTCGTGGGCGTTCACCCGTTCGGAGGATTCAACATGTCGGGCACCGACTCGAAGGCCGGTGGCCGCGATTACCTGCTCCTCTTCATGCAGGCCAAGGCAATCTCAGAGAAGGTCCGCTAACGTCCCCGAAGCAAAGCGCGCCGCCGGCTGGATAGGCCTCGGCGCGCTTCTTCTTGTTTCGCTCGCTAGCCGTCGCCTAGCGAAGAAGTTAGACGCTTCATACCGATTTCGTCCGGGGGTGTTGGCGTGTCGTGAGGGCTTCAGCCCGCAGCGCACTGTGCGCCGGCCCCTTTAGGGCCGCGACCGCGAACGACAACATCCTACGTGGAAACGATATGAGTCTCACCGCGCGTCTTGTCTTTTCACCGTCCCCTGGCTATACTGGGCGACGCTGGATTTCG
>CAYYCB010000003.1:0-19774 GCA_964469715.1 uncultured Ktedonobacterales bacterium | reverse complement strand
CGCGCGTCTTGTCTTTTCACCGTCCCCTGGCTATACTGGGCGACGCTGGATTTCGATGATAGGGTAGTGGGGATGGGCATGGGCTGGATGTATGGCTGGCTGAACGCCGTACTGCGGTCGCGCGCATTCGTTGTTGGCGCATCGGCTGTTATAGCAGTGTCAATCTTTGGTTCGGCCGCGTCTCTGCTTTTCTTGAGTGGAAATTGGCCACATATAGCCTCTGGCCCCCAGACGGCCATCGTCATCACCAATCCCGCCTCCGCCACACCGACGATACTCCACGTCTCGGCCCTAGGCGCTGTCTATGCGCCTGGTCGCTATGCGTTGCCGGAAGGTGCTCGCGTGCGCGACCTTATTGAAGCGGCTGGCGGCGCGCAGGCCGACGCCGATCTCACGAGCCTCTCACTCGACGCGACAGTTGTCGAGGGTCAGATGGTTTATGTCCTGCGGGTTGGGGAGGTCGCTCCGGTCGTCATCGGAGGCAAGGTCAACCTCAACACCGCGTCGGCTGACATCTTGCACTCGGCGCTGGGGCTGACCGCAACGGTGGCGAAGCGTATCGTCGCGTATCGAGAGAAGCATGGCCCATTCGTGGCGGTCAGCGATTTGCTTCTCGTTCCAGTCAGCCAGGCCATCTACGACCGGATCAAAGACCTCGTCACGATTTAAAACTAGCGGTGAGGCGCCTGCTCAAGTTCATGCTGATGATGACGTCGCACTCAACCAGTTTGCATATTCGCGCCCGCAGATTTGGACCCTGTGAACTCCCAGGCACAGGCTCGCTTTATCCACGCGACGGGCGGCTAACACATCGCAGGCCCATCTTTTCGGGACTACATGCTGGTTTATGTCAGCCAGCTACACATTGACACCCCAACAGTCGCCCAGATACAATGGCCAATAGCCTGTTACGGGGGGACAATGGTGTTCGCCTCGACCGCCTTCGCGCCGCATATGTCAGCGCGAGGCCGCGCGCCCCAGAATTCCGCTTTGCCAGGCCCGAGCCGAACCTCTGCCCACAGATCAGCGCATCCCGTCGCACCTGCGCGTTGTGTCCATCGGGCTCGTGCCATCTCAACACGATGTTACGAGCCAGCCGCAGCAGGGCCTCAGCCGGATTCGCGCCTGACCATCCACTGCTTGGAGGTAGTTGGTCGTGAACATCGTCGTCTGTATGAAGGAAACGCCGTCTACAACGGCAGAGAAGCGTTTCGGGCCGGACATGCGGCTCGAACGGCGCAAAGAGGACGCCATCCCCAACCCGTTCGACGAGTATTCCATTGAGGAAGGGTTGCGCCAGCAGGAGAAGCATGCCGGCAGCACGGTCACCATCCTCTGCATGGGACCCGCGACCGCGACCGAGACGATCCGCAAGGCGCTGGCAATGGGTGGGGACCGCGGCGTGCTCGTGACCGATCCTGCCCTCGCCGGTTCCGACGCAATTGCCACGGCGCGAGTTCTGGCGGCCGCACTCCAGAAGATCGGTTTCGATCTCGTCCTCTTCGGCAGCGCGGCGGCGGATGCCTACGGTGGCGTCGTGCCGAGTGCGGTTGCCGAGTTCCTAGGCCTGCCGCTTCTCTCCTACGCCAGCAAGTTGGATTTGGACGGCGGTACGGCGAAGATCCAGCGTCAGGCCGAGATCGGCTACAACGAGGTCGAAGCGGCGACGCCGGCGCTGGTGAGCGTCGTGAAGTCCATCAACGAGCCACGCTACCCTTCTATGAAGGGAATCATGGCGTCCAAGAAGAAGCCGCTCGACACGTTCACCCTTGCCGATCTTGGCGTTGAGGCGACGCAGGTTGGGACGGCGGCTTCGGGCGAGAAAGCGCTCGGCGCCGAGAAAGTTTCCACCCAGCGCAAGGGCGAGATTTACCAGGGTAACGAGGGTGCGGCTGATCGTATCCTCAACTTCCTCATCGAGCAGAGGGTACTCTAGCCATGTCGAACGACGTGTGGGCATTGGCCGAGATCAACAACGGCAAGCTGGCGAACATCTCGCTCCAACTCGCGAGCAAGGCCGCGGATTTGGCACAGGCGCTCGGCGGAACTGCGGCGGCAGTCGCGTTTGGAACGAGCACCGAAGCGGCGGCTAAGGATCTGGGCGATTGTGGCGTGCAGACGGTGTATGCATCCGAGGGCACCGTCTACGACCAATATCTGACGCAGCCACACACAGAGGCCTTGGCGGGGTTGATCCAACAACACCAGCCGCGGCTGGTGCTCTTCGGCGGGACCAATTATGGACGTGACGTGGCGGCGCGCGTGGCCGCTCGTCTTGGGCTGGGCCTGGAATACAACGTCGGCGACGTGGCGGTCGATGGCGGTCAGGTTGTCATGACTGTCCCTGCGTTCGGTGGCGCGCAGGCAGTGAAGATGGCGTTCCAGGGCGAGGGGACGCGCCTGCTCGGCGCACGGCAAAATGCGTTCCCGGTCGTACGCCGTGGCGTCACGGCACAGATTCAGCAGGTGCCCGCACCTTCCGCCCCGGCAAACGGCGCGAAGGTTGCCGGACCCTTCGGAACAGAGGGCGCCGCGGAGGCTGGTCATCTCGGGAAGGCTCCCGACGGGCATGACATCTGGATGCCCGCGGCGAGCCGCGCGAAGCTCGAAGAGGCGCAGATCATCGTGTCTGGCGGTCGCGGGCTGGGTGGCCCACAGGCGTTCCAAATGATCGAAGACCTAGCCGCCTCGCTTGGAGCGAGTGTCGGCGCCTCGCGGGCCGCGGTGGACGCCGGCTGGATTCCTTATGGCCATCAGGTGGGCCAGACGGGCAAGACGGTTAAGCCGACGGTATATATCGCGTGTGGCATCTCGGGCGCCGTCCAGCACAAGGCAGGGATGGGCACCAGTGGTCTTGTCATCGCCATCAACAAAGACAAAGATGCGCCGATTTTCGGCTTCTGCGATCTCGGCGTTGTCGGCGATCTCAATACGGTTGTGCCGCAACTTACGCAGGCTGTCAAGCGGCGCAAGGGAATATAGGCCTTCGCGTCTGCTTGTCCCCGCTCCTCGATGTGAGGAAATAGCCCTCTCCCTGTCTGCACGGGAGAGGGCGCGCGGGTAGTGACCACGAACAAAGGAGCTCCGACGTGGGCCAATCCTCGTTCTGGCCGTCGGGCGGCCTCGTCGGGGCCGTCATTTTTGCTATCGTGCTGCTCGCGGCGTGGATAGCCTTTGCCGTGCGCATTCGCAAGCTCGTCCTTCTCATGCGTCTTGGCCGGCCAGAGAATCGCTTCGACGACATCGGCGAACGTATCAAGTATTTCACGTTGATGGTGCTGGGCCAACGTGGCGTGCTCCGCGATCCCCTACCTGGAATCGCGCACTTTTTCACGTTTTGGGGCTTCATCATCATCCAGCTTGACGCGCTGAACCTGTGGTCCCGTGGCCTCTTCAACGTCACCTTGCCGATTATCTCTAGTCGGCCCTTCGCCGTTCTCCTCGACGTCGCTGTTCTCCTAGCCTTCCTCGCGATGGTCGAGTTCACGTACCGCCGCCTCATCATTCGGCCGCGCCAGTTGCAGAGCCAGAATCATGGGATGGCGGATGCTTTCGTCATCATCTCATTGATCACCGCTGTTCTCGTGTCGGTATTCTTTTTCGAGGTCTTCGCGTACATCGCCACGCGCGGGGCTGACTGGACGCTCTTCGGCGCATGGCTCGGCCAGGCATGGATTGGCCTGCCTGTGAAGACCGCGGCAGCGCTCGCCACCGTATTCTGGTGGGCCAACGTCGCAACTGTTCTCTTCTTCCTCGTGTACCTGCCAAATTCGAAACACCTGCACCTGCTTGCGACGCCGTTCAACGTCTTCTTCCACAACCGGCGGCCGCTCGGCGCGCTCGATCTGATCCCCGACCTGGAGGAGCGCGAAGATTACGGCGTTCACAAAATCTCGCAGTTCACCTGGAAGCAGCTCCTTGATGGGTACGCTTGTACGGAGTGTGGTCGCTGCAACAGCGTCTGCCCCGCGCTTGCCACCGATAAGCCACTCTGGCCAAAAGAGATCGTGCTGACCGTCAAGGAGGAGCTTTTCGCCACCGGGGACATCCACCTCGCGAGCGCGGAAAAGGCGGAGGAGCTGAGTAAAACCGAGCCGATGGTCGGGGGTCGTATCCACGACGAGACGCTCTGGTCCTGCACGAACTGCGGCGCGTGTGTAGAGATTTGTCCTGTCTCCATCGAGCACGTGCAGAAGATAGACGACATGCGGCGCTACCTTGTCATGGAGGAGAGCCGCTTTCCGCAGGAGGTAACGCCGCTCTTCACCAATTTGGAGCGCAACGGGAATCCCTGGGAGATCAGCAACGACACTCGAGCCGACTGGGCCAAAGGGCTCGATATTCCGACGCTCGCGGAAGATCCCGACGTTGAGGTGTTGTATTGGGTCGGTTGTATGGGCTCCTTCGATGCGCGCAACCGCAAGGTGGCGACGGCCTTCGCCAAGGTGATGAAGGCAGCTCATGTGCGCTTTGGTATCCTCGGCCCCGAAGAGAGCTGCACCGGAGACCCGGCCCGGCGGATCGGCAATGAATACCTCTGGTACATGCTGGCGCAGCAGAATATCGAGGTGCTCAACGGCTACGGGTTCAACAAGGGCACGGCGGACGAGTCGAACGGCCACGACGGCGTCCGTGTCAACACAGCACAAGCTCTGACCGTCGCCCAGCCGTACGCGGGCGTTGGCATGCCGCCCGGCCGAGCCTACAACGTCAAGACCGTCGTCGCGACCTGCCCGCACTGCTTCAACACCATCAAGAACGAGTACACGCAGCTCGGCGGCAATTTCGAGGTCGTTCACCACACCGAGTTCATCAATCGGTTGATCGAGACTGGGCAGCTCCAGCTTCCGGCGGGATTTGACAAACGCAAGCTCACCTACCACGACCCCTGTTTCATCGGTCGGTGGAATGGTGTCTACGAGCAGCCTCGTCGTGTCCTAAACGTCATCAACAGCGACGGTGTGACCGAGATGCGACGCAATCGCAACCGCTCGTTCTGTTGTGGCGGCGGCGGTGGCCGTGTCTGGATGGAAGAGAAGATCGGGAAACGCATCAACAACACGCGCGTTGAGGAGGCGCTCGCCACTGGCGCTGACGCCATGGCTGCGGCTTGCCCGTTCTGCATCACCATGTTTGAGGATGGCATCAAGGCGGTCGGAGCGCAGGAGAACTTCGAAGTGGAGGACATTTCGGAGATTCTCGCTCGCGCACTCGATGCGGCGCCACTCGCTACGTCCGGGTCTGACGCTGGCGGAAGCGTGCACGTATAGGGCTTGGGGCGAAGCTGACCCGGCGCGCGTCAACGACGCGCGCCGGGTCAGCTCTTTTGTGTGGCGATGCGTCTTGCCGCGGCGAACCTGGTCATACTGAAAGGGGATGGATTGTCGTCATTCGGTGACCTCTCCCCTCCCCGCTTGTAGTGCCGGCAGGATGCCGGCACCCTCCCCCTCCGCCCCACCAATAGCGCCGGCATCCTGCCGGCAATGTCCGCTCCTCGCAGAGCAACAACCCACCCCTATTCCATATCAGTAGTCCACGCGCAGGCTGTGTGAAACCGCGGTCAGGCCAATAATCATGTGCATGATGGACGGGTATACACCGGTGCCCAGACCCATCGTCGCAACATGCGAGGGAAGGTCTGCCAGTGTCCCCCAATGGACCAGTGGGTTAATGCCGACGCCCGCGAGCACACCGAGCGCGCCAATGCCGCCGAAGAATAGACCAAGCAGCAACTCGTAGGTGCGACGGTAGCGTCCCTGGGCAATCCATCGCGCATCTGCGGCGAGCCCCAGCGCTCCGCAGGTAAGCAGCCAGAGGGACTCGCCGTTGAGCGTTTGGTGCTCGTGATAGGTCAGCCAGCTAAACGCGATTCCGAAGAGTCCGAACCAGAGCCAGTAGCGACTCGTGCGGCGCACCATCCTTCGCCCCTTCCTCCTCCAGCTGCCGCGCCATCGTGCAGCTCCGGCTCGTCGCTATGCAGCGGACGGTCCACGACGCGACCAAACGGAGCATTTTGTGGGAGGAAGGGTATGGTTCGGGTCGTAAGCAGCTTGACGAGGCGATAAGAGCCGGCAACCCCGGTTATCCCGGATGCCGGCTCTTATTAGGCCACTTTCGGGGTCGAGACCCCTCTACTTCACTAGCGCTCGGCGCGATCGGATGCCTGAGTCTTCGGCGTGCCGCGGCCGCGCTCGCCACCCTTCTTGCCGATGCGAGAGTAGAACTCAGGTCCCTGCTGGCGCTTTGTGGACTCCCCACCCTTCTTGCCGATCTCCGCATAGAACGATGGGCCGAGTTTCTCCTTGACGGCTTCGCCGCCCTTCTTGCCAATTTTTGAATAGAACTCCGGGCCGTACTTTTCACGTACTGCCTGGCCGCCATGCTTCGCTTTCTGGGATCCGGGCTCTGGGCCGCGCTTGCTTGTTGCCATGAGTCGCACCTCTCGTGAACATCTAATGTTCGCTCGATTCGCGGTTACCGCCGCTACACAGGAGCGTCCAAGTAACCTGTGCGACCTCTTGCATTTTGCATGCCATTGACCCCTTGCTGCTCAACCATACCGGCCGCTATTTCCAAACATCGGCCACGTAACGGTCTGGCGAGCATATCGGTCAGGAGGGGCCAACACCCAGAAGGCACGCCGTATGCCACGGCTCAGCTTTCGGCTCCAGATCGCGCCGCGGCCAAGCGGTTGGCAATCAATGCCGCGGTCGCGCCCGCCCCCACGCCATTGTCGATATTGACAACCGTCAAACCGGGCGAACACGACTGGAGCATGGACAGCAATGCCGCACGCCCGCGACCACCCGCCCCATAGCCAATGCTGGTCGGCAGCCCGATCACCGGCACAGGCGCCAACCCAGCGACAACCGATGGCAGTGCGCCATCCATTCCCGCGGCCACGATCAGCGCACCTACATCCCCCGCCAGCAACTCTTCAAGCGGGCCGAAGAGGCGGTGAATCCCGGCCACACCGACGTCATAGACCGTGGAGACGTCGCAGCCCATCTCCTCCGCTACCAACCGCGCCTCCTCTGCCACTGGTACGTCGCCCGTCCCCGCCGAGAGGATGCCGACGTGGCCCCCCGTTCGCACTTTCTTGTATTCAGGGGTATGGAGCGCCGCTGCGCGAGCGCTCTCGCGCATCTCAATGTGCGCGTCATCAAAGGCTCCGGCGATTTGAGTCATCGTCGAGGGCCGCATGCGAGTGACAAGTGCGCGGCCGGTGCGGGCGAGGAATGCCCGGACGATTGCCACGACCTGCTCGTCGGTTTTTGACTCAGCGAGAACGATCTCGGGAATGCCTTTACGCGATGCACGACCGAAGTCGAGCCGTGCGAGTGGTGAGTTAATTCTGGCAACTTCGTAGGTGCCGGACACCTCCTGCCCTTCGATCTCTTCCAATGTCTCTCTCCCGCGCTATTCTCGTTGCATCGTTTCAGCCGTTCATGCTAGCACGCGCTGCCCCTCTTTCGCCTGCTCAACGCAGTGCGGACGCGTAGCCCGTTTGGGTGGGCTTGCAAAGGCGCTATGACAGAATACGTCGGGAGTTTTGAGTTCGCAGGCACTGACCCTTTGCCACATTGCAGTCCGCCCGCTATACTCGCCAGGCGGTGGCTTTCGTGCTGGCGTTCGCAACTTAGGTTCGCTTGGCAGCGTTTGGGAGGTAGGGAGGCGCGATGGCGACCTGGTCACGGCGATTCGGTCTTCTGGCGGTCGTCCTAGTGGCTCTGTCACTTACACTAGGCGCATGCGCCACGCCCTCCGCGCCGCAACTTACCCAGGGACCGAGCGGGCAGATAAATGTCTTCAAGACGCCCGATCCCAAGGCGGGAACGCCGACGCCTGCGTTCCCTGGTTTCACGGTTGGCGCCTGGCCCTCAAACTATTCCCCCAACAACACTGAGCATATCAAGATCTACATCCTCTGCCGCATCCAGCCAAATGATATGTCGAAGCCGCCCAGTCCCGCGGCGGGTATTACGGTCGATGCGTCATTTGGGCCGCCAGTGAATACGGATGTCCAGAAAGTGACCGGCGCAGATGGGCTCGCGGTGGCGGAATGGGATCTGGTCGATCCGCAGTCAGGCCTGCCTGTGACGGTGACGGTGAGTGCATCTTACGGCGGCGTGACCTACACCACGACGACGTTCTTCACGCCGAACCCCACTGCGCTGCCAACGCCAACGCCGAACCCGAACGCGACGACGACGCCGGGTGCGACGGGAACGCCCTCCCCAACTCCTGGGAAATAGCGCGCGACCACCTCACCTAATGGACGTGCCTTTGGGGTGACCCCCATCGGCACGTTTCGCCTTCTGCCGAGTCAGTTGCTGGCAGTTGGGACAGTAGTGGGTCCCCCGTTGAGCCACGACGATACGCGTGATAGGCGTTCCGCAGCGTAAGCAGGGCTCTCCCGTTCGCCGATATACTTCGACGTGTTCTAGATTCGTCCCCGCCTCGTTGTATACGTCCCGGTGGCGACCGAACGTCGTACCGCCATGTTGGATGCCTGTCTCAAGTGCGCCGCGAATCCCAGCATGGAGGGCGTTGACTTCATCTGGCGTGAGGCTTGCGGCGCTTCGCAACGGGTGAAGATGAGCCCGATAGAGGGCCTCATCGGCGTAGATGTTGCCCAGCCCCGCAAGCACGGATTGATCGAGCAGCAAAGCTTTGAGTGCGCGATTACGTCCCGCGAGGCGCTTCGCTAGCTCTGTGGGGGTGAACTCCGGGCTGAGCGGTTCGGGACCCAGCGCGGAGAGGTGTACATCGAGCTCGGATGGGCCGAGCACGTGGAGCCGGCCGAATTTGCGCGGGTCGGTGTAGAGCAGGCGCCGCCCGTCCTCCAAGTCGAAGGCCACGCGCACATAGGGTACGTCTGTCGGAGCCGGCGGCGAGAAGACGAGATTGCCCGACATGCGCCGGTGAACGACGAGTGTGCGGCCACCATCTAACGTGATGAGCAGATGCTTGCCACGGCGCTTGATCCCATCGACGCGGCGCCCACTCAGCTCGTGCTCGAACGCCGCCGGCTCCATGCCAGCAACCGTACCATTCCAGAGCACATGCACCTTGGCGAATTTCCTGCCGACCAGCCCTTCTCGTAGTTGGCGGGCGACATATTCGACTTCTGGTAGCTCTGGCATATGATCCTACTCGGGTCGTGTAGACGTCTCCGTGACGGGAGCGAGCGGCGCTGGCACTGACATCAGAGAGCGATCCAGGAAACTGCCCACACGACACACCCACTCGTCAGGGAATATCTCAAACGCTTTGACGTGCCCGCAATCCGCCACCTGCCAGAGTTGCTTCGGCTCGCCCGCGTTTGCGAATAACTGTTCGCCATCATACGGTTCGTTGGCGAGGTCATCATCTAGGTCGGCGATGATGAAGACGGGCCGCGGACTCACTCGACCGATGACGCTCGCCGGCCGAATATCGGCCAACTTCAGGCCCGAAATGCGCTCGGCGAACCAGATGACAAGAAGCGCGAACGGGAAAGGCGGTAGCCCTGTGAACCGTTGGAACAGGGCGGAAATATCGCGTTTGAGGTCGGCGAATCCGCTTTCGATTACCAAACAGCGCAGCTCGGGCATCTGCGCCGCCGCCAGCGTAGCCGTGATAGCGCCGAGTGAGTATCCAAGGATGCCGATCCGCGACATGTCGACGTCGCCACGGGAGCGTAGGTAGTCGAGCGCCGCACGTACGTCCTGAATCTCACCCGCTCCGTAGCTGACGAGTCTACCCTCGCTTTCGCCATGGCCTGAGAAATCGAAGAGCAGCGCGCCATATCCCCAACGTTCGCGCAAACGCGCCACCGGCTTGATCCATTGGCCACGGTTATCGTTAATCCCATGGCAACAGAGGAGCACACAACCGTTTAGAGGTGCCACATACCAAGCGGCAAGGGTGCCGCGTGGACTAGGGAAGCGTACTTCGTCGGCGGCAAGGCCAACATCTTCAAGGCAGCGGTCCAGGGGCTTGCGCACGGCGGTGAGGAGGATCCGCGCGCGCTGGAAACTGAACACGAGCAGCGCAGCGAGTAGCACCAGAACAAGAAGCACCGCTACGAGCGCGATTACGAGCCAGATACTCACCTCGCGCATCCTCTCACTCGCCCCGTCCCAAGGAAGCCGAACTCAGAGATGCGTGGGCGGCGAGTGCCATTATAGCGCAGCCACTGTCACGCACGTGTGCTGGGCGGCGCTATTGCCGAGCGGATGACTTCTAAGGCATTAGTGTACTTGCGAGAAGACGTTGGAGAAATTGGAGACCCCGCCGAAGCCCTTGAGCGGCCAGAAGACAATCACGGCCTTGCCGACGACATTACCTCGCCGGATGGACCCGAAGCTCCTTGAGTCGTCCATAGCCTTGCGAGTGTCGTTCATCAGCCAATATTCATCGGATTTTAGCTTCGTCGCCGGCACGATGACAGGATTCCCACCCCCGATGTCAGTCTTCACGTAGGTTTCATTGAGTGCAACGCCATTGACGAAGACCTGCGTCGCGCTAATGGCGATGGTATCGCCGGGTATCGCGATAACGCGCCCAATGATCTGTTTGCCTAGATCCTTGGGGCTGACGTAGACTACGACGTCCCCACGCGAGGGACCGGCGAAGAGATAGGACGCTTTGTTGACGACGACAAGCTGATCGGAATGGAGTTGGGGTTCCATGTTGTCGCCTGTGATGCGGTAGGGCTTTACCGCGAGTTGCACGATCACGAAGACCAGGCCCACAAACAGCAGTGTCTCCACCACCTCACGCATAAAATGCGCGCGTCGCTGAGCCGCGGCATGGGCCATGGCCGGCGCCGGCATCGGGAACTGCTGCACGGTCCTCTCCTCCATCTCTCCGCAGAGCGGAAGCGCGCAAACGAAGCGCGAGCGATAGCGTCATACTATCAGGTGTGATACACCGGTCCATAGGTAGGGAGCCACTTCACCGCGCTGAGCGGCCAGATGAGAGCCTCTGCCTTGCCGATGATGTTTTGCCGGCTCACCGTGCCGAAACTACGGGAATCAAGGCTGTCGCGTCGGTTGTCGCCCATCACCCAGTATTGATCTTTATCCAGTTTCAGGTTCGGTACGATCCCTGTCACGGTCTCAACGCCATCTGATGGCAGAGCAGCCAGGTAAGACTCACGCAATTTGATCCCGTTCACGTATACAGCGGTCGCCGTAATTGAGATGGTGTCGCCAGGTATCGCGATGACTCGCTTGATGAGCTGAAGATTCGGATTGCCACTCATGCCCGGCCTCAGTACAACCACATCTCCGCGTTGTGGCGCCCCGAAGCGGTACGCGAGAAGATTGACGAGCGCCACGTCGCCCGCGTGCAAGCCGGGCTGCATCCCCCCATTTTTGTCCACCTGATAGAGCTGAACGCTGAAGTGGATAGCCAGGAAGATGCATACCGTGAGCGCGAGCGTCTCGATGACCTCGCGCGCCACGTGTCCGCGCTGTCGCCGCCTGACGCCAACAGGGCGGAGTATTTGCGCGTCTTGCACGGCCTCTCCCGGCAAGGGCTGTCGCCCGTGGTCTCGGACACGCAACGAGGCGCTGACCGAGCATATCCCACCAATCGGGGCAAATTATATCGTAGCTGGGGTACGTTCCCCGTTCGAGGCACCCAAATGGGCGGTAGCGGCTCTGCGGCTCTGCGGCCCTAAGGTTTCACGCCTGAGAAGACGTTGGAATAGTCCGAGAGCCAGTGCAGGCTATCGATGGGGAAGATGACGACTTCGGCTTTGCCGATCAGCCGCTCGCCTGTGACGGGACCGAAGCACCGGGAGTCGAGGCTGTCACGCCGGTTGTCACCCATGACGTAATACTGGTCCCTTTGCAGGACGATGCGAATCTGGCTGGTCGCCGAAAAATCGAGACAGCCGCCGACATTCATACCCTGATTGGGCGCGGTTGCCTGCGTATACGGCTCATGGAGAGACGTCCCGTCGACACTGACGCTGTCGGGGGTCAGGACGATGGTATCACCCGGCAAACCGATGATCCGCTTCACGTATTGGCTGTTGTCGTCACCCGGTGGATGGAGGACGACCACGTCTCCGCGGCGAGGGGAACCGAAGTGGTATGTCAGGAGATTAACAACCAAGAGCTCATCGGTGTGAAGGCCTGGGCGCATGCTGGGGCCGTCGACGCGGTAGGGTTGGATGGAGAAGTGGACAGCGAGAAAGATCAATGCTGTGAGGATGACGGTTTCGAGGACTTCACGTGCGCGGAACCCTCCGCTATGCTCCTCCTCGGCCTTCTCCTGGGGTTCTGCGCCGGGGTGGGCCACAGGGCAACCTCCTATATCAACCAGGCATGCGAATTCCCGGCTGCGCGCGACTTCCAAGGGCCATGCCGCGCAGGATTATACCACAGCCCACAGCTCGTACCCGCATTGCGATAGCTGCGGACACTCCGCGAAGTCCCGCTATGATATACTGCGGCGGCTTTCTGCCCGCGCGCATTCTCGTCTCAGGTGTTTTGAAGGAGTGCTCGCACCATGCATAGCATCCCGCGCCCGCTGGTTCTCATTGTGATGGATGGCTATGGAATCAATCCGCGCGGCGATGCTAATGCCGTCGCGCTCGCTTCTAAGCCCAATCTCGATCGCATTGCGCGTGAGTGGCCGCGCACTCAGCTCGCGACCTCCGGCCCGGCAGTTGGTCTGCCAGATGGGCAGATGGGCAATTCTGAAGTGGGCCATCTCAACATCGGCGCGGGTAAGCGGGTATTGCAGGAGTTCACCCGGGTGTCGGCGGCGATTCATGACGGGTCATTCTTCGACAATTCGGCACTCCTGAAGGCTATCGAGCACGCCAAGCGCAACGACAGTAAGCTTCACTTGTGCGGCCTGATCGGCTCAGGAGGCGTACACGCGCACCAGAGTCACCTGGAGGCCTGCTTGCGACTCGCGGCGAATCATGATGTGCGACATGTGTACATCCATGCGTTCACCGACGGCCGGGATACGTCTCCACATAGCGCGAGAGAGTTCATGGTGGAGCTACTTGCGCGGGCGCGTGAGATCGGTGGTGCCAACCCCGCACAGGTCGCGACGGTGTCGGGGCGCTATTATGCGATGGACCGGGACAATCGGTGGGAGCGTATCGCGCGAGTCTACAACGCGATGACACGGGGTGAGGGTAGGCACGCGTCGGATCCTGTGGCGGCGATTGCGGAATCCTATGAACGCGACATATCTGATGAGTTCATCGAGCCGGTGGTCATTGTGGAGGATGGGCACCCGGTCGCGGTCGTCGAGGCGGGCGACAGTGTTGTCTATTTCAATTTCCGCTCCGATCGCGGGCGGGAGCTGACCAAGGCCTTCGTCTACCCCGAGATGCCTCCACAGGCACAAGGCAAGTTCGATCGTGGTCCGCGCATATCAGACCTTGTCTTCGTCACGATGACCGAGTATGAGGCAGGCCTCCCTGTGGACGTCGCTTTCCCTGCTGACAATGTGGATGAGCCGTTGGCAAAGATTCTTTCTGATCGCGGGCTCAAACAGTTCCATACCGCCGAAACTGAGAAGTACGCCCATGTCACGTTCTTCTTCAACGGTGGCCGCGAGGCGCCCTTTCCCGGCGAGGATCGACTCCTCGTTTCCTCCCCCAAGGTAGCGACCTACGATCTCAAGCCTGAGATGAGCGCTCCAGAGCTGACGGATGAGGCGGTACGTCGCATTGAGAGCGGTGTCTATGACGTCATCGTGATGAACTATGCCAATGCGGATATGGTAGGGCACAGTGGCGTCCTCGCGGCGACGATCAAGGCCGTCGAAGCGGTGGATGCAGGCGTCGGGCGCGTAGTCGAGGCGGCGCTGAAGCGGGGAGGCGGCGCGCTCATCACAGCCGATCACGGCAACGCCGAGCAGATGGTCGAGTACGACACCGGCAAGGCCCACACCTACCACACCACCAATCCCGTACCGCTCTTCTTCGTCGTGCCGCAGTGGCCGAACGTCGTCCTCCGCGGCGATGGCATCCTCGCAGACGTGGCGCCGACCATGCTCCAACTGCTACAGATTCCGCAGCCTCAGGGAATGACCGGGCGCACGTTGATTGCGGGCGAGCGATAGATTTCTCTCGTCGCTGCTTACGTCCTTGTAAGCTCAAGACTGCCGGGCAAGTAGGGGCGCAGGCGTAGATGAGTTGGCGGGCGAGGCGCTCAGGTAGGAATCTGGGGTGCCTCGCCCGTGTCATACTGCGAGCGTTAGTGGCGCTTCCAGCGATGGACGGCCTCGATATACCGAATGGTGCCGGTCTTTGCGCGCATCATTACGGAGTGTGTTCGGGCTCCCTGGCTGACGTATTCCACGCCTTTGAGTAACTCCCCAGAGGTGATACCTGTCGCCGCGAACGACACGTTGTCCGACGTGATCAACTCGTCCACGGTGAAGATCTGGTCCAGGTCAACGCCGTCGCCTTTCAGCCTGGCGCGCTCCTCGTCGGTGCGTGGCCAGATTTGGCACAATATCTGACCGCCGATGCATTTGATCGCCGCAGCCGCCAACACCGCTTCCGGCGCCCCTCCAGTGCCAACGTACACGTCCACGCTGCGATACTCCTCCATCGCAGCCTGGATCGCTGCCGCCACGTCTCCATCCTGGATGAGGCGAATCCGCGCACCCGCACCGCGGATGTCCTTGATCATGTCGGCGTGGCGTGGCCGGTCGAGGACGGTCACGGTGATGTCGGCGACTGAAACATCACGCGCTTGGGCGATGCGGGCAAGATTTTCGGCAATCGGCGCGTCAAGGTCAATGACCTTTGCTGCTGCCCGGCCGACCGCCAGCTTGCGCATGTAATAGACGCCCGGCGGCGCGGAATACATGGTGCCGCGGTCGGAAGTGGCGACGACGGCGATAGCTCCAGGGAGGCCCAAAGCAGTGAGCCGCGTTCCATCCACCGGATCGACCGCGACGTCTACCTCGGGCGGCAATCCGTTGCCAATGTGCTCACCGACGTAGAGCATGGGCGCCTCGTCCTTTTCGCCCTCGCCGATGACCACCTCGCCGTCCATGTCCACACCATCGACGGCCTGGCGCATGGCGTCCACGGCGGCCTGGTCCACGGCTTCTTTGTCTCCGCGGCCCATGAAACGCGCTGCCGCGTAGGCGGCCGCCTCCGTCACCCGGACGAGCTCAAGCCCGAGATTGCGCTCCTGAGTTCCCGCCCGCTGAAAGCCCTCGCCTTCCACGGCAAACCTCCTCGTTTTCTATCAGACTCTAAGTTGCGACGCCTCTTGTTATCCTGGCGATGCCGTTTTGTTCGTGTCGGGCGGGCGGCGCATCCATGTCGGACAGCGCGTTACACCAACGGCCTTCGTTGCGAGACGCGGCAGTGCTCTGCCACCATAATAGCCTTCAATTGCTCCACCGTCTCGCTAAGGCGCCCCTGCCGATTCACGATCAGATAGTCATACATCGGCAGCTCGGCCAGCTCCCGTTCGGCGTTGACCAGGCGGAGCGCGCGCTGTTCGGGAGTGTCCTGGGCTCGCTGGTTCATGCGCTCGACAAGCTCATCGAGCGACTCAGGCGCCAGGAAGACAAATACCGCGCCTGAGGTTTTGGCTCGGACGGTCTTTGCGCCCTGAGGATCTATGGTAAGGATGACATCGCGGCCTGCAGCAAGCTGCTCGCGCACCGGCGTAGCGGGCACACCGTAGAGATTACCGTGCACCTCGGCGTGTTCCAGGAGCTCGCCGTGCTCGATCATGTCGCGGAATTGCTGTGTGGTTCTGAACAGATAATGGACGCCGTCGATCTCGCCGTCCCGCGGCCGGCGCGTCGTAGCCGTGACGACGACATGGCCGGCCCAGCCCTGCCCCAAGAGTGCTTTCGTGACTGTTGTCTTTCCCACGCCGGACGGACCCGACAACACGACGAGAAGGGGCCAGCGCGGGCCGTCAATCTGCGCGCCGCGCACTGCCTCTGGAGTCTGCCCTGGTGGTATCACCGTCTGTACCGTTCCTCTGGTCTGTCCGATTTCCGCGATCTGCTTGCTGCCTATGGAGCCGCGCGGCCGCCCCTCATGCTTGCCTAATGATATACTGTGACGCTGCTCGATGTCGCCCCCGCGGAGTGAGACCATGCAAATAGACGCCGTCACGCTCGCTGCCGTCGCCGACGAGCTGCGGCGCGACCTGATTGGCGCACGGGTGGACGACGTCATACAGCCGACTCCGCAAGCTGTCGCATTGCAATGTTACGCCGCGGGACGCAACCGATGGCTATTGGCCTCGGCGCATCCTCAATTCGCCCGGATTCACCTCGTCGAGCAGAAGCCTCGTAAGCTCATGGCTGAGCCGCCTGCCTTCGTCATGCTGCTTCGCAAGCATCTTGAGGGAACACGCCTACGCGATGTGCGACAGCCGCGCTGGGAGCGACTCCTAGAGATCGGCTTCGCTCGGGGACAAACTGAGCCGCATGTGTGGCTGGTGGTCGAGGTGATGGGGCGCATCAGCAATGTGATCCTCAAGGGAGCCGATGGCGTCATACTCGGCGCTCTTCGTCTTGTTGGGGAGGAACAGAACCGTTATCGCTCCATCGCGCCACACGTGCCATACCGCTATCCGCCAGGGCAGACTAGGCTGTTGCGTGGCATGACGCTGCCTCGCCTGGACCCGGAAACGCTCACAGGCAGCGATCTGGCGGAGGCCGCCGCCGATACTTCGTCCAGGGATGGAATAGTCGCATCCAAAAAAAGGAAGAGTGGCCCTTCGGTCGCGTCGCTACTCATGGGCCATGTCGCGGGTTGGAGCCGCGATCTAGCGGCGGAAGCCGCTGCGCGCGCTGGCTTGTCGCCTGATGTCGAACCAACCAGTGACGTCACCTGGGATACGCTGGCCGTCTCCATTCGTGAGCTGGCCGCGCTTGCCGATGGTGGCGAGTGGGCGCCGACATTTGTGTACGAGGGCGATGATAGAACCGTGCGCGACGCTGCCGTGTACCGGCCTAAGCGTTTCGGGGACGCTCCTATGCGCGGCGCGCCGAGTGTCAACGAGCTACTTGCCACCTACTTCGAGGGCGCGGAGTGGCGGGGAGCCGTTGAAGGCGCTAAAGCGAGTGTGCGCCGTGTGCTGGAAAGCCAGCGGGAGCGCTGTCATCGAAAAGCGGCTGTGCTGGCAAATGAGCTTAGCGGACTCGGCGAGGCGGCCCAAATCCGCATAGAAGCGGACATCTTGCTCGCATTCCAGTCGGACGTAACAAAGGGTGCTAGCGCGTTCACCGTGGAGAATCCCTTCGCCACCAAGCCCGACGATCCGGATTCCCTCACTATCGCGCTGGACCCCAGCCTGAACGCTGTGCAGAACGCGAATCGTCTCTACACGCGCTATCACAAGCTGCAGCGCGCGGCCGAGATGATCCCGCCGCAGATCGAGGCGAACGACGTCGAGCTGGCGCGGGTAGAGCAGCTCCTCACGGATCTCGCGCTGGCCGAGACGTCGGCCGAGATCGCGCTCGTGCGAGCCGAAGTCGTCGAGGCGGGATATTTGCGAGGAGCGAGCACTCGCTCCAGCGCAGGTCACAAGAAGAGCGCAGGCAAGCCCGGTAAAGGTAAGCAGGCGGGTGTACGCAAGGGGCCAGATGGTGGCGCGCCTCTCCGTCGCCATTCGTCCGACGGCTTCCCCTTGCTCATCGGCAAGAACAGCCGCCAGAACGAGGCAGTTACATTTCATGAGGCGTCCGGTAACGACCTGTGGCTTCATGCCCGCGGTGTGCCGGGCGCGCATGTCATCGTCAAATCGGGCGGCCGGCCAGTTCCCCAAGCGACGCTCGACGAGGCCGCGGCGCTCGCCGCTTTTTACAGTCAGGCACGCGAGGCAGGCTCCGTTCCAGTGGATTATACGCAGCAGCGCTATGTCCGCCACATGAAAGGCGGAGGTCCTGGGATGGTCATCTACGAGCGTGAGCGTACTCTCCACGTCACACCGCGTGACGCGGGCGCGGCCTGACATGATTGCGGCGAGTTCCCTCTCTCGCTCGGCGCGCGATCAATCTGCCCACGCTAAACAGAATCGTGTAACCTGATGTCCGCTTCCGCGGGTGCCCGCCGCTCGCGATAACCGGCTTGGCCGCGCTGGCCGTTCGTTTAGCACGAATTTTGCAGGGAAGTAGTCGGAGTCTCGCGCAATCACAACCGATTGACGCTCAGGCGAGTATTACTGATTGATCCTGTGGCGCGCCCAATCAGCGTTTCGTGTGATGTCGCGGTAAATTTGCCACAGCATGTGGCACCGAGCAGATCGCCTGAGATATCGGACACGTAACGTGCCTGCGTAGGCTCCTTGGAATGGGGATGCTGGTAGTTTGGATCGGAGCGCCGGATCGTGAGCGCACACCCACGACTCTTCGCGTTGGCGGTGGCCCAACCCGCGCACGACTACTCGCAGGCCGCGATTCTTACGTGCGCGCAGGATCGCACCTTTGGCTCCGCCTGGCGAGATGATCCGCAGGCTAGCGAGCAAGCGCGCCAGGTAGAACGTCTCTTCGCGTCTGCGCGCGTGCAACGCCGGCAGAGTGTCCTCGATCTCGCCACCTACTATGCAACTCGGCGCTCGACCGGCGAGCGCATGGCGACGTACCGCGAGGAGGCACACGATCTTGGCGCCGCTGCCCTCTCGGCCGCTCTGGCTGGTGCGGAGGGCGTCCGGAACCTCAGTGATATCACTGACCTGACCGTCGTCTCATGCACGGGGTATAGCGCGCCTGGATTGGATGTGACGGTGGCGCGCGCATTGGGCCTGCGTGCCGACGTGCGGCGCACCGTGGTTGGCCACATGGGATGCTTCGGAGCGCTCGTTGGCCTTCGCCAGTGCCTGGATGCGGTACGTGCAAGACCTCAGGCGACATCCGCGCTGCTCAGTGTCGAGCTGTCCACGCTCCACTTCGCTCCGTCGCTTGATCCTGAGATACTTACCACCTTCGCGCTGTTCGGGGATGCAGCGGCAGCCTTGCTCGTTTCATGCGATGAATCGGCGCCCGGTCCTGAGTTGGTGGATACGTATAGCGCCGCGGACTTCGAGACGCAAGGGCAGATGACGTGGACCATTGGCGACGAGGGATTCGCCATGACACTCTCGCCACGGGTTCCGGTGTCACTGCGGCGCGTCGTGCGTGGCGCTGTGGAGCGCCTGTTGGAACCCCACGGTCTTGCAGTGAGTGACGTGGCACATTGGATCGTGCATCCCGGCGGTCCGAGCATCCTCGATGTCGTTCAGGCGCGACTTGAGCTCAGCGACGAGCAGATGGAGCCCTCGTGGAAGGTTCTCGCCGAGCATGGCAACTGCTCCTCGGCGACTGTGCTCCTCATCCTGAACGAGATTCTGCGCTCGGGCCGAGCGAGGCCCGGCGAGTGGGGGGTGATGCTCGCGTTCGGGCCTGGTCTCACAGTAGAGACGCTGCTCCTACGCTTCTAAATAATCAGGCGCGCAAGATAGACCGGGTTGAGCACGGCGCTGGGCGGCAATAGGTCGCCCGTCACACCGACAATCGTATCCGCCATAGCCTTGTGTCGGACCATGACGGAGGCGATGTGATCCATGAGGGGTGGCGCTTGTACGCCAGCCTGAATGATCTGCTCGACGAGGCGCTTGCCGCGAAATTCTCGCCGGTGGTGGTGATCGTAGCGCGCGAGCCGATGAGCGCTCACATCGCCGTCTGCGAGCGCATCCAGCACGACGTCGCGAGCAAGCTGTGCCATCCGCAGGCCGCGGTAGATACCTTCACCCGTGAACGGGTCGTAATAGCCTGCGGCGTCGCCCAC
>CAYYCB010000002.1:63082-67295 GCA_964469715.1 uncultured Ktedonobacterales bacterium | reverse complement strand
GCACAGTCCATAGTAACGTAGCATCCGGCCAGTTGGCGTGTCAATTCTACAAGGCTGGACCTGTGCTCGGCGCGAGGTAAAGACGGTCCTCGGCGTCGATGGGTTCTAGGAGTGCCCTACACGTGCCTTGACCAATGCAAATATGAGTCCCGAACATGGCCGTACTGCTAACTCTTGTGATTTTCCGCCATTGATCCACATCGGCGTAAGTATTCATTGGACGAGCACTCAACGTGAGGTGATGTGTTGCCGTGCGTTGTCGCGACATTGAAGGCGGTCGATGCAGGGTATTGGCAGTGGATCTGTCTGTGCAGAACTAATGTTCGATATTGGGGAATCCGGACGACCGAGTCGTAGCCCCTGAGGAAGAATGGTGCAAGGTAACCAGCGCGCACATGCGCCAAGTAAGGAGGAGATTGCGATGGGGGAGACGAAACAGCCATTCCCCGCGAATTGGCAAATCGCCCCGGATTTCGATCCAAATAGTCACATCATGCAGCTCAAGGGCCGCGATTACCTCAATGTTCAGGCGCGACTGCTGTGGTTCATCCGCGACCAACGTGCGCTGATCGTGGCCGGGCTGGCGACGATGTCATATGTGATCCAGACGGAACTTGTTGAGATGGATCGCGAGCACGGCTGGGCACACTTTAAGACATACGTGCGCGACGTACTCGGCAATGAGGCGACCATGTATGGATCGGAGTCGGCGAAGGACTTCGGTGACTTCACAGAGAAGGCCAGCACGAAGTCGCTCGGCCGGGCCCTGCTCGCCCTGGGATATGGCACCGCCTTCGCTCCGGAGATGGACGAAGGTGACCGTGTGGTGGATAGCCCTGTTGACCGGCGCGCCACCCCCGCAGGCAGGGAGCGCCTGAGCACAACAGTGCGCGAGACTCCTGCCGCCATGATGCGAGAACCTGTCCGGCCGCAGGTGGTTGCGGAGGCTCGTCCCACCACTTCGGCGGGAGTACCAGAAGGCGATGGCATGGCGACGGAGAAGCAGGTTGCGAGCATCCGCAAACTCTGTGAGGCATTGGGCAAGCCGCAGCCGGAGGACACATTGAGCAATGCGCGGGCGCGCGAGCTGCTGTCACAGCTTAGCGTCGAGTATCAGAGGTCGCGACGCGCGAGCTAGCGCACTGGATAAAAGAGGTCCAGTTCTTCCTATAGCCGTGGCCTACGGACAACTGGTCGGCAATGTGTCCAATGCGATCCATCGGGGGACGGGGTCATAGGACTCCTCCCCCGATCGCTATTTGGGGGCGGCTTACCAGTACCGCTCTTCCTTCCACGGGTCAGCGCTGTTGCTATAGCCTCGGATCTCCCAGAAGCCTGGGCGGTCTTTCTCTAAGAACTCCAGGCCACTGAGCCACTTAGCGCTCTTGTAGAAGTACAGTTTGGGGACGATCATGCGAACGGGGCCGCCATGCTCCGGGGTAATGTCTTCGCCATCGTGCTTCAAGGCTATAAGGACGTCGGCGTCATCAAAGGATGCGAGCGGCACATTGGTCGTATAGCCGGTCCAGGAATGCTCCATGACGAAGTGTGCCTTGTCGGTCGGCTTTGCGCGCTGCAAGATCTCGCGGATGTGTACACCCTCCCACGCGTTCTCATAGCGGCTCCACGTCGTGACGCAGTGAATGTCGCTTGTGAGCGTCGTGCGTGGCAGGGTGAGCAGTTCATCCCAGGTCAGCTCCAGCGGATGCTCGACCTCGCCCCAGACTTTGAAGCGGTATGCCGCCGGGTCGAAACTAGGCGTGGTCTCGTAACTGAGGACCGGCCACTTCTTCGTTAAGTACTGGCCCGGTGGCAGGCGATCGAGACCGTCTGGGCGTTTCTCGGCAGGCTCATTCTCGCGTTTAGGTCCGAAAAGGCGAGACAGGTCCACGGAAGGTCTCCTTTGGCTCTGGCGACCGGAAACTATAGCGCCGCATACACCTAACTGAATTATGCGGAGCCGGGGATGGATATGCCAACAGTCTTGTTGCCGGAGGCCCCGTTACGGCGACTTGACACGAGAAGCGGGCGCATGCCAGAGTGCTAGTGTGCGGTCAGGCGGCGACGGTCGCTGCGATGCGAAGCGCTTGTGGCCAACGGTGTGGTGAGACCCGGGAAAGCATCGCTCACGGCGGAGGGGACGCATGGACTTGGGTTTGAATGGCAAAACCGCAGTCGTCACCGGGGCGAGCCAGGGCATTGGCCGCGCGATCACTCAGGCGCTTTTTAATGAGGGCGTCTCGGTGGCGATGGTGGCCCAATCGGCTGAGGGGCTGATGCAGGTTGCCCGGGCTATCGGCGGTGGCGCCGAGCGCGACACAGGCGCCCGCCTGCATCCCATCGTCGCCGATTTGAGTTTGCGCGCCGAAGTGGAGCGCGCCGCTTCGGATGCGATCCGCCTCCTCGGCCGTGTGGACATCCTCGTGAATAATGCGGCGCGCGCCAAGACCGGTGATTTTTTCTCAATGACCGAGGGTGACTTGCAGGAAGTATGGCAGGTGAAGGCGTTTGGATACGTACGAATGGTGCGTGCGCTGGCGCCTCACATGATGGAGCGCGGGAGCGGATCGATCATCAACGTGATTGGCAACACTGCCCGCACTCCGACCGAAGACTTTATCATCGGCAGTATGGTGAATGCCGCGCTCGTCAATTTTACTCGCGGAGTCTCTCGCGAGCTAGCGCGACACAATGTGCGGATAAATGCGATCAGCCCCGGATGGACGAAGACGGAACGACTGGGGCGCAAATTTGAGATGCAAGCCTCTTCAGAGGGCATATCGGCCGAGGATGTGGAGCGGAGAGAAGCGCGCGCCATCCCCATGCGCAGATTGGTGACATTGGATGAAATCGCGCGCTTGACGCTTCTGCTCGCCTCCGAGCGTATGCCGACCATGACTGGTGAGGATATTGTGGTCGACGGTGGTGCGACCCCATCGGTCTGATGCGTTACGCAGGGGCAGTTTCTCAGCAGACCCATTTCCTATCGCGTTAGGATGATGCCGCGAGGGTTGCTGCTGTAGCTGAATGAGCAATGACTCGTCCTTGTCCCTTGGCTTTGTCACAAACGAGGCATGAGGCCCGAGTGTAGCGCGGTTACTTGCAGAGGTTCCGTGACGCCCGTATAATGGCGGCGGCTCACGCCAGGGCCGTGAGCTATGACGACCGCCCGCAAGGCTGCGCACCCAGGTCCGCGGGCGGGAAATAACCCCAACCGTTCACGAAGGGACATCAAAGGACCATGGAACTCAACGGGACGCATACGTTCGCCGCGACGCCGCAGGCCGTTTGGAACGCGTTGCACAATGAGTCCGTGCTTAAGAACTGCATCCCCGCCGCTGACGAGGTCCAGTGGCAGGGCGATAGCGCCGTGTTCGTGCGCGGAGGTATCGGACCAATCAAGGGAGGCGGCACGATCCAAGTCACGGAGAACACGCCGCCCACCCATATGAAGTTTGTGGTGAATCGAACGAACGTCCAGGGAACTCTGACCGTCGATCTCGCTCCTAACGGTGCGGGGACGCTGGTCACGTATGCTGGCACGGTGAACGCGGGCGGCCCATACGCTGCCGGTCTCGCCGTAGCCCAGGGTCTCATCAAGGGCCAGGTAGATCAGTTCTTCACGAAGCTTGAGGGCCAGATGTAGGGCCTGAAGCGGTGTGGGGGAGCGGCCATTGCAGGTCGCTCCCCCTCGTCTTTTGAGGCGTAGCAGTGGGGCAGAACAGAGGTGACTATGCGGCCGTCGACCGAGCGCCTGCGCATGGGCGCGCGCATCCTTACTCCGGCGAGCTACGCGCGCCGGCTGCCCCTCGATCCTTTCCGATTGCTTCCGATGGGTACGGCGCTGCCACCATCCAATCTCCCCATCCCTTCGGCGAGTGAGCTCGGCTGGCGCGACGCTTACGTCGGCTTGCGGTGGGGCGGACCTGACGAGAATGTATGGCTGCACGGCGAGGCGCAGATCCCGCAGGAATGGGCGGCGCTGCTCGGCGAACAGTACGCAGTTGTGGCTCGTCTGCAACCGGGTGCCGGCATGGAGGAATACTTCGGGTGGCCTGAGGGTCTCCTGTACGTCAACCGCCGGCTGCAGCAAGGGATCAACAGGCATCACGCCGACGTGCTTCTGCGAGATGAGGACGTACGCGCCGCTCAGGTGAGCTTTGATGCGAGAGTGTGGAGTGGCCTCTCTGCGCATGATCATCGTATCGAGGCC
>CAYYCB010000002.1:50793-62982 GCA_964469715.1 uncultured Ktedonobacterales bacterium | reverse complement strand
CTTTGATGCGAGAGTGTGGAGTGGCCTCTCTGCGCATGATCATCGTATCGAGGCCGCCGAGATCGCGCTACTCGACAAGAAAGTCGAGCGCCTGGCCCATCTGCTTGAGACTGGGGCCGATTTAGTAGATGCCCTGGCCGAGCACGATCCGTTGTTGTACGTCCTGGCGGAGGCCCTGGACCGTGCATATGACGCTGTAGACCTGCACGGTGTCGGAGCGAAGGCCTTTCGGGAGTCGGCGCACGCGGCTGCGGACCAGCTTGAGGCCGAGCTCGAAGGCCTCCGGGAGCGCTATTCCGCGGCGAAGCGCCCGGTTGTCACTGCGGTGGGTCACGGTCACCTCGATGTCGCCTGGCTATGGCAGACACGCCATACACGCGAGAAGACTGCTCGCACCTTCTCCATTGCAACGGCGCTAATGGATCGCTATCCCGACTACGTATTTCTGCATACGACTCCGCAGGTGTTCGCCTGGCTCAAGTCGGATTACCCGGAGATTTATGAGCGGACCAAGAAACGTGTTCTGGATGGTCGGTTCGAGGCCGCCGGGGCAATGTGGCTGGAGTCCGACTGCAATCTGGTTTCTGGTGAGTCGCTCGTGCGACAGATACTCTACGGGCAGCGGTTCTTGCGTGAGGAATTCAGCCGAGAGTGCGACCTACTCTGGCTGCCGGATGCATTCGGGTATAGTGCGGCGCTCCCGCAGATAATGCTGCGCTCTGGCCTCAAGACGTTCATGACGACGAAGTTGAGCTGGAGCGAGACGAATCGTATTCCCGCCGACACGTTTAGGTGGCGCGGGCTCGACGGCAGTGAGGTGCTTGCGCATTTCGTCACGACTCCGTCGCTGCATCCTCTGCCGCCGCTCGACAAAGTGGACACCTACAATGGCGCCATGAACGTGCCCGCTCTGCTCGGCGTCTGGGAGCGCTATCGCCAAAAGGCGATAAACGACGAAGTTTTGCTCGCATTTGGCCACGGCGATGGCGGGGCAGGGCCAACCAGACAGCACTTGGAGCAGGCACGTGCAATGCGCTTGCTGCCGGGCATGCCGGAGCTGCGCCTTGGTCGTGCGGACGAGTATTTCGCCCGGTTGCGCTCGCGGGTAGGCCGGAGTGACGCCCTTCCAGTCTGGGACGGCGAGCTGTATCTGGAATATCACCGCGGCACGTATACAACGCAGGCCTGGCTGAAACGGGCTCACAGGCAAAACGAGGCGCGGCTGCTACTGGCCGAGCTGCTGGATGCCTGGCGCTGGGCACGCGACCAGGCAGGCGCGCCCGACCAGCACGATGCCCTCGACAATGCCTGGCGCACGCTGCTCCTCCATGAGTTCCATGACATACTCCCCGGCTCCTCGATAGGAGCTGTGTATGACGATGCGCGCGAGGCGATGTTGGCGCTGGAACGCGCGCTTGAAGACCTGATCGCTGAGGGCCTCAACTGGCTCGCTCTGGATTCCGGGCAGGAGCCAGATAGCATATTTGCCTTGAATCCCTCTCCCTTCCCGCAGCGGGCGATTCTGGAGTTGAGTGCCGAGGAGGCGCCGTCAGCTCAAAAGGGCGCGAGTCAGCCAGCAGGCCAGGAGACCGCCGGCGGCATGCTCGTTGAGTTGCCGGAGATTCCAGGCTTGGCGCACGCCGCGATACGCTTCGACAGCCTGTCGCGGACTTTCGATGCACGTCTGACGCCCGCCCAGGCTCAAGATCGTGCTCTGGAGAACAGCTTCTTCGCGCTACGGCTTGACGACAACGGAGAGATCGTCTCGTTTGTGGACAAGCGCGTGGAAGGTGGACGCGAGCTGGCGCCTGCGGGCCGCCCAATGAATCACTTCGAGGCTTATGAAGATAGGCCACCAAACTTCGACGCGTGGGATATCGACGCATCGTTCGAGCGCAAGCGCTATCCAGTTGGACCGGCCCAAATAGAGGTCTTGGAGTCGGGGCCAGTGCGAGCGACCGTGCTGGTGAGGCGAACCGTTCTTTCCAGCGTCATCGAGCAACGCATCTCACTATATCGCTCGATACCTCGCCTAGACTTCGCGACGCGCATAGAGTGGCGTGACACGCATGTGCTGCTCAAGGTGGCGTTTCCGCTCGATTTGCGAGCGAATCGGGCGACATATGAGACCCAATATGGGGCGATCGAGCGCCCAACCCACCGAAACACGAGCTGGGATCAAGCCCGATTTGAGGTGGTTGCCCACCGATGGGTTGATCTGTCGGAGGCGCAATACGGCGTGAGCCTGTTGAACGACGGGCGCTATGGGCATGATGTTCGCGACGCCACAATTCGCTTGACGCTGCTGCGCTCCCCGACGGATCCAGACCCCAAGGCGGATCAGGGACAGCACGAGGTGACCTACGCGCTTTATCCGCACCAGGGCGACTGGCGTGATGGCGGCACGGTGGCAGCCGCGTACGCGCTCAATCGCCCGGTGCGTGTGATGCGTGCGGGCGGCGCCGTGGGCAGCGCTACGCCTCGATCTGCCGACTCTAGTACGCTATTCGCCGTTGAGCCTGCGAACGTGGTGCTTGAGGCCGTGAAACGCTGTTCCGAGGGCGACGATTTGATCGTCCGAGTGTATGAAGCGCACGGTGCTCGCGTGCGGGCGCGCATCCAGGCATCTCAGCCAGTACGGACGATGGTGGAGTGCGATCTGCTCGAACGTCCGCTTGATGAGCGAAGTCCCGCATTTCTCGCATGGCAAGATTCCCCTGCCGCATCTCATGACAAGCCGCTGAGCGATGGGGAGGGATGGTCCTTTGAGATGAGGCCGTGGGAGGTTCGGACGTTCCGCATAAGTGTGTAGGTGGCAGTATTTCCTATAGCCACAGGCTACGGAGTCTCGACTGCCAAGAGTTAAGAACGCGGATGAGTCATCCAATGACCACCGCGATACGGTGATATCCCGAGGCCCCGTCCGGCAGGGGTGAGGCCTCTGCTGGCGTCTGCACGTTCCCTTGAAGATCGATGCAACGTGCAATGAGGACGTAGCGCCCTGTGGTCGGAGGAGTCCAGGTAAATTGCCAGAGGACCCAGGTTAGTGGTCCTAGCGGTTGGCGCAATACAGCGGGGTGGAACGTTGCGGGATGATACGTCTCGCCACCGTCCGTACTGAGATCCACCCGCCCGATGCCGCGGTCTCCGGCGTAGGCCACTCCCGCGATGGTGAGCGGACGCGCCGGCAGCAGATCGCCATCGTGCGGCACATCAATGCGTGCCGTTGACTTGATGTGCGCTTCGTGGGTCCAGCCTCGGTCCTCCCAATAGCCTGAATAGCTGCCACGAGTGATGGTGAGCGACGTGAGCCACTTTCCGTTCTTCATCCCATAGAGGCCGGGAATGAGCAGACGCGCCGGGAAGCCGTGGGCAGCGGGAAGTGGCTGACCGTTGATCTGATAGACAACGAGTGACCGCGCGTCGAGCGCCTGAGCGAGGTGTAGTGAGTCGCTGTAATCGTCGGCTGCCCTGAAGATTAGCTCGGCCGCTCCTGTTTGGATTCCCGCACGGGTGAGGAGGTCCGCTAGTGAGACGCCAGTGAATCGCGCATTGCTCATCAAGTCGCCGCCCACGTCGTTGCTGATGCATTCGAGCGTGTGGTACCGCTCTACGACCGGCAGCGAGCGCAGGGCGTCGTAGGATAGGCTGTAGGGCGTGTCCACGGCGCCGTCGATGGACAAGCGCCAGGATGCGGCGTCAATGTTGGGGTCCGAGGCCAGGTTTTTGGACACATAGTAAAAGCGATCCGTCGGCGTGATCTCGGGTGTTTGCCCCTCCACTGGGAAAAATGATATGTAGGAGGGGGTCGGCGGCGGAACCTGCGAGGGTACGTCGCCGAGGTTGATGTCTGGCCGGTTTACAGCGCCTAGCCCCAAAAGACGCCCCACACCTCCTGCGAAAACATCCCATGCCAGGGCGCCTCCTGCCACAACAGCCACAACAAAACCCACATCGCGCAGCAGATGACGCCGGCCGAGTACTGTACCGCCGGCCTCCGACATGTTTACCCGTGGCGGGAGACGCTGCAGGTGTGTCGAGATCGCGACCAGGACGACGACGAAGACGACGTCGGGGATGAGGTTGCTGAGGAAAATACCGATTATCCCACCTATCAGATATTGGCCGAAGAGTCCTCCGCCGATAATGGGCGAGATGACTCCTGCCGATATAATCCAGGGCACCAAGCAGAGTATCGCGCCATCTAGCGGTGTGAGCTCACTTATCCCCTTTCGACGCTGACGGATGGCGACGTAGCAGACGGCCACCAACGCGAGGGCGACGAGATGGCCAAGGAGCGTGAAAAGATAGAATATGTGCTTTGCGCTCGTGCCGAAGAAATCAAGTAAGTGCGAGAACACCGGAAGTGGTATCAGTGCCGTGAGGCGATCGCCGAAAATCTCCGCCGCGGTCGGCTGGCCAACCACGAAACGCGCCGCTAGACTGGCGGCAACACCCGCCGCGGCGCTGAGAAGAGCCGGACGCCAAAAGCTTTGACGATCCGCATTCTGCGTAAGTGGGGTGGGGTTGACCTCTGCATCGTCTGATGGCTCAGGGTCACTCATCTTCGCCCCCCTGGCGCGACCTACGCCCAGTCGGCGCCTGGGCCAACAGCGCGGCGGCGAGAATGAGCGCGTCGCCTACACGTGTGATGCCCACCCGCGCCTCGAAATCGTCCGCACGAGCGTATGTGGGAGCACCGCCCGGCCGCATCGGGGGGCGCATGTGGAACACCCCCATTTGGACTAAGCCCTCAAGCGTTTGCCGTACATCGCCTGGAGTCCGACCGACGCTGCGTGCAAGGGCTATCGCGGTGAGAGGGTGCGGGATTGCCGATTGCTCGGAGACGAGGAGTGCGATGACGAGCTCAAGTTCCCGCCAGCCGAGACGCATGGGATGTGGCAGTGCGGGATCTTCCGATTCCGGTGTGACAGCAGGCAACTGTGGTGCGACGCGCGCGAAGGTGAGGGCGCCGATGCGAGTGGACGGCTGGAGCGTGTGGGCGAGTGGGCCGAAGCTGGGCAGTGCTCGCGCGAGCGCCGCAAGGGTCGAGCGTGATGGATTAGCAGCGGAGAGGTGACCCGACTCCAATTTCGAAAGATACCCTTTTGAGAGGCCAGTTTCGCGGGCCAGGGCGGTCAGGCTCAATCCTGCCACCTGGCGTGCTGTCCGCAATAGGCGGCCCCAATCCACGTGCCAATCCGAAGTGGGTTCTGTCACATCATCCGGTTCCATCATGGGCCCTATCTGCCCTCCCGGCTCTCCGCGGATTGCGTCACCTGCTGCGATTGTACGTGCGTCAGTGCCCCTACCGCCAATTTGGACCCTCAACGTTTGATGATTATTCGGTACGTCGGTACGTGATGGTTGTGTGGGAGCGAACGGGCATGTTAGGATGGGCGTCGCCCCAATACACGATGGGAGGGTCGGCGCATGCACTACACGCGCCTGGATCTGCGCTTCCTGCCGCGCGGATGGTCGGGTGGTCAGCTTGTCGAAGGTATCGTCGCGGGCGCGGTCCGCGGTATTGTCGTAGAAGTTGACAGCCGGCAGATCGAATATACGCTCATACAGCCGCGACATGTCCCTCGCGGGTCAGATATGGAGACGCACCTTGCGGGAACGTCACGCACCGTCCTTCCCGACGGACTCGTGCGTCTGAGCCGACAAACGCTCGTGCATGCGGGATCCTCGACTGTCGGATGGGTGAGCGAGGTATGGTGCGACCGTCAGTCTCGCACGATGACGCATGTGCTTGTTACGTCGCGGCGTCGTTTGCTCAGCCGGACTACACGCGTCGTGGACGCGGCACACATCAGCGCCATGAACGATACGGAACTGACGCTGAAATTGTCCGCAGCCGAGGCCGGGCGTCTACCCATCTTTAGGACCGATGCTGCCATCTTGTCCTCAGTCGTCGAATCCTTTGAAGTAGCGCTGCCTGATCCACGCACGCGCCGCTCAGTCAAGGTCCGAGTTGAGGACGGGCACGTTTTTCTTGGTGGACTCGTCGATACGCCCGAAGTAAAGCGTCTCGCGGAGACAGTAGCTAGCAATGCGCCGGGCATCCGTGGAATCACGAGCGATATTGTGATCGCCGAATCCCTGTCCGTGGATGTGGAAGCCGGGATTGAGCGAGCGCTCGCATCACTCAAATCGACGGGCGCGCGCGTACGCACCTTCACGGAGCATGGTATCGTCTACCTTGAGGGAGTCGTACCCGACGCGGAGACCCGCGACGCGTTGGAGCGCGTCGCAGTGGGTGTGCCAGGCGTGCGTGTCGTAGTCAACAATTTGCTGGCGCCTGGCGAAGCACCCTCGCGGGCACGTGATACAGGTCCGCTCACGCGCAATAAATAGGGCCGGAGGCGCTTACCACCGGCCAGAGTCCGTACGGAGCGCCCGATGCCCAGAACGCTCGCCCGTCAGCTCGCCGAGGATCTATGGATACTCGATACGTTGTACCAGGGTGAGCCTGGCATCATCGCGAGCTATTTGCTCACAGGCCGAAATGGGGCCGCGCTGATCGACGTCGGCTCCGGCGCAACGCTCCCGACGCTATTGGAAGGAATCCGGGACGCTGGCGTACGGGCCGACGCGATTGAGCATATCGTCCTCACCCACATACACCTTGACCACGCTGGGGCCACCGGGGCACTCTTACGTTCATGCCCCCAGGCCCGCGTCTACGTTCATGGCCTTGGCGCGCCGCACTTGATCGATCCTGTCAAGCTGCTGGCGAGTGCGACACGCATCTACGGCGACAACATGGACCGTCTATGGGGGACGATGGAGCCTGTGCCGAGTGATCGCGTGACTACCCTGGAAGACGGCGCGGAGATTGCGGTTGGCAGTCGTACGCTCCGTGCGCTGCATACGCCAGGGCACGCTGTCCACCATATCGCCTATCACGACGCCGACCGAGCGGAACTATTCGCTGGCGACGTTGCCGGGGTACGCCTTGAGGATGTGCCGATTGTGAGACCTCCAACGCCTCCGCCCGACCTTTCCCTTGAGGATTGGTATGCCAGCATATCTCGCGTCGAGTCGCTACACCCTGGGACGCTCTACCTGCCGCACTATGGCGTAGTATCAGAGGTAACTCGCCATCTGGCGTCGCTACGCCGGCGTCTGGCCGAGTGGGGCGACGTTGTGCTCGGAGAGTTGCGAGCCCAGAGAAACGAGCAAGACATCGTCGCGTCTTTGGGGCGCGCGGCTCGCGCCGATCTGGCCGCCGAGGAGATTGGACTATCTGACGAGCTTTCTCGGCGCTACGAGCTAGCTGCGAACTTCCGCATGAGTGCGCAAGGATACGTGCGATACTACACCAAGCATCATCCCGAGCTGCTCTCCTAGAGAGCCTAATCACCTTTCGGGAAGCGCCACGTGCGGCGTGGCGCTTCCCGAATCGTCAATTTTCGAGGTGCCCTGATGAGCGTGACCACGCAGGGATCAGCGTCCACGAGCTTCGTCGATCCCATCGACCGCGGCAATATCGAGGCGCTCGTCCAGGGCAGGCATGGCGCCCCATTCGATGTGCTCGGCCAGCGAATGTTGCATGTGAACAAGCAGCCCCTATGGAACGTGAGAGCATGGCAGCCAGGCGCCGAGCAGGTCTGGGTCGTTCCTGATACGCTGGCTCCCGACATCAGAGAGGCAAGCGTTCTCCCTGAGAGCGCGCTCCCGATGCGCCAACTCGATCCCCAGGGACTCTTTACCCTTCTCGACCCGCGAGGAAGTATCCAACCCTATCACCTGGCTGTGCGAAGAAACGGCGCGCTGTCGTTCCTTGCCGACCCATATGCCTTCCAGCCATTGCTCTCCGAATACGACCTCTATCTCATGGGCGAAGGGACACATCGCGACGCCTATGAGCGACTTGGTGCGCATCTACGGCAACTGGAAGGCGTCGCGGGCGTAGGGTTCGCCGTGTGGGCCCCGAATGCCCGCCGTGTGAGTGTGGTTGGTGACTTCAACGGCTGGGATGAGCGCGCCAATCCGATGCGCATGCGCCCCAACGGTGTCTGGGAGTTGTTCTTGCCGGGCGTCACCACGGGAGCGCTCTATAAATACGCCGTGCTCTCCTGGAACCAGAACTACCGCGTCCTGAAGTCCGACCCGTTCGCCTTCTGGGCCGAGATACGTCCCGGCACGGCGAGCCGCGTCTGGGATCTCGGCGGGTACCAGTGGAACGACGAGGCCTGGAGGAGCGAGCGGGATCTGCGGAATCGCCTTGATCAGCCCATCAGCATCTACGAAGTGCATATGGGATCGTGGCGGCCGAACTCCGCACCTGGCAATGGGCAGGTCACGTATCGGGACCTTGCGCAGCAACTCGTGCCGTATGTGAAGGAGCTTGGATATACCCATATCGAGCTCATGCCTGTTGCGGAGTATCCGTTTGATGGCTCATGGGGCTATCAGGTGACAGGTTACTACGCTCCTACCAGTCGCTATGGCACTCCGCAGGATTTCATGTACTTCGTTGATATGTGCCATCAGCAGGGAATCGGTGTGCTGGTGGACTGGGTTCCGGCGCATTTCCCACGTGATGAGCACGGTCTGCGCTTTTTCGACGGCACGCATCTCTACGAGCACGCCGATCCTCGCCGTGGCGAGCACCCAGAGTGGGGGACTGTCATCCCCAATTTCGGCAGGAATGAGGTGCGCAACTTCTTCATTTCGAACGCCCTCTTCTGGTTGGATAAGTACCATGTCGACGGCCTACGAGTAGACGCCGTAGCGTCGCTCATCTACCTGGACTATGGGCGCAAGCAAGGCGAGTGGGAGCCTAACGCCTTCGGCGGCCGAGAGAACTTGGAGGCGGTCAGTTTCATCCAGGAGTGCAACAGCGCCATTCACGAGCGGTTCCCACATGCCCTCACGGTGGCGGAGGAATCCACGGCGTGGCCGAACGTGACCGCCGCGCCTTCGGATGGCGGACTCGGCTTCACGCTCAAATGGAACATGGGTTGGATGCATGACATCCTCGACTACTTCAAGCATGATCCCATTTATCGGAGCCATCACCAGAACGAGATGACGTTCTCGTTCACCTACACCTACTCCGAGAAATTCGTGCTGCCGCTCTCACATGACGAGGTCGTCCACATCAAGGGCTCGATGCTCAACAAGATGCCTGGCGACATCTGGCAGCGCTTCGCCAATCTGCGGGCATTGTATGCATTCATGTATGGCCACCCCGGCAAGAAGCTGTTGTTCATGGGCGGCGAATTTGGGCAGTGGTCCGAGTGGAACTTCGCTGGCTACCTCGACTGGTATGTTCTCGACCGGCAAGGCCCCGACGGCGCACTCCACGAGCAACTGCGCACGCTTGTGCGCGACCTGAATCACCTCTATACGTCTGAGCCGGCGCTGCACGAGGGAGACGCGGACCCCAGCGGCTTTGAGTGGATAGATGGCACGGACGCGGCCCACAGCACCATTTTCTGGCTGCGCTTTAACCACGATAAGACGGACGCGATTGTCGTCGCATGCAACTTTACGCCTGTGCCGCACTATGGCTACCGCATAGGCGTCCCCGCCCCAGGGAAATATGTGGAGATCCTCAATACGGACGCGGAGATCTATGGCGGGGGGAACGTAGGGAACCTGGGAGGCGTCTTGGCCACACCTGAGCCGATGCACCATCGAAGTCACTCGATCGTGCTCACACTACCTCCCCTGGCCGTCGTCTTCCTGCGGCGCGTCGCAGGCGGAGCGAACGATGCTGCGGCTGCGGCTGTGTTGGAGTCGACTCCAGCTCTCGATCAGCCGCTGATACCCGACACACCCGTGCGAAAACGCGCCACCGGACGCAGGAGGGTCGCTACGAAGGACTCGCAAGCGCCAGGTAGTACTGTCTAGCCCGGCAAGTGGCCTGCGCGTATGACGGGCTAGGAAAGTCTACGTGGCCTGGTCCCGAATGGGAAGTAGCAAGTACTCCGAAGACCCTCGCACGTGGACATGGCCCATCTCACCATCGGTCACGACCTGCTCGACGTTGAGCCGGCGTGATCCGGAGTGGCGCACCTGTGTGGCGATTCTGATGCGCGTCGCGGGCAAGGCAGGCCGTGCGTATTCTATGTGCAGATATCGTGGCGAGGGGTGTTTGTCCTTACTCCAGGCAGAAGCCGACGTGGCTCGGTTGAACGCTTCGCTAAGCCAGTCTGCATACACGCAGTTGTTGATATGCATCTGGCTGTCGGCCTCATACTCGCGGGCTGTCAGCTCAAGCTCGGAGGACGGCCAGTCCGATGGGTCTGAGATGCGTGGCCGCACGTCCATCGCGTGACCTAAGGGGCGAAAGGCCTCCGAAAGTTCCTCGGGGAGTCGCTGCGGTAGACCCCTCGCTCGATCCACGTACGCCCAGCGAGCATGGGCGCGAGCAACCAAAGTGCCGGTCCTGGCGCACCACACAGCGTACTCGCGCAACGCCTGCACGCGCTTGAAATCGGCAACCCATGTGGCCAGCTCGATCTCTGCTGCTACAGGCGGCAACTCGCCCAAGAATAGGTCCATCTCCCGCACAACCCAAGCGGTGCCCCGTTTGACATACCAGTCGGCCGTGAAGCCAAGCGCAGCGGACGCTTCCGTCGCTATCCACTCAAGGTATCGCAGGAGATTTCCGGCGCGGAGCCGTCCATCCTGCCCGACTTCGTAGCTCCTCACCCGCAGTCGCTGGCGAAATGCCTCTTCGGGGGCCGTTGTCGGACGGAGCCTGCTCATACGTGCCGTGCCTCCGTGCTGCCGCCTTGTTTGGCCTCCAGATAGCGCGCCAGGATAAATACAGCGTCAGACAGTCTGTTGAGATAGCGCAATACCTCAGGATTCTGGACAGTTCCTTCGTGTTGGAGTCGAGCGGCAAGCCGCTCTGCCCGGCGAATGATGGTGCGAGCGAGATCAAGTGCGGCGCCGTCGAGCGAGTCTCCTGGAATCACGAATTTGTTGGGGATATCGACCTCGCGTTTGAGATCGTCCTCAATAGATTCCAGCCACTGCACTCGCTCTGGTGCGACCTGTACTCCGACAGCTTCTTGATGCTCCGGAGGCGTCGCCACCTCCGCCATCAACGTGTAGAGATCCTGCTGCATGCGCAAGATGATCTCGCGGGCTCTCTCATCGCGCGTATATGCGCGGGCTAGCCCGAGGGCGGACGTCGCCTCGTCCACTGTGCCAAGCGTCTCTGGGCGCTCATCGTATTTGGGGACGCGCTGTGCGCCGAGTAGGCTGGTGAAGCCAGCGTCTCCCGTTCCAGTCGTCACCTTTGCCACAAGCTTCTCCTCCTCACAGATGCAATGATTTCCGACGAACCGGGAAGTTTTTCATGTAGCCATCGAATACAAACAATGCGCCTGCCACGCGCCACCAAATGCGTCAGAGCCAAACATCCCATACCAAGCGTAATAGATTTTGACAAATCACCGTCACGGCATACAATTTGTAGAGATTTATACGCCGCATGCCCGTCAGGAAGGCGAGCGCGGAGCTTCAAGTGGGCAGCGTGTGAAGGATTTGGGAACATGTCGCACAGAGATCCGATACTGGCCGTCGACGACAGCGCTCCTATTAGAGAGATGATCGTCGCGGTGCTCGCCCCACGCGGACACCGGGTGGTAACGGCAGCGGATGGCCAGGAGGCGCTGGATCTCTTGCGCGAAGCCGTGGAGCCTTTTACGGTACTCCTTGATATCGTCATGCCGCGCATGGACGGTCTGACCGTGTGCGCCGAGGTGGCTGCCGATGAGCACATCCGTGCGGTAGGTCATAGGATCATCCTGATGTCCTCCACCGTTCGGCTCTCAGCTCCTGGCATGCCTCTCACCGCTGGGCAGTTGCCAAAACCGTTTACAAGGCAACAACTCGTCGAGGCCGTCGAGGCGGCTCATCAACCTTATTGATAGCGCCGTACGTGTGGGTAGGCCCATGGACGTTGAATCGGATTGGACATCAGAGAGGACGGCAGAGGCCGCCACAACACGACGTGAGCTCATATCCGCTGGCATGCCCCGTTCTCAGGACGATGAATCGCATGACGCGGATTCTCACGGCTCTCTGTATGATGGCCATTGGCTCGGCCAGCTCCAGCGCTGGCTCGCGACGCTCAACCCTGGACGTACGCCGCGCGAGTATGAAAAGGCCGTGCGATACTTCTTCGAGACGCCAGGCGTACCTGACGCCCTCGATGAA
>CAYYCB010000002.1:37426-50693 GCA_964469715.1 uncultured Ktedonobacterales bacterium | reverse complement strand
CGCCAGTTCCTGGTGCACTGTGCCGTCATCGGTGCGCTTCCGCAGCTCACAACTGAGCGCATCAGGCTAGCACTGCGGCGCCTAGCCGTCGAGCGTCGTCGTCCGTATCAGGTGCTTGCAGAGTCTGAATGGGCGGGATTTTTGGAGGCAGCGCTACTTCCATCTAGGCTTGCCTCCACGCCTGTATCTCCTCACGAACTGGGTGACTCCCACTCTGATGGCCAGTTTGCCGTGGCAGACACATTCGATGACGTACCACCGGAGCCGGCTGAGCCGCGCGGTCCGTGGGGGCGCACTCGCGCCGAACGTCAGGAGCAAGCGGAGGGATCGAACGCTAGTAGTGGCGATCCGCAATCTCCCAAGCAAATTCCACATCTGCCGAAATCTCGGGCCGGGCTCACTGGCCTTCGTACCGCCCAGCGCGACCATGCCATGCTTTCACTTGCGCTCGCCACGGGATTGCGGGCAGTTGAGCTCTCGCTCCTGGATGTCGGCGACCTCACTCGAGAGTGGCAAGGCGGACAGGAGGAATGGTGGCTCGTGCTCCCCGACGAGAAGACGAAGGGCCAGCGCGGGGGACGCACTCTCCCCCTGGCCCCGCAGCTCGTCGACGTCCTCCTCGCTTATGTGCGGTCGACCGGCCGCCGCTGGGAAGCCGCGGAGGACCGCAAGACGCCACTGTTTATCTCCCGCCCATACGTGGCCAAGCCAGATGCCGGAGGGCCTCCACGCCCAAATAGCCGCCGTGCGAAGCGCGGCGAGCAGCGCCCAGCATTCGCGCGACTCTCGACGGTACAGATACGCGCAATAGTCGATAGGGTGGAGCAGCAGTGGTTGGACTCGCGTTCGCGAGGCGAGGAGGGTCCACGCGCCGGGGAGACAAGGCAAATCTCACCACATGCCCTGCGACACAGCACCGCATTAGCCCTTCTCGAAGGTCAGGATGCATCACGTCCGCCAGCATCTGTAGAGCACGTGCGAGGATGGCTCGGCCACTTTGATATTCGCACCACTCAGGGCTACCTGGCACATCTGGATGCGCGCCGGCATCGCCGACCATTCGTCCTGTCGCCTACATCGACTGCCCAGCAGCCCATCTCCCCTCACGCTACTGTTCCTAGCGACGAATCCTCTCAGGAATAATTCCTCCACACCGAAGCGCATGTGAAGGCCCTCTCCCATGTCATTTGCATATCATTACGTCTATCAATTGATACGCCGCAAACTGGCCTTTGCGCTGGATATATGCCATCGCCTTCGTCGCGCGCTACGGTTTCATATATGAAACGATGGATAGCGACGGTTGAATGGGGCATACTCCAGCGCAAACCACTATTTGCGCTGGAGTATTAATTGGACAGAATGTGTATTGAGAAGTGGGCATCGGGCCTTTTGAGGGCAGCTAGGTAAGCGAGGGGGAGCTGTGGCCTGATCACGAATGTGTGGGCAGGTGAAGGAGGGCAATCCGCTCTACAACGGTCCTAACAGAGGTCGCCATATTTAGGGATAACCGAAAGTCGATACTTCTCAGGACACGTTAAATCACCCCATGTCATTTATCACTCTGGTCGTATGTGGTATGCTCAGAATTGTGTGCTGCGACAGGTACAGTGTGGTCCGGATGCAGCATGAGCCCAGTAGATTCCACTCATCTCGTGCGGGAGGACATCAAACACGTGACCCTGGCATCCGACACTCCAACCTCGCAGTCCGCCGCCGTGCGGTGGACTTTCTACCGCCGGCTTGGCCTGCTCTTGCGTACGCGGCTCGACGACGACGGCACTACGCTCTCGTTGCATGAGATCTCGGCGCGAACGCATGGTCGGGTGTCTGTGCGTGAGCTGACCGAACTCCTTCAAGCGGGTCCACTAGCCAGCGTAGACCCGGTCGCATGTGTCCTTCTGGCGCAAGCGTTCGACGTCGATCCTGATTTCTTTGTGACGGATGAGGCGGTGGCGGACTACATCGCCAGTATTCGCGGCAAGCAGACGATCACCAGCGCATCTGGGGATAGCTCGCTGCAGATGTTGGCGCTCGCGACCATTGGCGAGCGCACAGCACCGCTGGCAGCCGCGAGGCGCTAGAGTGCGTTCAGTTTAGAAGAGTATAAGGCCGGCGCCGCGTCCCATTGAGGGACGCGGCGCCGGCCTTATACGTTCATTGGCCCACCGTTACCTGCCTACCATTCGGTTGACGTTGATTACCCGAACTTAGGGCATTCGTTCCCGATATTGAGCGGCGCGTGCAGCGAACGCCTCTTTTGAAGATTGCCTCTGGCGCCTCAAATGCCCGGAGAGAGTATGAGTATGGAGTTAGTGACAGGTGACAGCGCGCTCGCGTGACGACTCTGAGGCGGAACGGCCACGACACTACCTCGGAGCGGCCATTTTGGCCTGGCTACTCACTCTGATGCTCTCGGTTGCGTCCCTGCTTGTTATAGCCGGTGGCAATCTCACGCAAGCTGTTGGCGATACATTGTCCCGCGGCGGGCCGAGCGCGGATGATCTACAGATTCTTGCTCTCCCGATCGCCGCGGTCGTGATTGTTCCTGTGGCCGTGGCGGTCACCTCAACAGCAGCCATTCGCGCGCTCAGAATTGCCCTCTATGTCAGGCGTCTCCATGCGCACTCCACGGACTATCTGCGCCGGTATGCCCCCCTCCACGAAATGGGCATCGATCCTTCGATTGTCCCTTTCGAGCCCTCTAAAATGCCACTCCGTGCCGCCAGATCTATCTCCCTCACGCGCCACCTCGACCATGCCAGGCCTACACTCCTGCTGGGGGAGCCGGCATCGGGTAAGACCGTGGCGTTGTACAGTACGGCCGCATACCTGACTCGGCGTCGCATGCTGCTGGCGCGCGCATTCTCGCGACGCCGCCTCCCCGTACTGCTCTCGCTTGGGGCAGTCGAGCGCGCCGAGGACGACGTATTGCCTGTCACCAGCATGATCGCGACCCAGTTGCGCTTCTTTGGTAGCGCGGGACTTGCGACCCGCACTTCCAAGCTGCTGCGTCGAGGCAAGATCATTCTGCTCTGCGACGATATTGACGGCGCACCTCCAGCAGCACGCTCCGAAATCTGCCGCCAATTGGCCGCTCTGGTCTCAACATATCCACGTACCTCGGTCGTAGCTACCTGCCGTCTTGAGAGCTACCGTGATGGGCTGCAAACAGAGCGCTCGCTTCGCCAATACAACCGTATGGTTCTTTCAGGTCTCACATCGCCCCAGATTGACTCCGCCCTTCGTTCTCTCCCAACCGCCAGCCGAATGACGCGGCCACGTAGACGTGACGCCGAGCGGGACATACAACGACTAGCCTTGCGCGCTACCGCTTCGTCTCCTGCGAGTCTCCAGGCCATTCGTGAGCTCCTCGCATCCCGAGAGCTCGTGCCTGGCCGAGGGAGAGTCCTGGTACATGCCGCAAGGTCTCGTTTGAAAGGCATTCCCAGCGCCGGGCTTGAGCAGAGCGACAGCGAGGCATTTCTGGCAGCCCTCGCGGCGGGATTGCGAAGGGACGAGCGACGAACCGTGCATAGGGGTGAAGAGGTTGCTACCGTAGAGGCCACATGGGAGACGGCTTCGACCTCAGCCCGAGTTCCCGCCGCTCCCATCGAGGACGAAGTGGCGAAACAAACGCTTATCGCGGCCATCGATTCTGGCATCCTCGTGCTCACACCTGATGGGGTCTCCGTCGGATTCGCGAACGGCTATTTGGAGGCGGCATATGCCGCGCTTTGGCTTCAGCTCACCGACGACGGCTTCGGCGCGCTCCGCTCTGACCTACTCCGCCCAGAATGGCAACTCCCACTTGCGATGTGGGCCACACTCACCCCAGAGCCAGGCGATCTTGCCAAGCGCATCTTGCGCCTGGCAGACACGCCGGACGCCGTGGCCTTGCGTGCAGGTCTCGCGACGCCGACGGACGCCGTAGCCTTAATCCTCGCAACGGCCCTCGTCGTGCTCGGTGAGGGAACTGTGGCTGCCCTCACCGAAGAGAACAGTGCGCTAACGCAGGACGCCACGGCATCCATGACCTCTGAGCACTTGCGCGACGTACTCGACCTCGCGAATATCTACCTCGCTCAGCCTGAAGGGGCGAGCCACCTGGCCGCTCAGTTGTATTCTGCCGCCGACTACGTTGGCCCAGAGTTCATGGATGCGCTTGGGCATCTAGCGGCGGACGCGCGCCTGAATCGCCTCGCACGTTCGCAGCTCATCGCACTGCTCGGCATAGCGCCGGATGACGCCTCGGTCAATGCTCTTGTGCGGCTTCTGGAGGACATGGACCCGATGATCCGCCAGTCGGTGAATCAGGCGTTCGTTCACGCAGGCCCGCTCGGTCTTGATCGCTTGCGGCAGGTCGTACTCACGCAGCGCGGACGCCTCAGGGAGCGCGCGAACGAAGTTATGGCGCTGCTGGGCGATGATGCGATTGACTCCGCGATAGATATGCTGTCGAACCCCGATGACGTGCGACGGGCCAGCGCCGCAACCACGCTCGGCGAATTGCGAGCCGTTCGGGCTGAGGGCCTGCTCATTGAGAAGTTGGCCGACACCTCACTCGATGTGCGTCTGGCGTCCGTACAAGCGCTAGCCCGCCTCGGAACCATAAGAGGTCGCGATGCGCTCCGCGAGTTGCTCCCACATGCCGACGCGGCGTTGCGGGCCGCCAGTGTCGAGGCCCTAGGCACCCTGCACGCGGAGGATGCGGTACGTGATATTTGTGGCCTCCTTGCCGACTCCTCGCCAGACGTGCGGTCCGCAGCAGCTCAGGCACTCGGCAGAATTGGGGATGAAGCCGCAGTTCCGGCGCTTGAAGCGCGACGAGCGGACGATGACATCTGGGTGCGGCAAGCCGTCGAGACGGCGCTGCGCAGGCTGGGGCGGACGCCGGCTCAACACGGCATACTCACCAGAACGCAGGCTTAGAGATATTTGCCCGCATGTCGCTCCGGTATGCCGCCGGCGCCGCCACTCAGGCTATCGAGCAGGCCATGCTCGTGATGGACAGGAAGCCCCAGTCCTTTACCATCTTGCTCCGTAAGGTACGGCAGCAGATGGCCTACCAATGCTTGATGATTTTGGAGCCGTTCGAGATTGGCCTGGGCAGCTTGATCCAACAACCCAAGCGCGGGAACAGCATCCAGCAGATCGTTATACTGATCCGGTCCGCGCCCCAAGTGCTCGATCCAGAGCGCGAGCCGTAGAGCGCGAGCGGATGTTGGGTCCAGGGTGGAGACGTTCATCTCGGCGTCCGAGCGCAGGCCGCGGCTGTTTAGATTGGCCGAACCCACAGTCCACCACGTGTCGTCCACGATGGCGGTCTTCGCATGCGTATAGACTGGACGATAGCGATGCCCATCGGGCAAGGCATCGTCAGCGACCCCATTTCCGAGGGTATAGACATGCAAGTGGTCTGCGGCGCTGGCTTGCCGAGCCAGATCTCGGAGCAAGTGTATCCCGCCGTCGGTGAAACGACGTCCACAGTTCGGATGATCGGGAAGCGTCAGGGCAACGTGGACACCGCGCGCAAGTGCTTCGCCGATAGCATGCAGCACGTCCATGCTATCTGGGCTGCGCTCACCCCAGCGCAACGCATCCAACCCGACGAAAACTTCGGGCCACAGGTATTGATTCTCGATATATACGAACCCCTCTGCGGTGGCAAGCGCCCGCAGATACATGTCCTTCACCGTGGCGATACCCTTGGACGAGAACGCGTACGTGTCGGGCGGTATTGTGCGGACAATCTGTGCGGTCACGCCGCCATCTTGCGACGCGGAAGACTCCGGCGTGACGTCCGCCGGCCAGATAGGACCCGCATGTCTCTGCGCCATCTCCATCCAGCGCTGCACGATGTTAGCCTGTACATCCAACACGATCGGGCCGCGGAGCCGTGCGTGAATGTCGTGCCAGGGATGCGCGGCCGCTGACAGATGGGAGGCGCGCTCGGGGGACTCGCAAGGGTGCATGTGGGTATCCCAGCGGTCATAGTCTCCCCCGGACTGCACAGTGAGATCGATGCCTCCCAGGAACGCCACCCGTCCATCTACCACACAGCACTTCTGATGAAGCGATTGGGCAATGTGGGTGATGCGCCTGCTGCTATCGTCCAGTAGGCAATCGACGCCAACACTCCGCAGCGTGTCTCGCTGTACGATGGGATCGTTGGTGACGTGGCTAGGGGTATCGAATGCATCCCACAACAAGACACCTATGCGCACACCGCGCCGCGCGGCGAATCCAAGCACATCGACCACACGCAATCGCCCACTCTGCCATAGGTCAATCGCCTGCTCGTCGAGGCCATCGCGCCGTAGACTCGCGGCAAGATGCCCCCCGGCCATGCCTAATTCGTCGCGGAGTGTCACGTCATCGCCGCGAACCATCTGCAGCTCGGCGTCGAGATCCCAGCCGGCCAGCAGGATATATCGGCGCGCACTCAGGAACGCCCGGCACATCGCAAGCATCGCACCGCGTCCGTCGATCAACGGCTCGACAGAGTTCCCCACGCGGACGGGGAAATCGCCCTCTGCCCACCACGTGGCAGAATGGCCGGCGGTGCTATCCCGATCCCCTGTCACATCCTACTCCATGTCCCTAGGCCGACGACGCGGATCGCGGGCCCACGCGGCTTATACAGGCTGGTTCAAGAGCCACTACGCGAAGGCAACGCATACGGAGTCACTGGTGCACCCGAGGCCGCAAGGAAAAGCATAGCGCCATCCGATGACCATATAAGCGATGCATTGCTCAGGTGATCACATACTCCAGGTAATGACGCCACGACTCGTCCAGATGCCACGTCATATACGTTCAGCGGTGCGTCCGGCTCTGCGCGTATGCAAGTCGCCACTTGCGATCCGTCAGCATTTGACCATGCGAAGGCGTCCCCTTGACCGTTCGCGGAGAGCTCACCGACAATCGCCGTTATGATTGGGTTTGGCGGTGTGAGGCCGCTCGCAGCATTGGACGAGGCAACCGCACGCGCGATATTGGTCCAAAGCACATAGTGTCCGTCAGGTGACCAGGTCAGCAGAGCGCGATGTTGATCGCGATCAGATTGAGAGAACCCGACGGAGACGCCACCGTTCGCCGCGAAGAGGTGGAAACCGACCGCCTGCCACAGGCTCACATCTGCGCCTCCACTAGCGGCCACACCAGTTGCGCCGAGCGCGCTCGCGGGCACCGATTGCAGCTGGCCATTGTCGGTCCACTGCAAGGCGGTATTCTGAGCAAACGCAGCGCCAGCATCCGGCCGCGAGAACAGGCTGCCGGTGGAGGCGTCATAGACTCTCACCGCTTGATCCGTCGGGAGAATAAAGGTCCAGAGGAGTGTGTGCGAGGCAACATCCCAGGCGCCGATGGTAGACCCGTCCACTGCGGCCAACCGCTTGCCGTCGGGCGACCAAGCGAGGCTACCTGGCGCGGCGGTGCCTGTCCAGGGTAGTGTTGCTATTTGTTTCCCGGTAGCTGTGTCCCAGAGCACGACGGTGTTTGCAGTGCCGGAAATTGGACCGCCGGCAAGCGACTTACCGTTGGGCGAAAGCGCCATTGCCGCTGTTGTAGTTGACGAGTCAAACGCCGATAGTTTGCGAATAGTAGCGACAGTCGGTGTCGGCGACGCAAGCGAGGTTGGGGTGGCTTCAGGGCTCTTCTGATGGAGGAAAGCTACCAAAGGTGAATCCGAGCGCAGCAGCCCGAATATTGCTAATTGAAAGCCAATCGCCAGGAGCAGCAGCACGAAGATGACTCGGGTCTTACGCGAGACAAACTGCTGGGTAGGCTTGACGCGCACTCGCAACACTTCGCGCCGTTCGGTTGCGGCATGCTCGAGCCCCTGACGCTGGCAGATGCGACACGTCTTGACGTGTGCCTCGACGGCCGCGTTCATCTTGGGGGAGAGCCGGCCAAAGTGGTATTCGACGAGGAGATCTGCCGCCTGCTCGTGGGATAGTCGTGGGGCAGCTTTTGCCGGCGCATTTCGACGACTCACGCTCTTGCTACCTCCGCCACACACCCGACACTCAACCGTAGGGTAGTCGTTTGCCGCGAATGCGTCAAGTGGACACTCCACACGACTGCGATTGGTAGCTGCATGCCGGGCTGCAAGCGTTAGTCCCAAGCATATTGCGACGGCACACCGCATGCCCGTATAATGCCGGCCACGAGCAAGGGACTAAGAAGCGAGCTGGAACTTCACATGACAAGAGAGCGATTGCCCGAGATCCATAGTGTCCCTCTACGCGGCCGCGTCAGTACTCGATCCACGCCGCTGCTCGACGTCGAGATGTATCGGCCAGGTCCCGTGCTAGCTTTCATCGTTTTACTCTTGCCGGTGCTTGTTGCCTTGTCCGGCGCCGCTGTCTATGGCAGGCTCGATGGAGCCGTGCCAACTTGGCTACCGTTTACCTTGCTCCTGTGGGCGCCTTGCCTGCCCGCGCTGTGGTTCACGATGCAAAGTGTGCGTGTGAGTTCGGGAGGCGTCGGGGCGGGGCGCCCATGGCAGCAGTGGGAAGAGGTGGCCTGGGAAGACATCGAACGGATCGAAGCACGCGGCCCGTTCCTGCGTATTGTCACCTCGCAAGGGCATACGGTCACGTTCGCGCCCATGCTACTCCGCGACGGCGGGCGTCTTCGCCGGCAATTGCTGCTGAGGCTGCCCGCGCACGTTGTGGTAGGTCGCCTCGCCAGCGAAGCGCAGCGATTTGTCGCACTTGAGATTCGCTCGACGGCCGAAGGTGGATATTCTGGCGTGCTGATAACGCGTGCGCGCCTTCGCTGGCGCCTGGCGTTCCTGTTTTTGGCTGTGGGTATAGTGGCGTGCGTGGCATGGGTGATCGGAACCCAGACGCTCGCGTCAGCTCAGGTGATCGCGAGCGTGGCCGCAGTCATCGTCGTGATCCTGCTACTCACCCTGGCGTGGTCATCACAGGTCGTCCACATTGACGGCAGCGGTATTTCGCTCGTTAGCCCGATCTTGCGTCGGCGTCGCAGCCTCGCATGGAAGGATATGGACCTCATCGAGCATAGCCCCCGTCAGACAGTGGTGCGTGTGCGGGGCAAGGACCGCCGCCTCGTCTGCGCCGGGCCAGGGCTGCTCAGTCCGGCTCAGGCCACGCTCATGCGCGGCATGCTGCACGAATACTGTGATCAGCACGGTGTGCCGATTCTCCGGCGCGTCTGGGTATTCTAGGGGAACGGTGCTCTTAGCGAGCGCCAACCAGCGCGAGCTCGTTGACGGGCGCCACAGCCTCAGCCGCACGGTTAGGAGTCGTGCCCCGTACACGACGCAGGCGCGAAGGCAAGATGCCCTCTTCCTCGCGATACTTGGCGATTGTCCGGCGCGCGATCTCAAATCCTGCCTTCTTCAGTGCACGCGCGAGCTGCTCGTCGCTGAAGGGACGGCGCGGGTTTTCACTGGCAATCAGCTCGCGAAGCGCCTTCTTGACCGGCAGTGACGAGTCGAAGAAATCATCGAATGGGACCGTACGACCACTCGGGAGTAGGACAAACTTGCCGTCGGTGGCACGGCTGACCGTGGACTCGTGCAGCCCGACACAGCGTGCGACATCGGCTCGCGTCAGCGGCTTCAGCGCGCTCTGACCGTGCTCAAGGAAATCATGTTGCAGGTCAATCAGTGCGTCTGAGACACGTTGCATGGTATCCCAGCGCTGCTTGAGGGCGGCGATAAACGACTGTGCTTGATCCACATAGCCGCGGATGTGCTGCTTGTCGCCCTCGCTGGCGCCTAGTTCGGTCAATCGCTGCCGCGCCCGCAGGTATTCACGGTTCACTTGCAAGTCGTAGCGCTGCCGCTCGACTACTTCGGCCTCGAAGCTGATTCCCCGACGCCGGATCACGACGTCCGGCCGCACCTGAGCGGCCGGCTCCGCAATCTCGCCGAAGTCTGGATCAAAACCGTGCGTAGGGTACGGATGCAGGCGGTCACGAATAAACTGCCATTCGGCCTCGACCATCTTCGGTGTCTCGCCCAGCACGCGCGCAACTTCGCGGAAATGCCGGAAAGCTAGCTCAGGAAGGTGCTGCTCGACGAGCACCTCGGCCAGCGGGCGGGCCGCGCCATAGTCGCGCAAACGTCGAAGTTGAAGGAGCAGGCACTCTCTCGGACCGCGCGCGCCGATGCCAGCGGGATCCATGCGCTGCAGGACGGAGAGCACATGCTCGATGCGATCAGACGGACACTCAAGGGCGTCGGCGGCATCCTCAACAATCGTCGCCGGAAGGAAGCCGTGATGATCAAGACTACCGACTAGATATTCAGCGATCTCAGCGTCTTCGTCGCGGACCGAAGCCGAAAGCAACTGCAGCAGGCCATCGCCGCGGCCGGAACCCGATGCCACTCGCATCATCGGGTCGGAGCCGTCATCCTCATATGAACCGCTACCACCGGAGTAGTAATCGTTCGCATCGTCGTGGCCGCGCTCCGCTGGTTGAGTGGAAGCGCCACAATTCGGGCAGGATCGCGCACTGCGATCCAGGCCGGTACCGCAGTGATGGCAACTCTCCCGCTCGTCTGCCTCAAGGGCGGGGTTGGTGTCGCGCTCACGGGAAATGGCGGCGGCAAGTTCCTGGCTGGGCAGCTGCAGGACACGCACCGCCACGATCTGTCGGTGCGAGATGATTGGAGCCTGCTGCGGGGCCAGCGACGGGTCCAGGCGCATATCCATCAAATCCATTGCCATCCCTCTCCCTCGTGAGGCGCGATACAACGTACCCATCGGGTGCCTGGCTCCAGTACCAGCCTGGCATTGGCACGCGCCGCCGCTCATAAAGCAAAACTCGTGCCGAATGTGGCAGAGCTCCTGCCGCGGGGAAGATCACATGCGACAATTAGGAAAGTCGGGCTACTATGATGTGGTACGCAATACACATCGGAGGGTGAGCGCGTGGGCATACTCGTGGCATTGCTTCTAGGGTCTGTCGTGTTTCTTTGTACCATTGTCATCGTGGCTGCGCTTATGATGCGCGGTCAGTGGGAACATCTCGGCGGCGGGTCTGGCGAGCACCGTACTCCTCGCCAGTGATCGGGTGTGGGGCTATGACTTTCATTTCCCGAATTGAGCCACGGCCTGCTTTAACGCAAGGTCCGCATCCGCTCTCTCAAGCAAGGCACGAATCTGCCTTGCCTCTGCCTGGTCACCAGTCGTGGCTCTGACCAAATCGCTCATGGAAAGCAGCGGAATGTCGCTCCCCGATACTCCCAGCGCCTCTTGCCAACGCGCTCGCCATCCGTAGTCGTCCATCTGTCCCTCTTGGCTCTCGCTGTATGGTCCAAGATCTACGAGGGCCATTCCCTCAGGGGCAACCAGCATGCGCATTGCGTCTCCACTCTTAGGCAGCGATGATGCCAGGTCGCGTACCTGTGTGGATGAGTCGCCTGCGTAGCGCCCAGGCGGTGCAAAGTAAGCCACGCGGCTTGCGAACTTTCGGTTTTCCGTCAGGGCGAGGAGATCCTGAAGCTGTTCGCGGCTGTTGCCGTCGCGCGGTGCGACGAGGAGACGAGCCGTCTCGAACAGCGCCTCAAGCGCCGCATCCCGGTCTCGGTAATAGCGCGGGTCGAAGATTTGAATGACCTTGTCATAACCCACGATGATCGAGATCTCGGCCTGTGGGGTCAGGCTCGAACGCACTGCGCGTGCCTGATCTGCGTAGAGTCCGCGATTGACGAGGACCACCGACGACCCAGGCGAGTCATCAGCGTATGCCGCTAATTGGCAGAGCCTGTCTGCGAGCGTTGCCCGTGCGATGCGCTCCTTGTCAACAGTGACGACGGCTGAGGTCCAGAGGATCGCGTCGAGGCCACACTGCGCCCGCGCGGCTTCTGCGAGCTCGAGATGCGCGCCAGTGAGTGGATTGAATGAGCCAGAGAATATTCCAACTCGCGAAGCTCTGCGCACGGTCTCCTCGCCGCTGACGATGCAAGCCTTAGCGCTAGCTTCTCCAGAGAGCTCATGCGCCGTTCGGGCAAGGCTGAGAACCTTCTTCGAGTCGTCCAAGTAGGTCGCGGCTCGGCTATATCGTCTCTGCCAGGCTTCATTGGAAGAATTCATTGCGTCATCCTGCCCGTCACGTCAGCCTCCAAGCGGCAGCAGCTTGCGCACAATCAGCGTATACTCCCCGTTGACCGGCAGATTCCGACCAACTCTCCAGGCTTGGGAACAAGACAGACGTACATGGCTCAAGTAGCAGCTATCGTGCTCGCCGCTGGCACATCGCGGCGCATGGGTACGCAGAAGCTCTTACTCTCCCTTGGCGGGAGTCCGCTCGTCCAAATAGTGGTCGAGGCTGCCAACGCCAGCGTGGTTGATCTGGTCGTCGTGGTCTTGGGCCACGACGCCGGGAACGTTCGCCGTGCGCTGCCCGTGGGCCGCCAGCGCGATATTTTCAATCCTGACTTCGAGACCGGCATGGCGTCATCATTGCGCGCGGGGATACGCGCGCTCCCCTCAGAGATCGCAGGGGCGATAGTGCTCCTTGGCGACCAGCCGCTCATAGACTCGGCGACGATTGATGTGGTCTGCAAGACCGCGACCGAGTGGCCCCAGGGCGTCGTAGTCCCTACCTACCAGGGTAGGCGTGGGCATCCTGTCTACTTCCCGGCGCGTCTCTTTCAAGAGATCGCGGGTATAGTAGGCGACGAAGGGGCCCGATCGATCATCCGTCGTCACCCGGGCAGTGTACGCGAATTAGAGCTCGGAGAAGCTCGCGATCTGGATGCCGATACGCCGCCGGCCTACGCCGCTCTGGCACGCGAATGGGACCGTCGCCATCATCCCGCGGATTGACTGTCGGTCCAGAGGCGGAGCAATGTGTCGTCCTCGGTTGGTACGTAGGAGCGCATGAAGCGAGCCCTTGTCGAGTTCAGTGCGTAGGTGCCCAGGCCAGCTGGGAGGACAGCAGTATCGCCCTGGCCGAGATGTTCTTCACCTGCTGGGACCCGCAACGAGACATCGCCTTCTAACACTGAGATGATCTGACAACTAGACGGCTCGGTCGACGATGTGTACTCGCCCGCTACAACCAGCTCTTCGAGCACAAAGTAACGGCATGCGACCAACACTTGACGGCCAGTCAATCCTTGCTCAGGCGGGACGGCGACAGGCAGCGCTCGCGAGGTTGCCGGCGGCCCATATTGCATGACGTCGAGCCCCTGATCGACGTGTAGCTGGCGAGGTTGCCCATTCGCTTGTAGACGTCCATAGTCGTAGAGTCGATAAGTGACATCCGAATATTCTTGCAG
>CAYYCB010000002.1:28287-37326 GCA_964469715.1 uncultured Ktedonobacterales bacterium | reverse complement strand
CTTGTAGACGTCCATAGTCGTAGAGTCGATAAGTGACATCCGAATATTCTTGCAGTTCGTAGAGACAGATGCCCGAGCCAATAGCATGGACTGTCCCTGCGGGCACGAAGATGACGTCGCCCGCCCGTGCCGGAATGGTGTGGAGCAATTCTTCGAGTCGGGTCTCTTGGATGGCGCTCAGGACGTCGTTTCGCGACACATCGCGGTTTAGGCCGTAGACGAGCTCGGCGCCAGGCTGAGCGTCAAGGATGTACCACGCCTCGGTCTTTCCGAGCTTCCCCCCTTCGTGCGCCGCGGCGTACGTATCATCGGGATGCACCTGGACCGAAAGCCACTGCTGGGCGTCGATGAACTTTGCCAGTAGGGGGAAACGCAGACCAAAGATCTCGACCGCACGCCGGCCTAGGAGCGCTTCGCCATATTGTGCGACGAGATCGCCGAGTGTTGTGCCCGAGTATGCGCTGTTGACAGCTACGCTATCAGTGGCAGTCTCCCACGACTCCCCGATCATGCCGCCCTTGGGCAATTGCTTTCCCACAACAGTTGCTAGGCGCTGGCCGCCCCAGATAGTCTCGTGGAGGCTCCCCCGGAGGAGGATGGGCAAGGGAAGCTGAGACGGCGCGTGCATCAGGGCTCCTCATGTTTACACTGAGTCCGCCGTGGTATCGGAAGGCGGATGGTCAATATGGCCGCGAGCAACAAAGATGCCGCGGCGCGAGATTAGTATCTCACGCCGCGGCAAGATTGCCGACATCAGATTGCTGCCGCCGTCCGACCGCCTACACCTTCGTCAGCAGCTCAATGGCTCGCTCAAGGGACACGCGCGCGCCAGCGGACGAAGACTCGGCAAGCACGTCAGCCACATGACATTTCAGCACCTCGCGGGCTGCGCACTCGATACCAGCGCGTGCCGCCAGGATCTGAGTCACGACGTCTTCACATGGCTTACCGTCATGGAGCATACCGATAATGCCGCGTATTTGGCCCTCGACGCGCCGCAGGCGTAGTTCGATGTCCGAGGACCCTTTGTCGTTTGCCATAGAGCTCCTCACGGACACATGGCCGCGCTGGGTAGCCTGAGACCGAGATCGGCTTAGGCCACCGCGGACAAGGCGCTCTGGATGTGGCGGCGGAGCGCGTCACGATTCTCCAGCCCAATCACGCGGTCGATCTCGCGCCCGTTGTTGAAGAAGATCAGCGTCGGGATTCCCTGGATGCCGAGCCGACTAGCCGTGCTTGAGTTGTCGTCGGTGTTCAGCTTTGCGAACACCATCTTCCCCTCGAATTCGTTGGCGAATTCCTCAAACATCGGCGCCATCATAAGGCACGGACGGCACCACGGCGCCCAGAAGTCGACCACCACAGGCTTGTCAGCCTTCAGCACGCTATCTGCAAAGTTCTGATCCGTTACCTGCACAAGCTTATCGGACATGTCTCTCTCCTAGGCGTGTCTCGCCCGCATGCTGACATACCCTACTGGGGTACCGTAAGACATGGTACACTGCTCCAGATCGCGCGTCAAGTAAGCGATCGCACGAAATCCGACATCGTCGCAGTGCTGTGGCGCGGACAATCCCAGGTGCCGCGCGAAGGTGCTACCATCTGTTAGAGGTAGCCCACGACCGTAGAACGCGCAAGAAGCGTTCCGGCCTTTAGACTACTTGCCAGGGAGAGTGCGTCCTTTTATCCGGCCACCAGATCCGGAGCTACAAGGAGCTTCACATGCCACTGCCCGATGGCACCCGATACTTTGACCACGCTGCAACTACGCCGGTAGATCCTGCCGTGCTCGAACGGATGATGCCGTATTTCACCGATCTCTTTGGCAATGCGAGCAGCGTGTATACGCTCGGCAGGCGGAGTCTCGCCGCCCTGGACTGGGCACACGAGACAGTCGCAGGAATCCTCAATTGTCGCCCGACTGAGATTGTGTTTACCGGCGGTGGATCGGAGGCTGACAACCTTGCGATCAAGGGGGTGCTTCAATCCAGCCGCCGACGAGGCCGCCACATCATTACCACAGCCATCGAGCATCATGCCGTGCTCCATACCTGCCAACAGCTGGAGAAGGAGGGATTCACCATCACCTACCTACCGGTGGATTCGACGGGGCTGGTTAATCCCACACAGGTAGAGGAAGCGTTGACCGATGAGACGGCGCTCGTTTCAGTCATGTACGCCAACAACGAGATAGGGACGATACAGCCGATTGCTGAGATCGGACGCCTCTGCCGGGCGAGGCGTATACCATTCCACACCGACGCGGTGCAGGCGGGTGGGTTGCTGCCGCTCGATGTGCAGACGCTGAACGTGGACATGCTCACGCTCTCCGCGCACAAGTTCTACGGCCCGAAGGGTGTCGGCGTCCTCTATATACGGCAGGGTACGCGCGTTCAACCGCAGGTGCTTGGCGGCTCGCAAGAGCGAAACCGCCGAGCCGGCACCGAAAACGTCGCGGGAGCGGTAGGTGCGGCAGAGGCCCTTCTTAGGGCACAGCAATCGCGCGAGAGAGAAGGGGCTCGTCTGGCCAGCCTTCGCGACCGGCTAAGTTCCGAGCTCTTGCGAGAGATCCCAGAAACGAGCCTTACTGGTCATCCATCGCAGCGCCTCCCTAACAGTGTCTCGCTGGTCATCCAGGGTATCGAAGGCGAGCTGCTCCTCATGGAGCTTGACCTGCTTGGCATAGCGGCATCTAGCGGCAGCGCCTGCAGCACGGGGTCCGTCGAGCCGTCGCATGTGTTGACCGCTCTAGGCCTTTCTTCGGATCAGGCACGAGGGCACCTGCGTCTTACGCTCGGTCACAGCACGATAGGAGAAGACGTCGACTTCCTTGTCGCGCAGCTGCCTGGTCTGGTCGAACGTCTGCGTACTCTTGCGACGAATACTCACCCCGTTGCCCTTGGATGAGGTTTCGCTTATCTGTAGCCTTTGACTATAGGAAATACCATGCTTGCGTACGGTAGTCAGCGGCTATAGGAAGTCGAGTCCTCGATATAGAGTCGGACGGCGGTCTATAATCCCGACCAGGTTGTCTTTACACACTCGGGCTGAAGTGGTATTGTGCAAATAAGGCAATGCACAGGACGAGTAGCTGCAAGCGACCGACAGCGATGGGCGCCCACTGGCTGAGAGGCGACCTCGGAAACGCGCAGCAAAAACCACCTGTGAGCCCGCCGCTGAACATCAGTAAGCGTGCGCGACCGGCCTCGTTATCGGCCACAATAAGTGTCGCATCGGTCCCCTCGCTATAAGCCGAGAAGTAGGATCGCACGACAAACGTGGGTGGAACCACGAAGGGTTGATAAGCCCTCTCGTCCTGCTAAGGCGAGAGGGCTTTTGTTTGTGGTTGCACTCTCTCGGAGGCAATTTCCAATGCAGGCTCATCTGTTCTCAAAAGGATCGGTCCACCGCAGGCTCATCGCCTGCGGCTGCACCATGCGCTACCGCCGCGAACGGTGCTTGATATGCTATGCGAGAGCAGGTGACCACGATGGCAAATATCCCACAACTGCGCGAGCGCAAACATCTCTACCGACCTGAATTGGATGAGGAAGGTAGACGCGACCTGAAGTGCCAGGCGCAGTACTACGAGATTGATCGGCTCATCCAGCAAGCAGAGATCTTAGCACAGGCCGCGCCCGACAGCGCGGCGCTCCTTCTCGATGGACTGCTACGGCGGCTGGCCTCGCTGGCGATTGGCCCTGAGTCCATTTGCGCGGCGCCGGATAAATTGTTGATGCTGGTGGAAGCGCGAGAACCGGCTTGGGCTAATCAATTTCGCTTGGCGCTCCGCGCGCCCAGTGTCGAGGCAAGAATATTCCAGGCCCGTCGGTGTCTGCAATGTCTCGCGGGTGCGCCAGTGGTAAGCGCTCGATAGAACGTATGGCGGCAGCAAGGTAAACGATCAGGAAAGGCGAGCAGAATGTCGGTCGAAGACGAACTGAACGAGTCCACGGGCTATACGCCCCTGCAGCGTATGCGCCATAGCGCGGCCCATGTCATGGCTGAGGCGGTCCAGGACTTGTTTCCTGGCGCGCGCTTCGCGATCGGCCCCGCGATCGAGGACGGTTTCTACTACGATATGGAGCTGCCCCGATCACTAACTCCCGATGACCTACCGGCGATTGAAGAGCGGATGCGCAAGAGCATCGCCGCCAATTACCCGTTCGAGCGGAGCAAGTGGCCGCGTGAGAAGGCGCTTGCGTATTTCCGCGAGCGCGATCAGCCATACAAGGTGGAGATCATCGAGAACTTGCCTGATGCTGAGGTAGGCATCTACCAGCAAGGCCCGTTCTTAGACCTCTGCCGCGGGCCGCACGTTGAAAGCACGGGCCAGATCGGCCCGATCAAACTGCTGCGTGTGGCCGGCGCATACTGGCGCGGCGACGAAAAGCGGCCGATGCTGCAACGCCTCTATGGTACGGCATGGCCGACACAGGAGGAGCTCGATCACTACCTCTGGCAGCTTGAGGAGGCGAAGAAACGCGATCACCGACGCATTGGCCGTGAACTCAACCTCTTCACGTTCAGCGAAGACGTAGGCCCAGGCATACCGCTGTTTCTTCCGAAAGGCGAAGTGATGCGCCATGAGATGGAACAGTACGTCCGCGAGGTTCAGGTGAACCACGGCTACTCGCATGTCTGGACGAGCAACATCGGCCGCGTGCGCCTGTACAAACAGTCGAAGCACTGGTATCACTACCGTGAAGGCATGTTCCCGAAGATGCAGGAGGAGCGGGACATTCGCCCGGGCGAATCGCCGGAGGAGGTCGAAGACAATAGCTTCGAGCTCAAGCCCATGAACTGCCCATCTCACATCCTGCTCTACAAGTCGCAGCGGCACAGCTACCGCGAGCTGCCGATTCGCTACGCCGAGTTCGCCACACTGTATCGTTATGAGAAGCAGGGCGAGTTATCGGGCCTCACACGGGTGCGCTCGCTCACGCAGGATGATAGCCACATCTTCTTGCGTCATGATCAGATTCTCGCTGAATTCATGGACATCGTCGCCCTGATTCGGGAGATATTGGGCACATATGGTCTAAATGACTACCGCGTGCGGCTCTCATTGCCTGACCTGAGTGATCGGTCCAAGTACCACGGTAATGTAGACATCTGGTCACAGGCGGTCAGCGATCTACGCGCGGCGCTCGATGGCGCGGGTATCCAGTACGAAGCTGCCGAGGGTGAGGCCGCTTTCTACGGCCCGAAGATGGACCTTATGGCGCGCGACGCCCTCGGGCGCGAGTGGCAACTGTCGACGATCCAGCTCGACTTCTTCCAGCCTGAGAATTTCGAGATGGAGTACATCGGCGAAGATGGGCAGCCGCACCGTCCAGCCATCATCCACCGCGCCATCATGGGCTCGACGGAGCGGTTCTTGGGCGTGCTCATCGAGCACTACGCTGGCAACTTCCCCGTGTGGCTCGCCCCGGTACAGGCGGTCGTCATCCCTATCTCAGACGAGCGGCATGCCGAATATGCCCAACACGTCGCGGATTCGTTACGCAACGCGGGTCTACGGGTCGAGGTAGACCTCCGGAAGGAGCGTATGAACTCTAAGGTCCGCGATGCCCAACTCCAGAAAATCCCGTATCAGCTCGTCATAGGAGACAAAGAGGCCGAAGCCAGTACCGTCTCGCTCCGCCTGCGCACGAATGAGAACGTTGGCCCCGTGCCACTGGCCGATTTCGTCGCAACGGCAAAGCGCATCAAGGACGCCCGCAGTCAGGAACTGTGGACGACGGCTGGCGAGTAGTTTCCTTCAAAGTGCGCGGGAGCCATCACTCCCGCGCACTTTGCCATTGCTCACCTTCGCAGGTCTCCTCCGAGAGCATCACAATCGCTCACAGGCGTGCTCGGCGCTCTAGCGAGGCAAAGGTCTGTGTCGTTCGAATCGCTGCATGCTCGGCGGTCAATTTGGCAGATTCCGCGTTTGCCTCCGCTTGTTGATCATGAGCCTTCACAAAGTCGTCCACCCGCGCGAGATCCAGCGATAGGAAACGCCACCGAATCGCCTCGCAACGGGCGGTCAACTCGTCCATGAGCGCCTTTCGCCACTCAGAGTATCCAAGCTCGCCCACTGCGACAGATCTGCCCAATTGGTTCGCAGATGCCACGGACACCTGGCTCACATGGCGAGCGCGATCGAGGAGATCCTGTAACGCATCTAACTCCGCAACCAGCTCAAGTGACCCATTGCGCCTCGGTCGAGAGCCTACACACGCGCCGAAATCGGCCGCAAGAGTATCCCAGGCAATCAGCGCCTGGAGAAGCGCGTTCCGATCCGCGGCATGCTCAGTCACCGCTTGAGCCACGTGACCCCGGCCCGCAAGACGGACGTCGCCGGGCGACGTAATTAGACACCTCTCTATGTCTTCCATCGCGGACACACCGGCGCGCTGGATAGAACGGAGGAGTGCAAGGCCCCGCTGGCGATGTTCTTCTCCGGCAAGTCGGCTCCGCTCGTATGCTCCGGCTGCCGTTTCCAATATTTCTTCGAGAATGCCGGCGTCCCAAAGCTCGACGCCGAGCCGGCTCGCCTCGGCACGCGCCTCATCTGAGGCGTCACGCGGCGTAAGGAGGATGGGAGTTACACCTACCTCACCAACCATGTGGGACGCCACTCGCCGCACCTCACCTGCCGATACACCCCACGCATGGGCCGGACGGATAGCATGCACACATACCTTCACCCCGTCGCGCTCGCCACGCAAGACTGGCCCTCGTGGGCTCTCGGAGACCAGTTCTACGCGCACGCCCCGCCGCTCAACGAGCCAGCGAGCACACGCGCTCCAGATGTGATCCGGCAGCGTAGTAAGCGCGTGGATGGAAAGAGCCTCGCCGTCGGGTGAGGGCGTTATTGGAGTTTCGCCATGCTGATTAGGAACACGCTTGGATGAAGAGTGAGCACATATAGCGCAGGCTACCACGGCGCCGTCATGCGCGAGGCAATCGGAACATGTCAGGTGCGCTTCACGGCAGATTCTGCCTGAAGTTGTGGGACGTTCGCATACCGCGCAAACTGGGGGCAGCACGACACCACGCCCCGCATCGCAGGTAAGCACCACGTCACGCCCGCCTGAGCGCTCCAAGACAACATCTACCAGCTCCGAGGCCACGAAGACCGCGCTCAAAGGGACGGCATCCACCCTCACGGCAAATGTATCGTCGAGCCGCTGCATCTCAATAGCCTTGGCACGGTCGAGTTCATGTGCCCCGGTGGACTGCTCGCGGCGAAGCGCTTCGAAGGTGGATGTAATCTCATCGCGGCGGGAGAGATAGTCCGGCTCAGAGCGAAGCGAAAGGAAAGCTGCCGCAGTCGCAACGGCTGGGTGTAGTATCGACTCGGCCCGCTCCAGAATACGCGGCAGAGATCCAACGACATCTGATCGCAGAGTGACGCCCTCGGCTGCGTGCAAGGACTCGGCAGAGAGCAGTGGCACTGGCTCACCGCTATCAAGATCAAGCGCCACGCGTACCCGGTCTTGTAGGCGACCCTCGCGGTCGTGCGCCACGAAGTCGTAGGATACTTCAACGCTCCACGACTCCTTGCGACTGCGCGCTGACACACGCCGCACGCTCTCCAACCCGTGCAGCGCCAGGCCGCCTCCCTTTAGAATACAGCTATCGCAAGGAGTGAAAGCATCAGAACCCTTGTTGGTCACACACCTCCCGCACGAAGCTATGGGCGGAAGGACAGCGGTGCGAACGATCACTTCTACTCCTGCGACAGGTGCCAACTTCAGAGCGAGTACTCGTGATTTCTCCGCGGTGGCGCCCAGGATGTCACTGAGGGCTGCGCTACCAGGCAGCAGTAGCTCCGTCTCAGGTCGCTCGCGCGCTATGGCAAGTGCCGATGTAAAGGTGTGGCTCGAGCCATCGGGCAACGTCCCCGCCACGAGCTGGCTGCCCTCCTGACGCACGCGCCCACCGCCAGCCAGCAGATAATCGCGGGCGAAGGCGAGAATTGGATCCAGCACGGCAGGCGGCGCTGACTCTGCTATCGCGACCGCTGTGCCTGTGGCTATAGATGTCTTTGTGCTTACCTGGTGTGACTCCGCTGAGCGAGCTTTGTTTCCGCGCCACCACAGCAGCCTCATCCGAGCACCCCCTCAGTTAGTCGCTCCCCTTCATGTTGGTGGCCAGAGGCGGCAAGTAGCTCATCGCCCAACGCCGCGAGGTCGCGTCCGACGTCCTCTGTTTCGGGTGCGCTCAGGAACGCTTCGAGGATGCGCTCCTCAAGGTCAAGCTCAGCATCTTGCACGTCAGCCAGAATCGTCTCCAGGGCGCCAATGGTGAGGGTAAACAAGCCGATCTTCTGATACAGCAGACGCAGAACATAATCGTCTATGGTGTCCTTCAGCGCAAAGTTGTACACAATCACATCGCGCTGTTGTCCCAGTCTGTGCACCCTACCAATTCGCTGCTCGATTCGCATCGGGTTCCAGTGCAGATCATAGTTGACCACCACATGACAGCGATGCTGGAGGTTCAGGCCCTCTGCGCCCGCGTCTGTGGCGATGAGCGCCTGCACCTCACCTGCGTTGAAGCGCGCCACCAAGCTCTCGCGCTCGTCGCGCGAAAGTGCACCAGTATAACACTCAGCCGTGCGACCGTGTTCGCGCAAGACGTCGCGCAGTCGCGAGGCGGTCTCAAGGCGCAAGGTAAAAATGAGTAGCGGTTCGTCGCGAAGCTCGCTCGCCGTCTCGACCAGCAACGTTTCCTTCGCGCTCGTCACGCCGCGACAGCGGGCGGCGAGGTCAAGAAGCAGCGCGCGTTCGTCGGGGTGAGAGGCGGCACGGCGGAGCAGCGATTGCTCGATAGACTGAGGGCTACTGCTGAGGGATTGCTGCAAGGCCATGATCTCACGAATTACGGCGCCACGGTTCACTACGCTCGACCGAGGCACTGCGCCGTCCGTCTGCATGCGCGCCCCGCTGGTTGTGCCCGCCCGCGCGGAGACGTGCGGTATTCGGCGGAAGAGTGCGCGCAGATAAGCTGTCACATCGTCAATAAGCGCATCCTCAGCGGGCGAGG
>CAYYCB010000002.1:17098-28187 GCA_964469715.1 uncultured Ktedonobacterales bacterium | reverse complement strand
AGTGCGCGCAGATAAGCTGTCACATCGTCAATAAGCGCATCCTCAGCGGGCGAGGGCGCGACGCTCTTGGTCACCACTGCGCGCCCGCTAAACGCGATGTTCGTCTCCGAGCGCCGTGTGCGACACATCACGCGACGCGCCTCCTCACGCAACTTCTCCACGCGTTCCGGCCGAATAGCGCGCGCCGTGCCTCGATCCGCCACATACTCGTCCTCAAACTCACGTGGAGTGCCGAGCCTGGCCGGAGCGACGAGGTCGATCAGACTGTATAGATCGGTCACCTTGTTCGCGACGGGTGTCGCAGTGAGCAGGAGTCGCCACCGGGCGCGGAGACGGCCAACGCAGCGGCGTCGCTTCGAGGTAAGGTTTGAGAGCAAGTGAGCCTCATCCACGATGAGCAGATCCCACGGGCGAGCGCTCACCTTCTCGAACGAGCGCACGAATTGCGGCAGCGAGCAGATCACGTGCTGCTCTCGCTCGAATCCGGCGAACCTCGACTCATCCGTGAGAACGAAGTCGGCGTCAAAGCGCTCCCTCAGCTCCAACTGCCACTGCCCAAGCAAGGCCTTGGGCGCGAGCACTAGAGCGCTACGCACGATCCCACGGAGGGCGAGCTCTTTGTAAATCAGTCCAGCCTCTACCGTCTTTCCCAGTCCGACCTCGTCCGCAAGAATCGCCGCCGGCGCCTTGTCCCGTAGCACGCTTTCGACGACACGAAGTTGATAGTCGAGCGGTGTAATGCGTTCGTGCAAGGCTGCGGGTGCGAGAAGCACATCGAACGAGCTAGGTATGCGCAGCGCATCGGCGGATAGGTTCAGCGCGTACCAGCGAGGCGCGGCTGAGTTCGGCTCGGAGATGGTAGCAAGATCAGCGGCCGCTTGGATCAATGCCGTCCGATCACCAAACGATATCTGCACGGGCGGACGCAGCCCCCCGGCACTGTGGGTGGTAGGCAACTGTAACACCTATGTGCGAATGCCGTCTGCGAAGGGGCGTCCCCACCACAGATCGGGAAAAGGAAGCCGGTCACGAGTATAGCATGCGTTTCAGGCATGCTGGCTGCGCTGTTGATGAACGTAAGGAGCGCATATTTTCCCGCACGGCACAAGGGGTACCTGGAGGCTAGCAACCATCAGCATGGTTGTGGCGTATTATGTTACGGAGCGGGAACCAACCCGCGACCACGCGTCCGCCCACCCGGACCAGGCAGGTGAAAACCCTGCGGATAGCGACCGGCTCCCGCCCGCTACCGCATCGCTAGCAGCCGCTGGATAGTAGGCATTGGAACACATATCGGGCGGACGACAAAGCCAAGCTGAAAGGCACTCGCAATGGAAGACACAACGAATACGACAACGCAAATCTCGACAAAATCGGCAGGCAAGCGTGGTCCGACCGCAGGCACAGCCGAAGCGCGGCGTGGTGGTGAGGCTGTCCGGGCCAAATATGGCCGGGACTTTTTCGCAACGATCGGCAAGAAGGGCGGGGATACCGTCCGCCGCGAGCACGGCCCAGAATTCTACGCCAACATCGGGCGCAAGGGCGGGGAGACGACCAAGGCGCGTCAGGGTGCCGATTTCTATGCGCGCATAGGCAAGAAGGGCGGCCTCGCGGAATCCAAGCGCGGCCGGGTCCACGTCAAAGATAGCGAGTAGGCTGGGGCAATCGGGCAACACGACAGCACTGAGCACGGGCGGAGCGCGGGATCCATACCCGCCCCAGCCCGTGTTCTTCTTGAGTCCTAGCTGTGCCGCGGATGGCTGGCATGGCCCTCGACTACACTCGTGGGGCGCGCTCATCGACCACGAGCGCGAGCCCATAGAGCATGATCGTAAGTCAACCCACACGGCTGCTTATGCTGGAGAGACCGATCTCTTGAAATCTTCCGTGCCTGTTCAGCGCGCCGCACAGTAGCCCATGGCTATAGGAAGAAGAACGGCGTAGCGCGATATCGGATATGCCGTATTCCCTGCGAGCTTCGGTCGGTGCAGGGGATAGACAACACAGCGCGTACCGATCGGCACGCGCTGTGTTGGTCGCTGAAGCTCCCGCCTGGTTAGCGGAATGCGGCCGCGAGAGGTTGACAAGCAAAGGTGCCAACGGCTCGGTATCGAGCGTATCGGCGCGCCAGAAGTTCATCCAGCGAAAGGCGCTCGAGCTCCGCCAAGTTCGACAGAATGGCATCCTTGACGTTTGCGGCTGCGGCACGGTGATCGCGATGCGCGCCCCCCAACGGCTCAGGAATGATGCCATCGATCAGGCTGAGATCGTGGAGATCTGAGGCACTAATGCGCATCGCCTCCGCAGCCGCCGGCGCCTGAGAAGCGTCTCGCCATAGAATCGAGGCTGCGGCCTCCGGAGCGGCGACATAGTAGATCGCGTGCTCCAGCATGAGAATGCGGTCGGCGACGCTGATCTGCAGTGCGCCGCCGCTGCCGCCTTCCCCGATCACGACCGCGACTGTCGGAGTGCGCAGCGCGGACATGACAAGAAGATTCTCAGCGATGGCCTCCGACACCCCACGCAGCTCGGACTCCAAATCGGGTGAGGCGCCCTGGGTGTCAACCAACGTGACCACCGGCATGTTGAACCGCTCGGCATGCTGGAAGAGCCTAAGAGCCTTACGCGAACCCTCAGCGTGAGCCAGACCGAAGAAGCACTCCTGCCGCTCTTTCGTGTCGCGCCCCTTCTGATGGCCAAGGATCATGACGGTCTTGCCGTCAATGGTGGCGATGCCACCCATGAGGGCACGATCATCGCCGAAACGCCGGTCCCCACGCAACTCGAAGAAGTCATCACAGATGAGCTTGATGTAGTCCGCGGTATACGGGCGGTCTTTGTGACGCGCGACCTGAACATGTTGCCACGGCGTAAGCGAGGCGTAGATGTGGCGCGTACGCTCATCGAGTTGCCGGCTCAGATCGTCGATCTGCCTGCGCTCCTCCGGTTTGAGCTTCTCGCTCCGTTTCTGAAGGAGTTGATTGAGCTTCTTATCCAATTCGGCGAGCGGGCGCTCGAACTCGAGATCGTACGCCATAGAGACAACCTCCAGCAGTGAAAGCGGGCGAAGATGCAATGCGCTGCGTTCTACTAAGCACTCGCCGCTTCACGACGGTACATGCGCAGGAGACGAGCCAACGTCGATTTCACCGCGCGCCGGTGGACGACCGCGTCGATCATGCCATGTTGTAAAACGAATTCGGCGGTGTTCGTATCTTTTGGCAGGCGCTGATGCATGAATTGCTCAATCACGCGAGGACCGGCGAAACCGACCTGCGCCTTCGGTTCGGCAAGGATCACATCACCGAGGGATGCAAAGCTCGCCGCCACACCCCCCGTCGTCGGATCGGTGAGCACTGAGATGTAGGGCACTCCGCGAGCGTTGAGCCTCGCGAGCGCAGCCGACGTCTTGGCCATCTGCATCAGGGATATGAAACCCTCTTGCATGCGCGCACCGCCAGAGGCCGAGAAGATGATGAGGGGTGTGTGCTCCTCCGCCGCGAGCTCGATGGCTCGCGCCAGGATCTCACCCTCCACCGACGCCATGCTGCCGCCGATGAAACGAAAATCCATCACCGCAACGATGGCCGGCAGACTTTCTATCAGTCCGCGCCCCATCACCACCCCAGAGCTCAACCCCGTGTCCGCACGCACAGAGTCGAGCTTTTCCCTATAGTTCTGCGACTGGCTGACGAAATTGAGCGGATCAGACGAGCTGAGCTGGGGCGTGAGATCCTCGAAGGAGTCCTCATCGGTCGTCATTTCGATCCGCCTGCCAGCGGACAGTCGGAAATGATGATCGCAGCGCGGACATACATCGAGATTTTTCGTGAGGTCGCGGTGAAAGAGCAGCTCTTTGCAATTGGGGCACTTAGTAGCCAATGGCCCAGTCAGCGCCGGCACGGCCGTATCCGCGCTTGCGCCATTCTTGCCGGACGGTGCGAGCGCCGGCAGCGACTCTTCCTTCACCCTCATCCCCCATTTTCTCGGCACCACAGAGCGTGCACGGCGACATTGACCATATACCGGGATGGTAATCCAGCCAATGATGTCGCACCAAGCCGTAGCTAGTCAACAGGCGCACGATATTCCGTGCGCATCTTACTCCTCTTCGAAGAGGGCGTCTACAAAAGCATCAGGGTCAAACGGTGCGATGTCACCGACTTTTTCCCCCGTGCCGATAAACTTGATAGGCAAGCCGAGTTCCGAGGCAATGGCAAACACAATTCCCCCACGCGCGGTACCATCGAGTTTCGTCAGAATCACTCCGCTGACGCCAGAATCCTGAACAAACTGCTTGGCCTGGAGGAACCCATTCTGCCCGGTCGTGGCATCCACCACCAGAAGCACCTCATGGGGCGCTTCGGGATCGTACTTCTGCAGAACGCGCATGATCTTCTTCAGCTCCTCCATCAAGTTGAACTTGGTGTGAAGCCGACCGGCGGTATCCACGATCAGCACATCCGCCCCACGCGCCTGAGCAGCCTGCATGGCGTCGTAGACGACAGCACCCGGATCAGCCCCGTGTTGGTGGCTGACCACTGGTACACCTATACGCTCTCCCCACGTGCGGATTTGCTCAGTGGCAGCAGCGCGGAAGGTGTCGCCTGCGGCGAGCATGACGCGATGTTTCTGGCGTTTGAGAAGGTTCGCCATCTTCGCGATACTGGTAGTCTTACCGACGCCGTTCACCCCGACGACTAGATAGACCGAGATCGTCGAGCTGTCAGAGAAGACCAGAGGCTCAGGATCGCCTAGCAGGAGCGCCAGCTCGTCCTTCAGGGCATCGCGGAGCTGCGAGCCGCGCATGAGATGCTCCGCCTCGACTCGCTCCCTCAAGGTGCCCATCAGGCGCTCTGTGGTCGTCACGCCTACATCCGAGCTAATGAGGGTCTCTTCGAGCTCATCCCAAAGATCGTCGGTGATCTCATCGGATTCCTCTAGTGCCGTGCTGACACGTCCGAAAAGTTGACGTGTACGCCCGAGGCCAAGCCTGAAGGGGTTGCGAAAGATACCGCCCCTCTCCGGGCCAGTTTCCTCCACGCCGAGATCATCGTAGACGCCGATCCCTGATTCGTCGCCCCCAAATTGCTGCGCTGGCGGAGCAAGACTCGGGCCTGCGCCAGCGTTAATGGCCCCTTCGCTCGAAGGAGAGAGCGGCATCTCGATCTCGGCCGAGACCGCTTCCATGCGATTCTGTTCGCCGCTTGCGGGAGCCTGTGGGATAACCTCAGCCTCCGCTGACTCCGTCTGCGCCTCCTCAGGAGCGCGCATCGGCGGTTCGGGCTCCAGTGGCTCGCCGCCACGACCGAGCAGATTGTCACGTAACCTCTTAAACATCGCCGTCCCCGCGAGGAATGAACGTATCGGCTTACTAAGCACCCGTCGTGAAGTTCAGCGCCTCATCAAACACAAGATGGGCGTAACAACCGTCTGCGTGTCGTGCAGCCGGCGCTACGCCCATTGATGCCGCGCTCGTCAAAAGTGCTCAGCGGCCGGTCCGATAGCTATGCATTGAGCCGTCGCTGACGGGCTCATTGATGATGATATCACCGTTGCGAATCTTGACGTTGTAGAGACAGTTCGGATTCGTGCAGACCCAAGCCTTGTACTGGATCGACGCGCCCTGGCTCCCGAAGTCCGATAACGGCACGAGGTCGCCTGCTCCGCACTTCCGGCATCGCGGAAACATAAAGTCCACTCCCGTCGCCCCTTCCGTACGTTCCCGCATATCCACCTCCGCCGCCTGCGAATAACGTTCGCGTTCCCCCGACCGCTGTGGCCGCTCAACGCGCACGCCCGGAGTGTGTGGCGCGTAACCCTCCAACTATAGCACAGCCGCGCTGGGCCAGATGCCCTGGCAGCCTGACATCCGCACCCGCCGCAAGTTTTGGACCAGACAGCCCGTGGCCGCTTCAAAATGGCTATTTTCCTCCATCGAAGCCCATCCGTGTGTCGTTTCGCATCGCTCAGCCGTTCCTATCCTATAGAAGCGATGTCTGATGAGCCAGAATTCAACCAGCCGGCTTGCGAATCACTGCCCGCTGGTCTATACTGAATCAATGATCGCCGTCCGGCGGGCGCGAGCAAATTACCGCCGTTATACGGTCTAGGCCAGCAACCGCATCCGTTGGTCGGTGGTGGCCGCCGTGTAGGTGGAGGAGACCATGGAGAGCCGCCGGCGCGCGACGCGCAAACGCTTGGAGCGTACGCCGTCATCCGCGCACGCGGCGCAAAGCGACGAGCGTAGCCTCGGCACTACGCCGGTCGAGCTCCCGGTGCTCCCGGTCCGCAATACCGTCCTGCTCCCGAATATGGTCGTGCCCCTCTTCATCGACCGAGAGCCAGCAATCAGCGCCGTTGAAGCCGCCATGGCCGGAGATCGCCGTGTACTGGTGGTCGCGCAGCGAGCAGATCATCTAGAGGACCCGACCGCACAGGATATTTATCAAGTCGGAACCGAGTGCGATATCAACCGCGTCCTGCGGATGCCCGACGGCACGAACAGCGTCCTCGTGCAAGGTGTGCGCCGCGTGCGCATAGACGAGTGGGCGCACTATACACCATACGGCCGTGTACGCGGCGTGGCCTTCACCGATTCGGGGGATCTCAGCGAACAAGACGAGGCGCTAATGCGCATCGTGCTCAGCTTGTTGGAGGATGTGAGCAAGCAGGGCGAGAAGCTGAACGAAGACGTCCTGCTCCAGGCAATGAACATCGGGCAGCCAGGCGACCTTGCGGACTATATCGCGGTCCAGCTTGAGCCGCCGGTCGCCGTTCGTCAGTCACTCCTAGAGATTCTCGATACGCACGACCGCCTACGTGCGGTGTCGGACCTGCTGCAACGCGAGGCACGTGTGCTCGACATGGAGCGAGCACTCCGCGCAGATGCGCAGCGCGAGGCTGATGGCGCCCTGCGCGAGCAGTTTTTGCGCGACCAGATGCGGGCGATTCAGCGCGAGCTCGGCGAACAGGATCCGGCCCTCCGCGAAGTAAACGAACTGAAAGAGCGAATCCTTGCGGCTGGTATGCCCGCCGACGTGCAGGCCCGCGCCGAGAACGAGCTACAGCGCCTCCAATCCATGCCTCCTCTCTCGCCGGAATCCGTGGTGGTCCGTACATACTTGGATTGGCTTACCGCCGTACCATGGACTGCCGCAACCCCCAATAGTATTGATCTCAAGCGCGTCGCCGCCGTGCTGAACGAGCACCACTTCGGCCTGAGTCAGGTGAAGCGCCGCATGCTCGAATTCATGGCTGTGCGCAAGCTCGCGCCAGAGGGCCGCGCGCCGATTCTGTGCCTCGCCGGACCTCCAGGAGTAGGCAAGACGTCGCTTGGGCGATCAATAGCCGATGCGCTAGGACGCAAATACGCGCGCATCGCCTTAGGTGGCGTCCGCGATGAGGCCGAGATCCGCGGTCACCGGCGCACCTACGTTGGCGCGCAGCCGGGACGCATCCTTCAGGCAATGAAGGCCGTCGGCACGGTGAACCCTGTGATCGTACTCGATGAGGTTGACAAGCTTGCGTCGGACTATCGCGGCGATCCCGCGGCAGCTCTGCTTGAGGTGCTTGATCCGGAGCAGAATGCCTCATTCTCCGACAACTATCTTGAGGTTCCATACGACCTCTCGCGCGTGTTGTTCATCATGACGGCCAATGTCCTCCATACAATACCTGCCGCGTTGCGCGACCGTATGGAAGTCATCGAAGTATCCGGATACACCGAGGAAGAAAAGGTCGAGATCGCGACGCGATTCCTCGTGCCTCGGCAGCTACGAGATTGTGGCCTGAACGCGGAGAAGGTAGAGCTAGACGAAGACGCTCTGCGTCACATCATTCGAGACTACACATATGAAGCGGGCGTACGCGGCTTAGAGCGCGAGATTGGCTCAGTCATGCGGCGTGTAGCGTTGCGCTGGGCCGAAGGGCGTCGCCAACGGACGAGCATCACCACCAAGACGCTGCGCACGTATCTTGGTCCGCAGAAGTTCTACCCAGCCGAAGCTGAAGACCGGGATGAGGCCGGCATCGCCACCGGGCTTGCGTGGACTTCAGCAGGCGGTGACTTGACGACGGTCGAGGCCTTGGCAGTGCCTGGCCATGGAACGATCATGCTAACAGGGCAGCTCGGTGAAGTGATGCGCGAGTCAGCTCAGACGGCCGTCACGCTCATCCGGTCGCGGGCGGCAACGCTCGGCATAGACGCGGACTTCTACGAAAAGTGCGACATCCACATCCACTTGCCGGCCGCCAGCATTCCAAAGGATGGCCCGTCCGCCGGCGTGACGATGGCGGTCGGGGTCATCTCGGCCCTCACTGGCCGCCCCATACGGCGTGACGTCGCGATGACCGGCGAGTTGACGCTGAGAGGCAGGGTGTTGCCGGTCGGCGGCGTGAAGGAGAAAATCCTGGCGGCTTACCGCGCGGGTATCTCGACGGTCATCCTCCCCCGCAGAAATGAGCGCGACCTTGACGACATGCCAGATGAGGTCTTGGCGCATGTAAAACTCGTCGGTGTGGAAACGTTCGACGAAGTGCTGGCCGCGGCCCTTGCGCCGCAAGCGGCCACACAGCGGCCGACCAGCCCCATACGCGCCCTTCGCGCAAAGGGAAGCGATGGAGGGATCGCGCAGGACCGCGAGAACCCGCTCGCCGCGGCAGGTCGTTTGGCACAATCCAAAGCGCGGGGAGTGACAAGTCAGCGGGAACGCGAGACGCGCAGCGCCGAGGTCGACTAGCGGGCCAGCGCCCCGAACACCTGTGCTAGCGACGGGCCTCATCACACGTCAGTTGTGTTCCTGCCGTGCTACAATGGCGCCACAGCGACTAGGATTGTCCCGCTCTGGATCGCAGCCCCATGACGACACCCGCTCGACAGCAATATCTCGACATCAAAGCGCAGCATCAGGACGCCATCCTCCTGTATCAAGTCGGCGACTTCTTCGAAACCTTCGATGAGGATGCCCGCATCGCCGCGCACGAGCTCCAGATTGTACTCACCCGCCGGGCCTACGGCCCAGATGAAATTGTCCCGCTGGCAGGTGTCCCCTTGCATGCGGTGGATGGCTATGCGGCGAAACTGCTCGCAAACGGGCATCGCGTCGCCATCTGTGAACAGGTGAGCGCACCTGGCAAGGGCCTGGTACGGCGAGAGGTCACACGGGTGCTGACGCCGGGGACCGTCACCGATCCCTCGATGGTCGCCGCGTCGCGAGACAACTATTTGGTTGCCATAACTGCCGATCGCAAACCACGGAAAGGTGGCGACTCCACGCTAGGACTGGCCTACGTAGATGTAAGCACGGGCACGTTCGCATGCGCCCAGTGGGCGGGAGAACACGCCGTCGATGCACTTGCGGCCGAGATTGAGCGCCTCAGGCCGGCGGAGGTGCTGATTGCGAGCGACAACGAGACCACACAGGCCGCCGATGCCGAAAAGCTATGCGCTGTGATCGGATCCCTCGACATCCAACCTACCGCTTGTCCCGCCCATTATTTCGATCTAGAAGATGCGCAACGCCGGCTCTGCCGCCACTTTGGGGTCGCAACCCTCGCGGCATTTGGGTGTGACGATGCTCCAGCCGCCAGCGCGGCCGCGGGCGCTCTGCTCGCCTACCTCCAGCGAATGAATCCCACGCTACTCTTTTCTCTCGACGGTTTGAGGCGATACAACACGGATGCGTTTGTCCATGTGGATGGAAAAACATGGCGCGCCCTGGAAATCGTCGAGCACTTTCGCGGCTCGCGTCAGCGACAGGTAGCCCCTGGAATCCCAACTACCCTGCTCGAAACGCTGGACTGCACACTGACAGCGATGGGCGCCCGTCGGCTACGGCGAACCCTGCTCCATCCACTACGCGACCGCCATGAGGTGGAGCGCCGCCTGGACGCCGTTGAGGTGTTTGTCAACGATGTTGCGCTGAGAGACGGCGTAGCGACGGTGCTGCGCGGCATGGGAGATCTCGAACGCCTGACGGCCCGGCTCATCCAGCGCTCAGCCACCCCGCGGGAAGTCCTCGCGCTGAGCGCGGCGCTCGCCCGCGTGACGGACGCGAAACGTCTGCTCAGATCCGCGCCAGCAGATGGTCTCGCCGAGATCGCTACCCACCTCGATCCGTGCGACGACGTACGCGAACGGATCGACAGTGCAGTTCTCGACCCGCTTGAAAGCGGCGGCAGGCGGTTGCGCGATGGCTCCAGTCGCGACCTGGACGACCTTGTTCGCTCCACCGCGGCGACGCGCGCTTGGATTGCGGCGCTAGAGCCTAGGGAGCGCGAGCGAACAGGCATCAAATCGCTGAAGGTGGGCTACAACAAGGTCTTCGGCTACTACATTGAGGTTTCGCACGCAAACACGAGCCGCGTCCCACCCGACTATAGGCGCAAACAGACGCTCACCAATGCCGAGCGATATGTGACCGAGGAGCTACAGCTCCACGAGGCGCTGGTGCTGAATGCTGAGGATCAGATTGCCGCCCTCGAACAAGAAATCTATAGCGCGCTATTGGAGGAGTTAGCCGGTCATGGCAAGCGGCTGGCGGCGACCGCGTCGGCCCTGGCACAGCTCGACGTCTGGCAGGCGCTGGCGACGACAGCCGCTAACTTTGGATACGTGCGCCCCGCTGTGACAGACGGCAGCGAGCTGACGATCCGTGGCGGGCGACATCCTGTGGTGGAGCGGCAAGGCACGGTACAGCACTTCACGCCCAACGACACAGATTTCGACGACTCAGAAGGCTGCGAGCGGGGGATGCGAGTAGCCCTCCTGACCGGCCCCAACATGGCGGGCAAGTCCACCTACCTACGACAAACCGCGCTCATCGTCCTGCTGGCCCAGGTCGGATCGTTCGTTCCGGCCGAGTTCGCCAGGGTGGGTATGGTCGACCGCATCTTCACTCGCGTGGGCGCAGAAGACGACCTGGCAGCCGGGCTCAGCACCTTCATGGTCGAGATGGTCGAAACAGCCTATATCCTTCGGCACGCCAGTGAACGAAGCTTGATCGCACTGGATGAGGTGGGCCGTGGGACGAGTACGCGTGACGGCCTCGCGATAGCACGCGCCGTGCTGGAATACGTTCACGACAAT
>CAYYCB010000002.1:0-16998 GCA_964469715.1 uncultured Ktedonobacterales bacterium | reverse complement strand
TACGCGTGACGGCCTCGCGATAGCACGCGCCGTGCTGGAATACGTTCACGACAATGTCGGCGCACGTACGTTGTTCGCGACCCACTTTCACGAGTTGGCAACCCTGGCGCCGTCGCTGCCTGCGATGCGGGTGTTTCAGATGCAGGTGGCCGAGCGCGAGAATGAGGCCATCTTCCTGCACCGCGTCATCGCGGGCGCATGCGACGAGAGTTATGGCGTGCACGTCGCGCGTATGGCGGGCCTGCCGAATACGGTCACAGAGCGGGCGCGAACCCTTATCCTGTCAGCGCCTTCGTCGAGAGCGATAAGCGAGCGTCAGACCGCCTATTTGACGGTGCCAGTCGAGCCTGGCGCCACAGAGCTCGGGCTGGCGCGTGCAGCGGCGAGCATCGACATCGCTTCCACAACCCCAGTGGAGGCGCTGAATCTGCTCTACGCGCTCCAGCAAAGGGCTGTGCAGCTTCTGCAGGGCCGGGGACGTCCAAATGACCATGTCTGAGCCGCACGCGCGTCCGCTACTTGACGCGGCAAGGCGACAGATTCTGCGACTGCCGGAACACGTTGTAGAACGGATCGCCGCCGGTGAGGTGATCGAACGTCCGGCATCGGTGGTGCGCGAGCTGATCGAGAATGCCCTCGATGCCCTGGCGTCCACCATACGCATTGAAATGCGCGACGGCGGCCTACGGTTCCTCAGAGTGGCGGATGATGGGCATGGCATCTCGCCAGAAGATCTCGCGCTGGCCTGCCAGCCACACACCACAAGCAAGGTAAGCACGCTTGACGATCTGGAACACATAGGGACGCTCGGATTCCGTGGCGAGGCGCTAGCCAGTATTGCCGCGGTCGCGGAGGTCGAGATCGCTAGCGCTTCAGACGACGCGGGACTGGCGAACGTTCTCACGCTCGAAGGCGCCGGGCCTCCACGGCAAAGCCAAATATCACGACCCAGAGGCACCACTGTCACAGTACGCAACCTGTTCGCCGGGGTGCCGGCGCGCAAAGCGATGCTGCGACGGCCCACTGCCGAGGGTGCCCGAGTAGCGGCGCTCGTTCGCCAATATGCCTTGCTCCATCCCGAAGTCCGGTTCACCCTGGTAGCCGACGGTATGCTTATGCTCCAAACGTCGGGCGCCACGTCCAAGGATGCGATAGCCAGCGTTTATGGCTCGGACGTCGCACGGTCCGTGGTCGAGGTTGGACCCGAGCACATAGGAGGTGCTGGAATCAGCGGGTTCGTCAGCCCACCGCCATTCGACGTCGCCGACCGGCGCCATGTACTGGTTGCCGTCAATGGGCGTCCTATAGCGAATCGCGCACTCCTGTCGGCGGCCGAAGCGGGTTATCGGCCCTTGCTGAAGAAAGGTCGCCATCCAATCCTCGTGCTGGCCATCACGGTGCCGCCCGATGAGTTGGATGCAAATCTGCATCCCGCCAAAGCCGAGGTGCTACTGAGACATGAACAAGCGATAGGCACGGCGATTCGATCCTGCATCTACGCCTCGCTAGGATCGGCGAAGGCCGCTCGAACGGTCAACGACCACAGCCGTGCCTCACTCGCACCATCGGTTCAATTGCGCCTCCCGATACCGCGTCAGCGCCGCGGCTTAGCGCTTGGGGAATCGAGAACACGCTATCAGCCGCCCGCAATCACGGATGACAAAGACATTCCCGACCTACTTCCCGAGCTAGAGCCGCTCGGCCAGGTGGACGACACGCTCATTATCGCCCGCTCGCGCGGAGGACACCTCTATCTGATCGATCAACACCGGGCGCACGAACGCATCCTTTACGAAACGTTGGCGACGAGACTACCGTCCCGCACGAGCGGCGCGGCAGAGGTCTCGCCCGGCAATGATGGCGAGTCTACCAGTGGGCAGATGTTGTTGATGCCGGTGCTCGTCGAGCTTACGGCCCGACAGGCCGATCTCCTGCTGCCACGACTTGACGAACTCGCCGCGATAGGGTTCGAGTGCCAACATTTCGGAGGCGCTGTGTTTCTGGTCCGCTCGCTTCCCACACTTTCAGAGACGACGGTCGATTCAGGGGCGCTTGCGCGAGCGCTAGTACAAGAAGCATCCGAAGACACGAATGATTGGCTTGAGCACCTTCGCACCTCGTTGGCATGCCGCTCCGCCATTCGCCGGGGGCAGCCGTTAGCCATAGAGGAACAGAAGACGCTGCTCGATGGTTTGCGGGCCACGACAGCGCCCGCGCGCTGTCCGCACGGCAGTCCGCTCATTCTCCACTACGGCCCGTCGTTCCTGGCACGTGCGTTCGAGTGGTGATGTCCGCATCGGCGGAACCGGCGGAACGCTGCCCCATGATATACTCCAGCGGTTTGCGTATATATGTGGTCGGGAGATAGTGGCGACATGTCGAGTGGAGAACACGAGGAGACGCATATTCGCCGGACAGTTACCGGGCGCTACCTCGTCAAGGTGGAGGCGATGACGGCGCAAGGAGAAGCCGTCGGCCGCGTGATCTCCGTCATCTCCGAACCGGATGCTGATGCTCTGGCACAGGTCTTCGCCGGTCGCACGCCAATCACCAACCCACCGGAGTCCATCTCTTTCATTGGCGGCCTCCCCGACGAGCTGGTCGAAGTGGAAGTTACCTGGACCCTACCCCGCCCAGGGCGCAAACGAGCGAAGCACGCGCCCCCGCCTTCGACCCGTGCCCTCACCATAGTAGAATCCTCCGCAGATCGCATCTCTCCGCATTGCAACGTCTTCGGCATCTGCGGCGGATGCCAACTGCAGCATCTAGACTATTCAAAGCAGCTCGAATGGAAGGCGTCGCGGGTCATAGAAGCTCTGGAAGCCGCCGGAGTGGAGCATCCCCCCGTTCTAGCCGCAATCGGGATGGACGAGCCGTGGCACTATCGCAACCACATGCGGTTCTCTGTGGACCGCGAGGGCCGCGTCGGACTCACGGCGCGCGGAAGCAGGCGCGTGTTGCCGCTACTTGAGTGTCCGATTGCTGACCCAGTGGCAAACACTGCGCTCGAGCTGCTGGGGCGGGCGCCACGTCCGCGCCCGCAAGCGATGGTTCGCGTGGGCACCTGCTCGCGCCAGATCCTGCTGCAGCCAAAGGCCGATGAAGACGTCCGCAAAGCACTTGAAGCGTGCCAGATCACCGTGCGCGAAGATGGTCTGGAAGAGTGTCTACTCGGCATCCCATTCAAGGTCCGGCCTAGCTCCTTCTTCCAGACCAACACCCTGCAGGCGAATCGCATGGCAAGCCTGGTGCTGGAGCGTCTTCCGAAGGGCGGACACGTGACGCTCGTCGATGCCTACTGCGGTGTGGGGACCTTCGCCAAACTCATGGCTCGGCAGGCCGGCAGGGTGATTGCCATCGAAGAATCTGCCAGCGCGGTGCGCGACGCTCGCCAAAATTTGGACGACGAAGCCAATGTGGAGGTGCTCCAGGGCAAAGTTGAAGTGCTATTACCCGCTTTAACGGAAGCTCTAGACGCCCTGGTTATCGATCCGCCGCGTGCTGGAGTCCAGCGGCCCGTATTGGACGCCCTCGTACAACGACGAATACCTCGTGTCGTCTATGTCTCCTGCGATCCCGATACCCTCGCCCGCGACCTCGCTTATCTCACTCACCGGACCGGCGCCTACGAATTGCGGGAAGTCCAGCCGCTCGACATGTTTCCGCAGACCGCTCATATTGAGAACATTGCAACCTTAGAGGCAATTCAGCGATGACACCTACGTTGTATCTGGCCTCGTCGTCCCCCCGCCGGAAGCAGCTCCTCGAAGCAGCTGGTATACCGTTCGAGCTGCTGGTGGCGCCTGTCAATGAAGAGCGTCTCGCCGCCGAATATAGCGGTCCCATCGAAGAGTTGGGCGAGCACCTTGCGAAGCACAAGGCGATGCAGGCGCGAGAGGTGCTTACCAGACGGGGCGGACGCGGTCACGTGCTCGCCTCCGACACCACAGTGCTCGTGGATGGAGAGTCGCTGGCCAAGCCGCAAGACGGCGCTGAGGCTCATGAAATGCTCGCCAAACTCCGAGACCGTACCCATGTCGTTGCGACAGGTGTGGCGCTGGCCAACACCGAGACGAGCGATATCACGACAGCATCCTCGCGCACTGAGGTGCTGATGCGTGCCTACAGCGAAGAAGAGGTAGCGGCCTACGTCGCCAGCGGGGATTCACTCGATAAGGCCGGCTCGTACTCCATTCAGCACCCCGACTTCCACCCTGTCGCGCAGCTCGATGGATGCCATCTCGGCGTCATTGGGCTCCCCGTATGTCTCGTTGCCGCGCTGCTGGGACGCGGCATGCTGCCACCTGTCTCCGAAGACCATGGCTCATGTGTCTGGTCGCCACTCTGCACGGCTCCCCTGCCAACACCGGGCGATATGCGCCACTGCTCTCACCCCGGCAAGGGTTCATGACCACGGCGCGCGTGCGCGGGCGCTACGCTCCGTCGCCTACGGGTACGCTTCACCTGGGCAATCTGCGCACGGCGCTGCTGGCATGGCTCTTCGCAAGACATGCCGGCGGCGCGTTCACCCTCCGCATGGAGGACCTCGATCATCCACGTCTGCGGTCAGGCGCCGCCGAACAACAATTGGCTGATCTGCGCTGGCTCGGCCTCGATTGGGATGAAGGACCAGACGTAGGCGGGGCGCTTGGCCCCTACGTGCAGAGCGCCCGCGAAGCGCTCTACGAAGCGGCACTGGGCAGGTTGCGCGACCGAGAGCTGGTCTATCCTTGCTACTGCACGCGGGCGGATTTGGCGCGCATCGCCAGCGCACCGCATGGCGGCGACGATCTCGCCCCCTACCCAGGCACATGCCGCGCGCTCACAGCACTTAAGAAACGACAATTCGAGGCGTCAGGACGCCGGCCCGCGTGGCGGTTTCGCGCGCCCGAGGGTGTTTTCCGCTTCCATGACGCCATCGCTGGCGACGTGAGCCAGGATGTGCAAGCGACGGTAGGGGACTTCATCGTCAGGCGCAGCGATGGCGTGGTCGCCTACCAACTGGCCGTCGTGGTGGACGATGCGCTCATGGGCGTCACTCAGGTAGTGCGCGGCGCCGATCTCCTGCATTCCACACCACGTCAGCTTGCCCTCTACGACGCGCTAGGTTTCAGCCACCCAGCGGAGTATGCACATGTTCCGCTGGCACTGGACTCCCTCGGCGATCGGATGGCAAAGCGCGACGCCTCCGCGGGCTTGGCCGGAGCGCGACAGCGCGGACTTCGCCCAGAAGATGTCCTGGCCGCGCTTGCTGTCAGCGCTGGCATCTGGTCGCCAGGCGAGCCGGCGACACCCGCCCAACTGTTACTGGCGTTCGATCCCGCCAACGTCCAGCGCGAGCCATCACCCATTGTCTTGTGAGCGCGATTGCGTTCGCGCGTCACATGGCCGTCTCACACCGCCTTCGTCTGAGTTGTTGGTGGATCGTAGGGCTTCAGCCCACCTCTAGCCCTGCGCCAGCCCCTTCAGCGCCGCGACCGCGATAAACCGGTATCAGCCGACCTCGCGCCCTGCGCCGGCAGTTTCACTGCCGCGACTCCACACGACACCGCCCCGCCGAAATCGGCATCACCCCGCAAGTGCTAGATAGGCGAGAAACACATCTACCGGCTCGCGATGCCTCGCGGTACGGCCAGTCACATTGACCTAGCAGCGCATGAACCCTATACTCGAAATGAGAGGAAATACGCCAAATTTGACGCGTCACCGTAGGACGGATAGGCATGCCAGCACGCACATCAAGCACAATCGCCGGCCACGGGGCAGCCAATGATGCTGTCGCTGAGTTCCTTGACCTCGCGGGCCACGAGCTGCGCGGGCCGATCACGTCGCTAAAAGGGCAGGCCCAGCTCTTTCGACGTCGCCTAGCGCGACAGAACGACCGTGAAGCCGACGTTGCCGAACTGAACAAGATGCTCTATCAGGTCGAACGGCTGGAACATGAGCTGGATGTGTACCTCGAAGCGGCGCGCATTCAGCGCAAACGGGCGCGGACAGTGCCCGAATTGTTTGACCTGGCCGATCTTGTCCGCAAGCTCGTGGATCTCTATGCGCATAGCGCGGCAAGCGCGGCGGTACGTCTGGAAACTGACACGACAACGCTCTTCGGGGTCTGGGACAAGCGCCGCTTACGCCTTGCGCTCAGCGTCCTTCTGGCAAATGCCGTGAAGTATGGTGGTGAGGCTGAGGTCGTGGTACGCCTGCATCAAGTCGGAGACACCGTGCGAATTGAGGTGCTGGACCACGGTATCGGCATTCCAAGCAAGGAGCGCGGCGCCATCTTCAAGGCATACGCGACGGGGTCGAATGCCGAGAATAGCGGCGTGGGCCTGGGACTCTTTGTCGCTCGCGAGCTGACCCGCAAGCATCATGGCCGTATTGGGGTGCGACCGCGCGACGGCGGTGGCAGCATGTTCTGGATGGAGCTGCCACTGACACCCCCTGAGCCAACAGGACACGGAACGGCGCACGCGACCCATGATCTCGTGCGCGAGCCGGCACTCTCCAGATCGAGGCTCGGACCGACCTATTAGGCGGCAGCATCCTGCGGGAAGGGGCTGGCGTGGAGGGTATCAGCCTGCCGATCATCCCTCCACGCCATGAATGCGCTTACAAATCGGCAAGCGCCTCGGCGGGCTCGCGGCGGCGGCCAAGGTAGATCGGCGTGTCGAGTTTGGTGTAATGACGCACCTCAACCTTGCGCAGCGACTCCATCATGCGGCTGATCTCCGCCGGGTCGTCCGATTCGTTCGCCAGGATGAACTCGTAATCTCCCAGGCCAAATGAATCAACGGTGTTGGCAAGCACGCCTCCGCCAACCTGTGCCTCGGCTACGGCGGTGGCCGCCGTGCCCGATCCGCTCGTCTCGCTGGCCGCGCGAAGCGCCTCGCGAGACACCGCATACTTGCGACCGACCTCGCCATGCTCGGCCATCAAGCGCCGGCGCTCCTCGAACGGGAGGAGATACCATTCGGTGGTCTTGACGAACGGATACACGCTGATGAATTTCTTGGGCTCAACCCCTAGCATGAAGGCTGGCAAGTGCCCAGGGTCGTACCGGGCAGGCGCGACGACGCCCACGTAAGTGGCTGTTGACCTCAGATAGCCTCCAAGGCCGGTGTGGCGCAGATTTACGGCGAGGCGCTGGATGGCGTCGAGATCCTGGGCGACGACCCAGAACATGAGATCGGCGTCCTCACGCAGACCGACCAGCGAATAGGCGCCGCGGAGGCGGACACCCTCAGGAAGCGCCTCAAGTGCGGAGAGGTATTCCGCCTTACCCTGGCGCTGTTGTTCCTCTGGAAGTCGGTGAAACGCGGGATCGAGACCGAATATCCAATACGTTGCGTATGTCGTGGGCGTGGTAGTGTCTGACATAGACGGTGTCTCCAGCTGGTGGTAACGTCCTCCCGCACCTACTCCGAGGAGTGCGGCGGCTGCGCCAACGTCGAATGCAATCCGGCCAGATTGTAGCACTCTAGGACGACGCCCATCGAGTCGGGCCAAGCGGCTTGCGCACCGTCGCGGAGGCCGATACAATGCGGCCGATGAACACATTTAGGCTTCGCCTTACGAGCGTCAAAAGTGCTCGCGCCATCGTTTCCGCGGTCATTGTAGGCGCCGCATTGCTCGTCGTGGTGGCTCTCGCCGGCCGGGGACTCCAATCTGGCACGTCCGAGATCGCATTTCTTCGAGGCGGCCAGCTCCTAACGATGCGCAGCGACGGTTCAGGCGTGCGAGAGATCGCGGCGGCAAATGTCGCCGGGTTCGCCTGGTCTCCGGACCACCACTCGATTGTATTCCGTGCCCTGCGCCGGGCGCCGGCCAATCAAACCGCCCTGCCCACTCCTGACGCGACCGGGCTCATCGAGGCAGCGAGCGTCAATGGTGGATTCCCACTCCAAATCTCGCCCGACAATCCAGGGTTTCTACTGAGTGACGCGTGGTGGGACCATGACGGCAACAGGGTCATCTACCGCGAAACCAGCCCGGCCGCTCCGGATAGTCCCTTGTACGTCGTGTCACAGACGGATCAGCCTGTGGGCATCGCTCGCAGGCTCGTCACCAACTCGGTCGGTATGCCGGCGCTGGCCGCCGACGGACAACATGTCGCCGCGATAGACGCTACTGGTGATCTGCTGATCTCACCCCCTGGCGCGAGCGGCGTCGTGCTAGCGCACGGTGCGCTCACCGCGCTCGCTTCAGGGCGACCCGCGCGCCTGCTCTGGCGCCCCGGACACAGCGAGGTGTTGTTCGCCACGCCAGGCGCGCGCTCCATGGTCAATCTCGTGCTCACGGACACGCGCAGCCAGACGGTGTTAACTTCGGTCTCCGATCTTGTTGACGATGCGTTTTCGCCAGACGGTTCCTGGCTTCTGGTACGCACCGTCCGGCAATTCGCGCTCTATAGCGTTGATGCGCCAGGGACGGCGGTGTTTACCTGGCCTGACGGCGACCAGGCCGCGCTGCCCTGGTGGTCGCCGGACAGCAAGACGCTGCTGATCCAGAATGCGAGCGGCTGGACCCGTGTTGATGGCACTGCGAAGAAGTTAGACACGCTTCTGCGGGACACTGGAGCATCTCGGCAAGCGGGTCACGCGCCAAAGACCTGGAGTCCGGCAACCAACAGTCCGTGGAGCCCAGATGGCCGCAGCATCGCCATCATCGCAGACGCCGGAAGCCGCTGGCTTGGGAACGCCCTTCCCGCGCCGCGCGACGCGGCCCAGGGCATCTACGTCGCGAGCATCGGACCAAACAGCGCCGACCCGGCGCTGTTGATCGCCAGCGGCAGCGTAGATGGCTTGAGTTGGGGTTTCGCTGATCCGTCTACAGTATTTCTCGTCGGCGCAAGTTCGTAGCGTGGACACAACACAGCAAATGGGGGCGATATGTCGAACGGAGCGAAACGAGTGGACGACCAGACCGGAGAAGATCAGGATTTCGATCCCAAGGAATACGACACGATGCTGGAGCTAGAGCGGCTTGAGAGCATCGAAGAAGAGATGACCGAGCTCGGCGTCAGCACGCTAGACGACGTGCGCAGGCGCATCCGCGAGCTGCACGAGCAGTTGGACGAGGAATAGCTGGGCGCTGCGTATACGCGACTCCGCGGGTGCAAGATTCGCATCCACGGCGCCCGCGGAGTCGTACATCGCTGTGTTGCGCGCCAAAGATGTTCAAGCTCACCAAAGATGCTCACTATGCATGGATGAGCATCTTTGGCATGGATGAGCACCTTTGGTGAGCGGCTTCGTCGCCTGCTAACAAGCTAAAGGAACAGGTGGACCCTCGTGGCCGAGCGACGAGGCGAATCGCTCGCCTAATTGCTGGCAAGCGCCCATCGGTGACAGCGCGCTGGCTGGGCAGACCCTGGATTCTGTCGAGTGCGCCGGCCACGCGGACATCACAGGCCATGTCTAGCGAAACTGGTCGCGCATCGGGGATATGATGGCCGTAGGTTTCGGCGCCCAGGAGCAGAAGAGGTGCTCGGTGTGATCCTCCCGAAAGAACGCGACCCGCGTTTCGTGACGATCCGCCGTGGGGGGATCCTCACAGATGCGGATCACCATCTCCTCGCCCTCTGGGCGGCGGACTGCGCGGAGCACGTCCTTGACCTCTTCGAGTCAGTTCAGCGTGAGGACCCGCGACCGCGTCAGGCAATCGAGGCGGTCCGCGCCTGGGTGCGTGGGGAGAGCACGATGACCCAGGCACGCACGGCGGCTGGCCATGCGATGGGTGCGGCCAGAGACCTGCGTGGGGCAGCCCGATATGCTGCGTATGCTGCCGGCCAGGCCGCGGCCGTCGCACACGTCGCGGCGCACGAGCTTGGTGCGGCCGCCTATGCAATCAAAGCCGCACGGGCTGCCGCGCCGCCAGGAGCAGACGAGAGCGCTGGGCGGCGCGAGTGCCAGTGGCAGCGCGACCAACTCCCAGAGGCGATTCGCGAGCTCGTCCTTGACGACCAGCGATTGCGGAACGACATCTGCTGGTCGGTGTTCGACTGTTAATACTGACTTGTGGCAGGCCGCAAACGCATACGACACGGCCCACCACGAGTCATATCAAGTTGTTCCGGGCCATTGTAGATTACTGTGCCCAACCCAGGAAATTTTGGGCACGGTACCACAGGAGATGACAATGACCAAGAGCAAGTTGGTATGAGATACGTGGTGAAGCCCTCGACCCGAGCCGATTACGCCTTTGCCAGCAAGTGGAGCCTCTGGGTTAATGGCCACCCGTCGGCGCTCGTCTAAGGGTTGTCGGGGGTCCCTCGCCAGACAGCCAGCACCTGCTTGAGTCTCTCGGTCGCCCGCTCGTCTTGCGCTATCCTGAGCATTTCGAGGTTTGCCATCCCGACCAGCCGGTTGTTCTCGAGGATGCTCTGCGGGTCCGGGCGGAATTGCGAGGTAACGAGCTTCTGCACGAAGAGCGTGAGGGGTTCGCCGATAGCCTTCTTGAAGTTGAAACCGACCAGCTGCAGTACGGTGCGGTCTCAACCGAGAGCAGCGGCGCCAAGGCGTCTATGGCCTCTTCCATTTTTCTCGTCGCGTCCGTGTCGGAGTTCCCCGCATTTTGCGCGACCATACCTTTCAGTACGGGTACGACGGTACCGGTGATGTAGCCGACGTCCTCGTCCGAGATACGCTGGGCGACCGGTTCCTGCTGATATGCCTGGGCGATCTGCACCAGCTCGTTTTTGTCGGAGATGAGATTCCGGATGATCTCTTCAAGCTCGTTGATGGTTTCCTTGTCAACCCTGTTGGCTTTTACCGTCCGTATCTGAGCGAATATGGAGGCGGCCGTGTTCCTGACTGCCGCCTCCCCGAGCCTGGCTCATAGCTCGACTACCTGCGGATCGATGCCCGTCGTATCCATGTTTTCCCATCCTCATGCCGCTCTGACGTTGGCCCCAGGGCGGGGCGTGCGCTGTTACGCTCCCCTGTATACAGACGAGCAGCCGCGTCAGGGGTACCGGCCTGTACTTTAGCGCTTGCGCTTATTATTGGCCGAGTCAAACTTTATGCCCGGCCTCTTTGTAGGCTTGGTCAAACTGGGCGATAATATCATCTAATATCTATGCGCTCTCGGCCGTTGTCATTTGCTGCGGCACCGTGACGGACCTATCCGATATTGGGCGCGGCATTCTACAACGGCCGGGGGCAACCTAATATCAGTCGCACCCAGCGCCAAAGGTGCTCATCCATGCCGAAGGTGCTCATCCATCCATAATGAGCACCTTCGGTGAGCATGAACATCTTTGGCCCTGGGCGCCGGCTAGTTGCGCAGGGGCTTGCCCTTTGTGAGCAGGTGCTCCATGCGGTCCTGCGTCTTGGGCATGCCGCAGAGGCTGACGAACGCTTCGCGCTCCAGATCGAGGATCTGCTGTTCGGTCAGCGTGTCCAGCGGCGAGCAGTTGCCGCCCGTCAGCACGTAGGCAAGCTTACCCGCTACGACCGCGTCATGCTCACTCGCCTTGCCCTGCAAGCGCAGATTATCCACCTGCTGCTCAAGCACGAGCCTGCCGCCCGGTCCCGGCAGCCTGAAGGTCGGCGCCTCGGATGGGCGCCACTCGCCACGATCCTTCTTATCCGCGAGCGCCAGGGCGTCCGCCTTGGCGTCGGCCAGCAGCCGCTCGCGGTCAATCGTGATCGCGTCGCTCTTACGCAGAAAGCCCAGGCCCGCCGCCTCGGCTGCGCTCGTCCCCACCGTCGCGACGGCAATGATCTCGAAGGCGTGGCGTGAGGCGCCGAACGGCCCTTTCTCGGGCGCTAGCGCCTGCCAGCGCGCGAGCATCTCCTTGCAGCCGCCGCCAGCCGGGATCACGCCCGCACCGACCTCGACAAGCCCCAGGTAGGTCTCGGCGGCCGCGCGGACGTGTTGACCGTGCATCACGATCTCGCAGCCGCCGCCAAGCACGCGACCGGCCGGCGCGACGACGACCGGCACCGGGCTGTACTTGATCGCGAGGTTCGCCTGCTGCAGGTTGTTGACGCCCTTCTCGATCTCCGCCCACATGCCCGTCTTTGCCCCCCAGAGGACGGCGAGCAGGTTGGCGCCAACCGAGAAATCAGGGGCATCGTTCCCTATGACGATGGCCCGCCAATTCACCTTCGCCACCTCGACGGCCTCGCGCAACATCGCGCTCAGGCTATCGTCAATGGCGTTCATCTTCGTATGGAACTCGACGCAGAGCACGCCGTCGCCCAGGTCGATCAGTGAGGCCGAGTCGTTCGCCTTGACGACCTTCCCCGCCTTCTTGATGGCCGCTAGTGAGGGAAGCGCGCCCGTCGCCGCCACCGGCTTGTAGGACGACGTGGTGAAGTCGAAGTAGCTCCGGGCGGGCTCGTCCGTGTAGAAGCGCCCAGTGCCGTCGTGCAGCACGCGCTCCACCAGCGGCGGCAGCGCGCGGCCGTCGGCGGTCAGGCGGTCGGCAAGCGCGCGAACGCCGAGCGCGTCCCACGACTCGAACGGGCCGACCTCCCAGTTGAAGCCCCAGCGCATAGCCCGGTCGACGTTGAGAATGTCGTCCGCGATCTCCTCGGCAACCGCCGCGCTGTAGAGCAGGGTGTCAGCCGTGACCTCCCACGCGAGCTTGCCAGCGCGGTCATCGCCACCAAGCACGATACGCGTCCGCTCGTAGACGTCGGGATTCTCTCTGGCCGCGCCTATAGATGGGAAACGAACCTTCTGCTGCGGCCGATAGTCGAGGGTCTGAGGGTCGATGACGTAGATCTGGCTCTCGCCGTCCGCGCCCCTGACCTTCTTGTAGAAACCCTGGCCGCCCTTGTCGCCTGTCCAGCCTCGCTTGACCATCTCACGGACGAACTCCGGCATGCGGAAAAGCTCGCGTTGCGGGTCGTTCGGTAGGTTGTCGTAGAGGTTGTCGGCGACGTGGAGCAGGGTATCGATCCCGGCGATGTCCGCCGTGCGGAAGGCGGCGGACTTGGCGCGGCCGAGCACCGGGCCGAAAATGGCATCTACCTCCTCGAACGTGTAGCCCTCGTTCAGGGCGCGATGGAGGGTCGCCATGAAGCCATAGGTGCCGATGCGGTTGCCAATGAAGTTTGGCGTGTCCTTGCAATAGACAACGCCCTTGCCGAGCCGCTCCGTGCCGAAGCGGCCCATGTACGCCATCATCTCCGGGTCGCTCTGAGGGTTGGGGGCAAGCTCCAGAAGCTTCAGGAAGCGCACCGGATTGAAGAAATGGGTGATCAGGAAGTGGCGGGCAAAATCGTCACTGCGCCCTTGAACGAGCATGTGTGCCGGCAGCCCAGAGGTGTTTGAGCTGACAATCGAGCCAGGCTTTCGGACCTTTTCGAGCCGCTCGAAGAGGTCGTGCTTAATGTCGAGGCGCTCAAAGACCGCCTCTACGATCCAATCCGCTTCGGAGAGCTTGTCGAAGTCGTCTTCGGTGTTGCCTATGGTGACGAGCTTGGCATTGCGCGGGCTGTAGAAGGCTGAGGCGGGTTTGGCCTTGAGGGCGCGGTCAAGGCCGGTCTGCGCCACACGGTTGCGCGCTATGGGGTCGCTGCTCTCCTTGGCGTCGGAGGGAATGATGTCGAGCAGCGTGACCGGCACCCCGACGTTGGCGAGGTGAGCGGCGATGCCAGCGCCCATGATGCCCGCGCCGATGACCGCCGCGCGCTTGATTTCGTAGGTCACGGGAGCCTCCCTAGAGCCGCTCGATGATGGTCGCGACGCCCTGGCCGCCGCCGACGCAGAGGGTGGCGAGGCCGAGCCGCTTGTCGAGCACTTCCAGGTCATTCACGATATCGGCGATGAGGCGGCAGCCACTGGAGCCGAGAGGGTGGCCGAGCGCGATAGCGCCGCCGTGCGGGTTGAGCTTGCTCTCATCAATGCCAAGCTCGCGAATGACGGCGATGCTCTGGGCGGCAAAGGCCTCGTTAAGCTCGATCACGTCAATATCCGAGAGGTGCAGACCGGCACGGGCGAGCGCCTTCTTGACCGCGGGCACCGGGCCGATACCCATGACCGCGGGACTCACACCGGCGACGGCAGTGGCAAGCACGCGCGCCTTCGGCTGGACGCCCCACTCCTTCGCCTTCTCGGCTGACATGACCACGGCTGCGGAGGCGCCATCGTTCAGCGGGCTGCTGTTGCCCGCCGTGACGGTTCCGCCGGCGATGAAGGCAGGCTCCAGCTTGCCTAGCGCCTCCATCGACGTGTCGCGGCGCGGGCCTTCGTCGATGGTGAAGAAGGTGCCGTCGGGCAGCGGAATCGGCACGATCTCGCGCTCGGTAACGCCGTGGTCTCTGGCCGCCAAGGCTTTCTGATGGCTGCGCAGCGCGAAGGCGTCCTGTTCCTCGCGGGTGATGCCGTACTGCTTGGCAAGGTTCTCGGCGGTCAGGCCCATTGGGATGTAGGTCTGCGCCCACTCCTGCGTGCGCTGGCCGGGCAGGCCGCAGCACTCAATACCCTCTGGATTGTTCATCAGCTTCGGGTTGAAGCTGGGGTTGAAACCGCCCATCGGTACGCGCGACATGCTCTCGACGCCGCCGACGACGTAGAGGTCCCCGTTGCCAGTCATCAAGCCCTGCACCGCGAAATTGAAGGCTTGCAGGCTGCTCGCGCAGAAGCGGTTGACCGTGGTGCCGCCCGCCGTAATAGGCAGGCCCGCCAGCGCGGTGACGATACGGGCGAGATTCATGCCCTGCTCGCCCTCAGGAAAGGCATTGCCGAGGATCACGTCTTCGATAATGGAGGCGTCGAAGTGCGGCACGCGCTCGACCGCGGCGCGAATGGCGGCGGCAGCCAGGTCATCGGGGCGAACAACGCGCAATGCGCCCTTGCCCGCGCGCCCAATCGGCGTGCGCACAGCGCTCATGATCACAGCCTCTGGCATGTCAAAGCTCCTCTGCGTGGCAACATGCCACCTATTCGCGACTCAGACCGATTCCGGGTGGGCCGGCGCAGGTTGTGCGGTCGCGGCCCTGAAGGGGCCGGCGCAGGGCACGAACTGAGCTGAAGCCCTAAGAATCGACAACACCCGAGACGAAATGGGCATCCCTCGCGCTGAAATGTGTGGCTGAGCGAGTGTTAAGTACCTCGCGTCGCGCACTCTACTGTCGCATCAATCCCCTTGAATACCCGACTCGCGCGGTGATTTTGGCCGAAGTTGGCCGGATTCCGCGATGCAATTTTCCGTTTTTCTTGTGCTGGGTCCGGCGGGCGCACGGAAATTGCCGTTCGCTTGTTACGTGTACTGTCGAGTTGGGGGGCCGCTTGTTGGACGGACGCCGTCACCACGCCGAGTGGCATTCAGCGTGGTGACCCTCACGACAGCTACGCCTCGTAGGGCGCTACGAGCCTACTTGAGCGGATAGCCGCCACGTTCGGCGACGATGCCGGCAAGCTCGCGCTGCAACGGTACGATCTCGGTCTGCGCATCGCCAAGGTAGCGGCGCACTTTGGCAAGCTCCTCGCGGCGAGCCTCGCCCTCGAAGGCCATGATGAGGCTTCCCTCAATCGCGGAGCGCACCTCCGGCATCAACCGAAGAACGGTCACCTGCGCCAACAGCTCGTGCACGTGGGCATCGGCGGAACCTGCACGGGCAGCGTCTAGGGCGCGGGCAAGAGCACTATCCATGGCGAAGAGGTTGATGATCTGGTTGGCCGTATACTCAAGGAACTCTTGCTCTTCGCGCATGGTGGCCATGAACTTCGTCGCGCCCTTCAGGCTGGTATAGATGGATGCGCGTTTGGCTCGTTCGAGCAGGTTCACGGCGTCGCGCAGGGCGACGGGCGTGTCGGAGGCGGCGAAATCGGCGGCCACGCCGCTGGACACCTCACCCTCAATCCGAGGGAACGACGACATCACATCTACGCGGCCTTCCAATCCACGCTGGAAGAGCGTGCCGGCAGCGACGAGACGATTGACCTCGTTGGTGCCCTCGAAGATGCGGTTGATGCGCGCGTCGCGGTAGGCCTGCGAGATGGGATACTCGTCCATGAACCCGTAGCCGCCGAAGATCTGAACGCCCTCATCCACGCAGCGGGCGAGCGCCTCTGAGCCGAAGACCTTGGCTATGGAGCACTCGATGGCAAACTCCTCGATGGCGCGGAGCTGCGCCTGGCGGTCCTCACCGGCGGCAACGCGGGCGTCTTCCACCATGCCAACGGTGCGGAACGCCAGCGTCTCAGCGGCGTAGACGTCGGAGGCCATGTAGGCCAGCTTCTTCTTGATCATGCCGAAGCCATGGAGCGGGCGCCCGAACGCCTTGCGCTCGTCGGCGTACTTCGCAGCCAGATCGAGCGCGGAGCGCGCGCCACCGGCGGTGCCGGCGCCAAGCTTGAGGCGTCCGATGTTGAGAATGTTAAAGGCGATCTTGTAGCCCTTACCGACCTCGCCGAGCACGTTCTCAATGGGCACCTTGACATTATCGAGGTAGAGAGTGCGCGTGGAAGAACCCTTGATGCCCATCTTGCGCTCTTCGGCACCGGTGGAGATACCCTCGCTTGCGGCCTCCACGATGAACGCCGTGTGCTTGGCGTCGTCCACCTTGGCAAAGACGATGAAGACGTCGGCGAACCCGGCGTTGGAGATCCACTGCTTTGCGCCGTTGAGGATGTAGTGCTTGCCGTCCTCGGCGAGCGTGGCGCGCGTGCGGATCGACATAGCATCCGAGCCTACGCCCGGCTCCGTCAGCGCGTACGCGCCAATGAACTCGCCTGTGGCGAGCCCGGGCAGGTACTGTGTCTTCTGCTCGTCGGTGCCGTAGAAGATGATCGGCATCGTGCCGATGGTTGTATGAGCGCCGTGCGCCACGGCGAAGGATGCCTGGCGCATCTCGCGGGCGACGAGTGCGCTGACGACGAGTCCAAGGTCCGCTCCGCCGTACTCTTCTGGCACGTCTACCATCAGCAGCCCCTGCTCGCCCGCTTCCTTGAGCAGACGGGGCATCAGGCCCGGCTCCTGGTGGTCAATTTGCTCCGAAACGGGTAGCACCTCTCGCTGGACGAAGGTGGCCGCGGCCTCCT
>CAYYCB010000001.1:68866-76185 GCA_964469715.1 uncultured Ktedonobacterales bacterium | reverse complement strand
GGCGGCTCGCACGTCGGCTTCGTGCGCTCCACGCGCAAGTGGTGGGCGCCGGTGAACAAGCTAGTCGATGATCTGCGCCTTGGCCGCCGCCCGGTCTACTTTGTCTCCAGCAACACCCACAGCCTGGCAAATCTGCTCTCAGGCACGGCGCTACGCCGCGAGGACGAGTTGACGCGCTTCGCGACGGCCGGCGCGGACCAATTCCTCTCCGAGGAATACCGCAAGCTGAAGGACGGCCGTGCCTCGGGCAACTGGCAGAACTTCCTCTACTATGCCTCACGTGAGTATCAACGCACGGCAGCCGGGCAAGGCTTCTCGCGCAGCAAGCCGGTAGAGGAGCAGGAGCGCGGCATCTGGTACATCGGGGCGCGCTACGGCCTGGAGCTGGACGTGCAGGTCTTTGATCTCTCGAAGCTGCATCCTGGCGACATTGACCCACGCGTACGTGTGCCTGGCATCGAGCGTATTGCCGAGAGCCGGGGCGTGATCGTCAATATCGATTATCCGCTTGGCATGGCGGCGTATCGGGTGTTGCGCGAGGTGCTAGAGAACAACGTCCAGGTGAAGGGCATCTACATTTTGGGCAAGGCGGCCACGCTCAACGGCAGCATCGGCGATGTGATGGTCTCGAATGTTGTGCTGGATGAACATAGCCAGAACACGTACTGGCTCGACAACTGCTTCAACGCCGGCGACGTGAGCAAGTATTTGATCTTCGGCGCCGTGCTCGACAACCAGAAAGCGGTCTCCAACAAGGGCACGTTCTTGCAGAACCGGGCCTATCTGGACTTCTACTACCGCGCCAACTACAGCGTCGTGGAGATGGAGGCGGGGCCGTATCTGGATGCGGTGTACGAGAGCCTGTACATGACGCGTTACCCGACCGGCGAGAACATCAACTTCGCCAAGCTGCCGTTCGACCTCGGCGTTATCCACTACGCCTCCGACACACCCTACACGCGCGGCAAGAACCTCGGCGCAGGCAGCCTCTCGTATTACGGCATGGATTCGACCTATGCCGCGAGCATTGCGATCCTGCGGCACATTCTGGAGTCTGAGGTGGGCGGCGCCCGCGGCGACGCCGTGGCCCGCGCTGAGGCGCTCAAGATGCGGCGCGGTGGTGAGCCGGCGGCAGGTGGACATCCGGCGAACTCCGCGGGGCTGCGTCCGTAGGGGTAGACTGCGTCGGCTCACACCGGTTCGATGGTGCTGGTGAGGCCGGCGTATTCGAGACGCTCGCGATAGTATTCGGCCTGCTCTTTGAGGCAGACGATTACGTCGGCAACCCCGAAGAAATGAGCGCGTAGCATGATCTGGGTCGCGTCGTCGGGCGTAATCGACGGGATGACGCGCAACAGCGTGGCAACGACGTGGTCCATGTCATTGTAGTCGTCGTTATGGAGCAGGACGCGATACTGTGGCATCAGGCGCAGCAACTCGCGCACCTCTTCGTCGGTACGAGGAAGGGCAGGCGCAGCGGCGCGCGGCGGCTTACGAAATGGATTGCGGTCGAAGACCCACATGGCGAGCGCTTTCCTGACAGACGCCCGCCAAACATCGGCGGCGCATATGCTAAACGCGGGTGGCGGTCTCGTCGCCACAATGCCGCAGAACGTATGCCGAGGGGCGCCGGCTCCTACTGGCCTGGTTCAGCGGTGGCTCAGCATGTTCTGCTTGGCGGCTCTATGAGAAAAAGGATGCGCCGCCCCTAGCCCGAGGCTGCCTCGCACCACGATAGCTCGTGCCAATCTCGTGTCACATCACCTGGAATTGCTCGACCTCGCCGCCCTCCGTCACACCGGCAAGGTGGGCCGTATCATTCAGGCGTAGGATGACGATGCGCCCCGCGGCAACGTCGAGCTCGGTGATGCTGGCGTTGTCGCGGCGGAATTGCCAGCCGCGCGATAGCTCGATGCCTAGGATGTGGCAGAGGAGCACACCGATGGCTGCGCCGTGCGTCACCCACAAGACGGTGTTGCTCGCGTAGTCGAGTTGGGCTCGTGCGAGTGCGCGCAACAGGCGGTCGCGCAGCGCCGCAAACGTCTCTCCGCCGGGCGGCACGTGGCTCGCACCGTCCGCGCGCCAGAGGCGCAGGGCATCCGGCTCCCGCGCCTCCAGGTCCGCCAGGGTGCGGCCCTCCCACTCGCCCAGAGACACTTCGCGCAGATCGCGATCGAGAATGACCGGCACTCCCGTACGGGTGGAGATGGCCTCCGCCGTCACGCGGGCTCGCGAGAGGTCGGACGAGAAGACGGCGGCGAGCGGCTCCTTGGCGAGCCGGCTGGCGAGCGCTGTGGCCTGGCGCTCGCCCAGCGCGCTCAGGGGGATGTCGGATTGCCCCGTGAAGCGCGCTTCGGCATTGTTGCGTGTCGCGCCGTGGCGAACGAGCAGCAATCGCACGCTATCTGCGCTTCCGACCGGCGCTCACGGCCAGCTTTGGCCACTGCTCGTGGTAGTTTGTCGCGCGCTCGAAGGCGTCGGCCACGCGTAGGAGTGTCGCCTCTCCGAACGCCGGCCCTAAGATTTGGACGCCCACCGGCAACCCTTCACTGAATCCGCCAGGGATCGAGATGCCGGGGATGCCGGCGAGATTGGCGGGGATGGTGAAGACGTCGTTCAGGTACATGGCGTAGGGATCGTCGATCTTTGCGCCGATCTTGAACGCAACGGTGGGCGAGGTGGGGCCAACCAGCACGTCGAAGCGCTTAAACGCCTCCTCGAAGTCCTGCTTGATGAGGGTGCGCGTCTTCTCGGCCTTTAGGTAGTAGGCATCGTAGTAGCCGGATGAAAGCGCATACGTGCCAAGCATGATGCGACGCTTGACCTCTGGCCCGAATCCAGCGGCGCGTGTCTTCGAGACAAAGTCAACCAGGTCGTCGGCGTGGTCCTTGAGGGCGAAACCGTACTTCACGCCGTCATAGCGGGCGAGGTTGGCGCTGCACTCGGCCGGCGCGATGATGTAATACGCCGCGACGCCATAGCGCGTGTGGGGCAGCGAGCACTCCCCCACTTCGGCTCCGAGGGACTTGAGCGTCTCGATGGCCTGCTCGATCACCTGGCGCACGCCCGGCTCGGTACCCTCCACGAAATATTCCGCAGGTACGCCTACCCGCAGCCCTTTGACGTCGCCGGTGAGCGCCGCCGTGTAGTCTGGTACCGGCTCGTCCACTGTTGTGGAGTCCTTCGGGTCGTGGCCGGCGATAGCATTCATCATCAGGGCGGCGTCGCGGGCGGAGCGGGAGAAAGGGCCAATCTGGTCGAGCGATGAGGCGAAGGCGATCAACCCGAAACGGGAGACGCGCCCATAGGTCGGCTTCAGCGCGACGGTATTGGTGAGCGCGCCAGGTTGGCGCACCGAGCCGCCAGTATCCGAGCCAAGGGAGCCCATGGCCTCACCGGCCGCGACCGCCGCCGCCGATCCACCGCTGCTTCCGCCGGGTACGCGCTCAAGATCCCAGGGATTGCGCGTCGGGAAAAATGCCGAGTTCTCCGTGGATGAACCCATGGCGAACTCATCCATGTTGGTCTTGCCGAGGATGACGGCTCCCGCTTCGCGCAATTTCGTGATAACTGTCGCGTCGTATGGCGGGACGAAGTGTTCCAGCATGCGTGATGAGCAGGTAGTGGTGACGCCTTCGGTTACGATGACGTCCTTGATGGCCAGCGGGATGCCGGCGAGCGGGCCGAGCGTCTGGTTCTCGCGTCGTCGTGCGTCGATCTGCTCCGCGTCGCGTAGGGCCTGGTCCTCGGTGACGGTGACGAAGGCGCGGACCTTGCCTTCCACCGCGGCGATGCGGTCCAAGTGGGCGCGGGTCAGCTCCACCGATGAAATTTCGCGCTTGCTCAGTGCGTCGGCGGCGTCCGCGATTGTAAGTTGCCAGAGCTCTGACACGTCTCTATCTCCTCAAACGGGGCTCGGTCCTGCGTTATGTGGTGCGGCGCGGGTTATTCAGCCTGATCGAGTACAGCGCGCACACGGATGTATGAGGCTTCGTGTGCTGGGGCGCGCTCGACCAGCTCGTGAGTGTCCGGCCAGGACTGCGCCTGGTCGGCCCGCATGACGTTGTCTAGCGGAAGGATGTGCGCGGTGGCAGGCACCTGGCTCGTATCCGCTTCGGAGATGACGTTGATATGTTCGAGGATGGCCGACATCTGACCCTGCAATCGCTGGCGCTCATCCGCCGAGAGCGCCAGGCGCGCCAGGGCCGCGACGTGCTGCACCGTCTTGTCGTCCACGCTCATAGGGCATGCCTCCAGCCAAATCCAAGCTATATCAGACAAAGCACTATCAGAAACGGATCGCGAACAGGCCTAACGTCCCCGTATAGGGCAGCCAGACGCACTCGACATCATCCACATCAGCGGAGGAAGGGCCACGCCGAAGCGCCTCGACGAGGGAGAGCAGCGCGGCCCGTTCGCCTTCGGCAGTTATCTCAACGGTCCCATCCGGGAGGTTGCGCACGTAGCCTGCGATACCGCGTGCCACCGCCATGCGGCGCGCGAAGTTGCGATACCCCACGCCCTGGACCTCCCCGTGCACGACGGCTCGTAATCCGGAGAGGTCTGTTGGCGGGCGTTGCATGCTCCTCCTCCAAGGCAAGTCAGGTCGGCTCCGCGTATGGCGGTGCGCCCCCTCATGATAGTGCGCCCGCCATTGTGGCCGCAAGTCAGGTCCCAGGACAAGGGTCGGACGAGCAGCAAATCTATCTGGCCGGCTTGGCCGGCCCGTCGCAGAGCATGTGCCGGTCGGTATTGCCCCTCGCGTGAAATTTCGTCTTCTTGCTACAAACTGGCGTCCCACGCCTGTTTGAGCTGACGGTAGGTGTTCGCGAGGAAGTCAGGCATTACTTTAGTGTCGGCCAGCACGGGCATGAAATTCGTGTCGCCGTTCCAGCGGGGGACGACATGGAAATGGACATGGTCAGCAATGCCCGCGCCAGAGACCGTCCCCTGGTTGATGCCCATGTTATAGCCGTTTGGACGCATCGCGGCGCCGAGCACGGCGAGGCAGCGCTGGGCGGTCGTCATGATGTCGGTTAGCGTCTCGGCATCGAGGTCGCTGATACTCGGCACGTGGGCATAGGGCGCGATCATGAGGTGGCCGTTGTTGTAGGGGAAGAGATTCATCAGGACGAAGCAGCGCTCGCCTCGGTGCAACAGCAGGTTTTCTTCGTCGCGGCTTTCGCGTGGCTTCGTGCAGAAGATACAGCCGTCATCCGACTTGCCGCCGCCGTCGATGTAAGCCATGCGCCAGGGCGCCCAAAGATGCTCCATGACACGGGTCCTCCGGTGTGCTCAATGGTGCCGTCGAGCGCACACCGGCTAGGGGAATACATGCGAGGCGGTGACGATCCCGACGACGAAGAACAGCAGGAATAGTACAACACCGATGGCGATGACGACCGCAATGCTGACGCCTCGTTGGTCGCCCTTCGCAGCGGCGGCGTTGTTGCGTTCTATTCCTGGCGCTGCCCAGACAGGAGGGGCGGTGCGCGCCGGCGCGCGGTGAGCGGCGTCTATGTCCGCGCGGCTCAAGGGTCGCGAGGGCAGCGATAGGCGCGCCGGGCCGGCCGTCACGCGTGTCTCGCGGAGAGGAACGCCCGACGGCCGCTGGATGGCAGGAACTGTGGCGGCTCCATGATCCACAACGCTGGGTTGCGTCGGGCGCGACCGCTCTGGCGTCCATGCGGCGACCGCTGCCCCTGGCGTGTCTCCAAGGGACCATGCCGCCTCGCGTGCGATCATCTCGCGGGCAACACGCAGCGCCGGGGGCGTGGCCTCCGAGAGCGCCGGGCGATTACGCGCCAGATCGCGTCCCAGCGCCTCAAGCGCAAGAACCAGCGTCTCAGCGTCGGCGATTGCGCCGTCAGCGTGGTCGGAGAGGCACCGCCGGACCACTGCGCGCGCAGACTCCGGCACATCTCCGCGGAAGCTGCGCAATGTGCGGACCCCAGACCCTTCCGTTTCACGCTCTTCGTTCGTGAGCGCTCGCCACAAAATGAGACCCAGGGCGCGCACATCATTCCTGATCGTGACGGCGAGGTCATCGGACTGCGGCTCCACGCCAACCAGACCGGGCTCAAGGGCGGCGGCGGCGGCGGAAAAGTAGGTTTGATCGGGAGGGAGGCAAAAGTTGTTGACGCGTAACGCCGCGCGGCGATCCACCAGTAGCGCAGCGGGCGTCAGGTCGCCATGCGCGACGCCGTGGGCGTGGCTGTAGGCGAGCGCACGCGCGAGCTGCCCGGCGAGGTCCGCGGCGCGCTCGACGGGTAATCCGTTGCGCAGGAATGCCTCGAAGGGGCGCGCCTGAACGTACTCCTGCATCAGAAACAGGTCGCCGTCGCGCTCGACGGCATCAAACGTGGCGACGATAGAGGGATGAGTGAGCTGCGCCGTCAGTTGCAGGGCACGGCGATAGGTTGGCGCGGAGGCGTGAGGAACAACTTTGATGACGATGGGGCGGCGGAGCACGGTGTCGGTTCCGCGATGTACCTGGCACAGCGCCCCAGTGGCGATAAGCTCGTCGATGCGATAGCGCCCGGCGATCTCCTGCCCGTTTTGGTGTTGGTCGTCGGCCACGTCCCTCTCCGCTTCGCGACGCGACGCACGCTCATCTGCGTGTCGGCGCGCTCCGCATTATGCCACGCTACGAGCGAACGCGCTATCGAATGTCCGTCTTGTGCTAGTGGCCGTAGACGAGCCTCCGTTGGTAGCGCTCCGCATCAAGAATGGTCAGACTCCTCCTTTGACTGCTGGCCGAACGGGGCCGCTTCTTGGCCATGCTAGCCGCGTGGGACGTTGGCTGCCAGGAGACAGGCGCCTAGCAACGCTCCATCGAGTGGACGTAGAGCGTATAGAAGGCGTGGCGGAACGGCCACAGCCGGCAACTTCGCACTGAGCAGTGAGCCAACACGCGCCAGGAATAGCTCACCAGCCGTGGTGAGCGAGCCGCTGATGACCACGTTCGCGGCATCGTAGAGCACCTGTGCGGTTGCCAGGGCCTCTGCCCAACCCTCGGCCGCCTCACCGAGCACGCGTTGCCCCACCGGGTCGCCTTCAGCGGCGAGAGCGGCGATCTGGCCGACGGTGATCGCTTCGGCGCGGCCCTTGGATACGCGATGCATGGCTGCTTCGCTTTCCGCGGAGGCGGAAGCACGCCCGATGTAGGTGCGGACGATGCTTTGCCCGGAGCCAACTGTGTCGAGGTGGCCATGTTGACCACACGAGCAGCGCGGCCCGTCCATGGCGACGCGCAGGTGGCCGAGCTGCCCGTCGCGTGCATGCGCTCCCGGCAGGCTATGACCGTCGCGAATCGAACA
>CAYYCB010000001.1:21776-68766 GCA_964469715.1 uncultured Ktedonobacterales bacterium | reverse complement strand
GCTGCCCGTCGCGTGCATGCGCTCCCGGCAGGCTATGACCGTCGCGAATCGAACAGGAGAGGATCGAGCGGCTGGCATGACAGAAGAGCATCGTCCGGCGGTCGCCGAGCTGGGCCGCTTCGGCTCGCGCAGCCGCCTCGACGGCGCTCGCCACACGGACCGGAATGTGGAGCCGATCCGCCAGGCGCTCGGCAAGCGGAAACCCGGTCCAATCTGGATTCAGCGGAAGATCGAGAATTGTGCCGGACGATCCGTCTACGCGGCCCCAAACGGCGACGCCGAGGCTGCCGAGCGTATGCCCTTCGTCGGGGAGTAGACCCTTGATGAGCGCGACGATATGGTCAAGGATGTCGTCGGGCGCAGGCGGCGCGGCAAGTCGAACGCTTCGCCGCGCGCTGGAGTTGCCCTGGACCGTCGCGGCGATCCGCGTTGCGCTGTCCGCGATTTCGATGCCAACGCTCGCCATGGTCGGCTCGACCGCTCCCATGAATTGCCGCCTTTCTGGTCGCCTACATGGTACGATAGACGTTGGTGGCCCGGATTGCTGTGCCGTAGTCAGCTAGGAGTCGGCCGGTGACGGTTCATCAGGATGATCGAGAGGCGGCATTTCCGGCGGACCTCGCGGCGGAGCTTGACGCGCGAGGAATCATGGACCATGGCGAGGTGGCGCTGCGACGCGAACTGGAGCGGCATGTCCCTGGCTTCAACCTGTTCCGACTGACGCCTGCCGCCGCCCGCCGCTGGAAGTGCCGCTATCGCGTGATGATCGAAGCTGGTTATTACGATGGTCAGTCGGTTGCCGAGGCTTACGGACGGGCGCTCATATCCGTGCTTTCGGCGCGTACAGCAGGCGCTACTCATGGCCAAGCAACGCCGTGAGCGCCTCACCAGCCCGTTCGGCTTGCTGTGCGGCGTCGGGTAGATGCAGAATGCCGCGCTCGGTGATAACGCCGGCGACAAGCGCTGCGGGCGTGTGATCGAAGTAAACATTCCGCGCTTCTACGCCAGGGATAGGTTCATCGAGGAGCTCGCGTGGGTCCATCTCCTCCAGGAGGAGCGGGAAACCGGGCGCGGCAACCTTGAGCGTTTCGCAGACCACATAGAATGGCACGTCCGCCTCTCTGGCTGCCAGGGCGAGCGTATGCGTTCCCACTTTGTTCACGACGGAGCCGTCGGGGCGAATGCTGTCGGCCCCGACGAGCACGAGATTCGTATCGCCCACGAACAGCGTCATCGCCGCGTCGGCCATGAGGGTGACGGCGAGCCCGGCATTTGCGAGTGCTCGTGCGCTTTCGATACCTTCGCCGCCGGGTTGAGACGTGGTCTGATAGACGCGCGAGAGCAGCGGAGGATTCGCGCGGCGGGCCGCGATGAGGAGGTTTTCGACGGAGGCGGAACGGCTATGGGTGAAGACCGGCCCTGTCAGCACGGGGCGGGCGGCCTGGAGCGTGGCGTCTTGCCAATTCCGGTCGCTCGCCACGAGTTCGCGTGCCCGGTTTGCCAGCGCCTCAAACTTGCTCTGGTTGCCGGTCTTGGCGAGACTCGCTTGCCAGATGAGCGCGGCGGCATTCGCCATGGCTGCCATGCTGGGCCGCGCTGATGCGAAGTCGCGTAGCGCTGTGTGGAGGACGGGCAACGCCTCTGCGGCGAGAGCGGGTGGTGTCTGATCGGTCGCGGCAACAACGGCGGCAGCCACACGCCGGGCCAGCGAGGATGCGCCGTGTTCGCGGTCGTCCTTGACCTCTTGAACGCTGCGGGCAAGCGCTGCGCGCAGGTCGGAGAGCAGGTCAGGCGTGGTCATCAGGAGGGCTCGCCGGGTACACGGCCTCAAGCGCTTCGGCGAGCTGAGGTACCGTGCGGAGACTCGCGACGGTCGCGGGCTCGACCCACTGCGCCTCTGCCGCCTCCCAGTCGGTCTGGATTCGCTCAGGGTGATCCGTGGAGAACAGGAAAGGGTGCACGACCCAGCGTTGCCCAAGCTCCGCATCGTTGACGTGAATCGGGGTCCCCTGGCGCATGAGTGTCACGTCGTCTTTGCGAAGGCCAGTCTCCTCACGTAATTCGGTGTAGGCCTGGTCGATCTCGGTGACGCCCGCCTCGACATAGCCGGAGATGGCCGCCCAGGAACCTTTGTAGGTTCTAACAAGTTCGCTGCGGCGCACGAGCAAAACGCGCTCCGAACCGTCACGGCGCAGCAGAAAACACGACACGACATGAGTTGGGTGGTCATCTTCGGCCATATTGCACCTTCCGCCTCAATGGCCGGAACCGGGTTGTTCAGGCCGGCCGGCCGACAGCGTCGCGTGCTGCCTCGTGGTAGACCTCAACATGCTCGGCGGCAGCGCGGTCCCAAGTGAAGTGTTGTGCGCGTCGCAGCCCGCGTGAACGGAGCGTCGCCCGCAGGTCATCGTCGCGCATGATGCGCGCCAGCGCCTCCGACAGCGCCTCTTCGTCGCCGGGCGCGACGAGCAATGCAGCGTCCCCCGCGATCTCGGGGAGTGAGCCGCCGGTGCTACACACGACTGGAGTGCCGCAGGCCATCGACTCGATCACAGGGATGCCGAAACCTTCGTAAATGGAGGGCATGACGAGGGCACTGGCGGCGGCATAGAGCGCGGGCAGATCCGCGTCGGGAACATAGTCCAGGAACTTGACCGCCTCGCCCAAGCGGAGCCGTTCGGCGGTGGCGTATACGCCCTCATAGAGCCAGCCTGGCCTCCCCGCGATGACGAGCGTCTGGGGGCCGTCCGGCTCGCGGCGTGCCGCGGCGAACGCTTTGATGAGCGTCTCGTAGTCCTTGCGCGGCTCGATGGTGCCGACGGCGAGGACGAAAGGCTCGGTTAAGCGATATCGTTGGCGTACGCGCGCGGTGGCCTCGTCGTCGCGCTCCGCATTGAACGTGGGCGAGATGCCGAGGTGAATGACGCGAATTTTCTCGCGAGGGACTTTCAAATGCTCAACCAGATCATCCGCCGTGCGCTCAGACACGGCGATCACGCGGTCGGCGGCACGCACCGCGCGTGGCACGACGGCGGTCAGATAGGCGACGAGGCTGGGCAGCGCACAGTGGGGATGGGTAAGGTAGGCTAGATCGTGAACAGTCACGACGCGGCGGGCCGCGGCGACAGGCGGCAGGATAAAGTCCGTTCCATGCACCACGTCGGCTCGCCCGATGAACAGTTCGACCGGCACCGGGACGCGCAGGCGCTGCCACAGCAAGGTCATGTTCCGGTGGCCCAGCGGAATGACACGCTGACTTAAGTTCGGCCCATCAGGGAAGCTGCGAGTGGGATCGGGGGACTCGGTCGAGAAGAGGAGATATTGATCGACGGGGTCGATGCGGACGAGAGCCTGTGCCAGGTCACGTGTGTACCGGGCGATTCCCGCACCTTGGCTGATTGCCGGGGTATAGTCCAACGCTATGCGCATTCCCAACCTCACCAGACACCGCCCGGCCAGACCCGCTATTCGGGTGGAGTATAGCACGTCAGCAGCGGTGTGGTCCGCCACATAGGCGTGTGTACTGGTCGCCTTTCTGGTTGCGTATGAGGCGTGATAGACTGGGCGCGGTCGCGGGCACTTGCCGATGGGCGCGGTGGGGACCGCTCGATGCGGCGCACGGCAAGCGGCGAGGTGGACTGGGGGAGATCGAACGCGATGGGGCCTCGTGTGGGCGACCTGGATCCGCGGCAGGTCGAGCGTTGGCGCGCGGTGATCGCCGAGGTACTCGGCGCTCGATTGGCATATCCGCCGTTCTACGATTACCGTGCGGGTCGCGAAACCGTGCGACCGCTGGACCGAGCCAAGCGCGAAGAGTTGCAGCAGTTTGTGCGGTCGGCCAACTTCTCCTCGCTCGATGCTTCGGATGTCAACTCGCCAGACGTGAGGCGCTTTCTGGAGCGTCTGATGCTGCGCTATCTCGAAGTGAATCCTCTGCTTCGAGGCGCTGCTTCTGCGCGGCGTACCGCTGCCCTTCGCTCTCGTGTCCCGAAGATTGCGGCGGAAGTCCATCGCTCGCTACTCGGAAATCCGCACCCGTCTGCTGCTGATGGCCCACCTACCTCGTGGCTGCCGGTTCGGCCTGTGAACGGTCAAGGCGATGCCGCGGAGCGTAATGCCCGGATACTAGAAGCAATCCTGACACGCGGTGAAGGGGCCGACGTCCCCCCGATGTTGGCCAACAATGCCTCGCGACAACAGGGTTCGAGCGTCATTCAAGGCGGAGCGGCGGAGAGATGGCGAGAGACGACGGATGAGACGATCCCAGTGCGGACTTGGCAGGAGCGCACTGACGGGAACTCTCCGTATGAATATCTTGGCGCGGGCGCTCAGTCCGGCTTGTTCGCGGCTGCGAGGCCGATCAGCGAGAGGCCGACGGGCCCACTGCCTGTCGCCGGCGACAGGCAAACGAATACGGCGCCCTCGCTGCCCGACGATCTCTACCAACTCTACGGCGACTATTTGCGCGATATGCATCCGGACAGCGCCGCCACGGCTGTCCGGCCCGCACCGCCTCAGGCGCCGTCTCGGCATGCGCCACCGGATGCCGCTGTACGCCCGATGGCCGGCGTGCAGGCGTCACATGCTGCTGCGACGAGGAACAGTGCGGAGCCTGTCCCAGCAGGTCCCGACGTGCAAATCTTTTACCAATTGCGCTACCAACTTGAGGCCTATGTCAGGAGAGCTGCGCGTGGCTATGGAGTCCATGCGAGGGGCGATGATGCGGTCAGCCAATTGGATGCGTTGCGGCGCTCTGGCTTCGTAGACGAGGCCGACCTGCGCCTGGCAGAGGGAATCCTTGCCGTGACCGACAAGGTCATCGACGTGGGAGTGGCGACCGTGGAGGACTTCCGCCAGGCCATGATGCTGTATTTGCTCTATCATCGGAGCCATCTCGGCAGTTAGCGGATATTTGGACCCTCCTCCGGTGCGCCTTGGTCAAGATCGGGTGAAATGAACTCGGCGTCCTCTGCTTCGTTATGTGTCTTCCAATCTTGCGCGAGGGCTGCCGGGAATGGCTGGTCTTGGCCAACGGGTTGCTCTAACAGCAATTGAAGGTCAAGCGCGTTCAGAATGCCGTAGTTGCGGGCATTGTTGTTCGTGACAACGTGGACCGCGCCACCCAGATCGAGCTGTTCGGCAACTTCGCTGATGCGCGCGGCCCAGGGCCGCAGCTCGTGGCGCGAGTAGAGATAGTCGAACCGGTCGCGGCTCGAGGTGAGATTGCGGCCGTACCACATGCGCCGATTGCGGCCATGGAAGCGCACCATGGCGAAGGTTGGATCGGTGACGAGAAAGGCCGGTGGGACCGATCCAGACCCGATTTGCGGTTCATCAACCGCGCAGTAGGCGAGCCGGTTATCCATGAGCGCGGCTCTGGTCTCGTCGAGATGGGGGCCTTCGAGCCATGAGCGATGGCGGAACTCCACGGCGATAGTATCCGCGGGAAGAAGCTCCCGCACCGTGGCGAAATAGTCCAGTCGCTCTGCATCGAAGGTGAACCAGGGCGGGAACTGAAACAGGAGTGCGCCAAGCTTGCCCGCTTCGCGTAGCGGCTGGATCATCTCGGCGAATCGGGCGAACGTTTCGGCCGATGGCGTGATGGGCGATCCCTGCTCGTCGCGATGGTGCCATGTGAGCTCGCCATACGCCTTCACGTCGAATATAAATCGCGATGGCGTGCGCTCGGCCCATTGCGCGAAGTTGCGCTGTGGCATGAGATGATAGAAGGTGGCGTCCACTTCCACAAGCGAGAAGTAACGCGCATAGAAAGCGATACGCTGCGCTTTCATGTTGGCCTTGTCATATTCCGGCGGGTAGAACGGATCGTGATCGGACCAGCTCGCGGTGCCCACGCGAATCTCCGCATGCGCCATAGTGACCTCCTTGCGGACGTGTATCCGCGGGCCGAGAGCAGTATTCTCTCAGGTCTTTCTTTCCGCACTTTTGGCAAGCGGCATGCCCCGGCTGGGCAGCGTAGGTAGCGCGCTTGAGTCGCCAGGCGACGGCTGGTATAATGCAGACACCAGCGCGGCCGCTTCGTGGGAATCATGAAGGAGCGGCCTGAGAGAGCCCTATCGCCCGCTGGGAGACGAATTTGCCGCGCTGTTCGTGGCGCTCGTCGGCCCGACCGAACTGACCAAATTACCGCGCCGATGGGCACGGTGTGGACTGTGAGGGCACGATGACAGCGGACACGACGCTCGACCGCCAGCCGGCGATCGACGAGCGCCGCGCGGCATATGAGGCAGCGGTGGCGCATGCCCTCCTGGAAGAGACGCCAAGCGAGCGCGATGAGCGACTCGAACTGGTTCGCCTCGCACGAGGCATGATATTTGAGGCGCTGCGTCTCGATGACGAGCCGGCGCTGAACTAGCGTCTTTCGCCCGAGACGGCGGTTGTCTCAAAGCAGGCTGCTGGTTGGCGACGCCACTTCCAGTTGCCGTCAGCGTTTGCGCGCTGTCATGAGGGGAAGACGTCCGAGGATGCCACATCCTGAGCTTGGACCAGATGAGGCGACCTTCAGGCATCCTGTGGAATTTGGCTGTCTCTATTGGGTCAACTTCGCGTATCCCTCGCTTCCTGCCGGTGTCGAAGAGCGCAGGATACTGGATTGGCACCCGGCTCTCGTGATTTCGAGCACGGCGTTCTGCAAGTATGCCGGGGCGCTCAACGTTTTGCCGCTTACGAGTTACAAGGGCAAGGTGAGGCCATATCATCACTTGCTCCTCAGGGCCGATTATCCGAAGCTCGACGGCGATAGCCTGGTGAAGACCGAGCTGGCGTATCCCGTGCTCCGCAGCGCGCTGCCCGATCAGCATTTCATCTGTCGGGTCAATCATGCCGACCTTGCGGCGGTCATGGCCAAGCTTGCAGATGCCGTCTGCATTACCACATTTTACGAGCTACACGAGGGCAAGCGAGGCGAGTAATGGACGCTGAGGAGGCTGAGCGCCAGGCGTCGCGGCCGCTGCGTGAGATGCGGAGCTTGCCCTCAGTTGATGCGCTCGTGCGCATGGTGGCTCCGGCGGCAGCCAATAATGGCGGAGATCGTCATACGATTGTGCGCGTCGCACGTGCGGTGATTGGTGAGGCGCGAAGCGCGATTGAGCGAGGTGAATCGTCACCTTCACGCGAGGCACTCGCAGAACGTATGGCGGTGTTGCTGCGCGCGAGATCCCTGCCGTCGCTGCGGCGGGTGATAAACGCTACGGGCGTGATCGTCAATACGAACCTTGGGCGAGCTCCTCTTTCGGATGATGCACTTCGCGCTGTCGCCGACGTGGCACATGGGTACAGCAATCTCGAATTCGACCTCCACACTGGCGAGCGTGGGTCGCGCCAGGCGCATATGCGCGGCCTCTTGTGTGAGTTGACCAACGCAGAAGATGCCCTGGTGGTCAACAATAACGCCGCAGCCGTCCTTGTGACCCTCGCCGCCCTCGCCGTGGGACGTGACGTGATCATCTCTCGTGGCGAATTAGTCGAGATCGGCGGCGGCTTTCGTATCCCCGACGTGCTACGGCAGAGCGGGGCCCGGCTTATCGAGGTGGGCACGACCAATCGGACGCGTCTCGCCGATTATAGGGAGGCCATCACCGATCAAACGGCCCTCCTTCTAGCTGTACATCCGAGCAACTTTCGGATCGTCGGCTTTACAGAGGCGCCTGAGCTTCGCGAGCTGGCAGAGCTGGCACACGAGAAGGGGCTTCCGCTCGTTCACGACGTGGGCAGCGGGAGTCTGGTTCCTGTTGAGCGGCTTGGCCTCGCGCATGAGCCGCGTCCGGTGGAAAGTGTGGCCGCGGGGGCTGACGTCGTTTGCTTCTCTGGGGACAAGCTCCTGGGTGGTCCCCAGGCGGGCGTCATCGTGGGCCGGTCGGCGCTGCTGGAGCGAATTGCGCGGCACCCGCTGATGCGAGCCATGAGGATTGACAAACTGTCTCTAGCGGCGCTTGAAGCAACGTTACGGGCCTATGCCGAGGCTCCGATGTCGCCCGATGTTCCGGTCTGGCGCATGATGGCTGCGACGATTGATGAGCTGCGTGAGCGCGCCGAGAATTGGGCGGCGACTATCAGGACGTGGGGCGTTCCGGTGGAGACGCGTCCTGGTGACTCTACTGTTGGTGGTGGCTCGCTACCTGGGGAGACCTTACCGACCGTGTTATGCGCGTTAGGCTCCAGCAACGAGGGGAAGACCCGTCATCGCCGTGATGAGGATGAGCACGACCAGATTGATGTCGCCGCCCTTGCAGAGAAGCTGCGCGAGGGTGAACCCCCTATTGTCGGGCGCGTTTCGCGGGGGCTGCTCTTGCTCGATCCGCGCACCGTCGAGCCCCATGACGATACGCTATTGCTGGAAGCCTTGCGGACCGCAATAGGCAGCGACGGTCTTGTCAGATAAGTGTTTCGGGTGTCTTCAGAGAGCCGACGTGTTCTTCACTGCGCGCTAGCGCTCTTGCGACTCTATCGCCTGCGTGAGGCGGAGGACGATGCGACAGAAGTGGAGGACGGCGGCGGCGGAGGTGAGCTGCCACTCTCCGGACGAGTCCGCGGGTGAGAGTTGACGGCGCCGATGGTGGGGTTGTGGACGGGTAAGCGCCTGCAGTACGAAGAGCACATCGTCGCGCACGCTGGCCTCGAGGAGGCCGGACTCGGTCATAGCGACGACACGGCGGACTGTTGCCTCGATCTCGTTGCGCACAGCCGCTACTTCGTCGCCATCAGGTGCGGCATCCTCGCGGCCGATAGCAGGATCTGGCACGAGTGACGGGTCGAAATCGTCAAATGCGCTTGAGCCACTGTTGATCAGTGGGCTGTGACGCATCGAATGCGTAGCCATGCCGCGATCTATGTTGACGTTTAGGGACGCGAGGAGTTGTTCGAGCTCCGCTTGCCAGTTGGGCATGGGAACCTCCCGCGGCTGGAGTGTTGCCGGGAATGCGGGGAGCCGTCGAGTCAATGGCGGTTAGCCGTGAGTGGCGCCATTCTAACATAGTGGGTCCTGCGTGTCGAGCCATCCGAGCTGTCTGGCGCGCGTGATAACCTCGGTCCTCGTCGAAACGCCAAGTTTGGTGAAGACGTTGCGAATGTGGAACTCAACGGTATGGACGCTCATCTGAAGCTGGCTCGCGACGTCACGATTGCGGAGGCCGAGGGCCAACGCACGGACCACCGCTAGCTCCTTGCGGGTTGGCCGTTCCACTGCTTCAGTTCCCCGGTCCGCGATAGCATGCCGTGCCTCCGCGCAGTACGCCCGGCCGCCCCTGCCGACGGCGCGGATGCCTTCTACCAGCTCCTGCGGCCCCGCGGACTTAAGAAAGTAGCCTTCCACACCCATTGAGCAAAGCGTGCGGATTAAGGCTTCGCCAGCATGCCCCGTCAACACGACGATGCGCTGGCTAGGACGCTGGCGCCGTACCGCACTACACACGTGGATGCCATCCATATCGGGGAGACCAATGTCTAATATGACGATATCAGGCTCCAACTCATCCGCCAATCTAAGGGCGTCGGAGCCGGTCCCAGCCTCACCCACGATCTGGAAATCAGGCTCATCTTCAAGGATGCGCCGCGTGCCAGCACGCATGAAGGTATGGTCATCCACGAGAACGATACGCAGCGGACCGCCTGAGAGGATTGGACTTGACATCATCGTTGCACCCTTGTGGGAGAGGTTTGGGCGACAGGGAGTCTGAGGGAGACCCGTGTGCCGCTGACGACGCCCATTTGAATGGTGAGTGCGGCGCCGATGCGCTCCGCTCGCTGGCGCATACCGGCGAGGCCGAGGTGTCCGTCGCGCAAGAGTGCGGCATAATCAATCGAGGCCGTCATTCCGATGCCATTATCTTCGACATCCACCTTCAGGTGACGGACGATGCGAGAACCATCGTTCGTGTCACCTGAGGTCTGGCCACCGCTCTCGGAGTCACCACTGAAGCGCAGCCATGCGGCCGACCCACCGGCATGCTTAGCGGCGTTGCGCAGTGCCTCTTGTACGACGCGATAGATGTGTAGTGAGGTCTCAAGATCGAGATGTTCCGCCAGGTTGCGCGCGCTGTCGTCGGATGTCACCGTCACATCCAGGTCTTCGGTAGCCGAGAGCTCTTGGGCTAACTCTTCCGCTGCGCCGATCAGCCCAACCGAGGTCAATAGCGCGGGATAGAGGCCCAGACAGAGCGAGCGAAGGCGTAGCTCCGCCACGGTTGCCCGTTCCGCCAGGTATGAGAGCTCCTGTTGCAGGCGGTGGGAACGTGTTCGACCCTGGGAAGCGGGCTTTCCGCCTTCGTTCATAAGGGTATCTGCAAGCTGTTCTTCGTCGTGTGAGGTGACGAGGCCCGCTGCCAAGTTCGCGGCGAGTCTCGAATGACGGACAAGGTATAGAACCTCTTGGAGCGCATCGTCATGGAGGTCATGGGCAAGGGCGGCACGCTGCCTTTCCTCGGAGTCCACCAGTTGGCGCACCAGGAGTTGCTGCTCCGCGCGGGCTGCCACAAGTTGAGTAGTGGAGATCTGAACCTGCGCGAGGGATGTGCGGAGCCCTTCGACCAAGGCGGCGTTGGAGAGTGCCGTCGTGGCCTGATGGGACAAGGTGGCGAGGAGCTCGCAGTCGGCGCCGCGCAGGGCTGCGCGAGTCTTTTTGGGGCCTAGAATCAAGAGGGCGCCGCCATGGCCCGCGTTTTCCGCTCCGATGAGCACAAGCGCCGCGCAGTCTGCCCACGGATCGAGCAATACCGGGCGTTCACCTGAGAGGGCATGTCGCGCCAGATCGAGGTTGGCGAGCGAGCTGACAATCTGGGCGCGCTTGTTCGTGTCGTCATCTGCCCCGCGCACCATCAAGTCCGCCTCTTCCACGAGGGCGAGCACGCGCCTATCCAGGCCCTCAGGAAGCCCAATGGCTGCCGCGTACGAGAGGTTGAGTGTCGAGATGACGTTGTCGATCAGCGCGGTGAGCAGCTCATCGCGGGAGCGTAGGGCAGCCATCTCTTGACTGAATCGCCGCAGGGTCTCGCCGTAGTCGTAATGATCTCGATACAGCGCCTTATCGACCACTTGTTGAAGCCCTCGGCGGAGAGGCGCATAGGTCACGGCGGCGAGCGCGGCGAAGCTCAACATCGTGAGTTGGCTGAGCAGGTCGGCATGGTACGCCACGGCGCGCTGAAGTCCGTAGGCTATCACCATGTAGGCGAGCACAAGCGCAATGGTCAGGAGCGCATACACGCTCAGCCGGTCGGCCAATGATGTGAGGCTTCCTGCGCGAAGGGGCACAGCGGCAAATGCTGAAGAGAGCGGAAGGCAAAACATGCAGCCCAAGGCGACCGATGGCGGCATGAGCAGAGAGTGAAAGATCAAGACGGGAACAGCGCAGAATAGAGCCAATGGTCCGATAGCAAGGGCGAAACCGGCGAACAGCGCCGACTGGCGAGCCCTGTCGCGAGGTGAACGGGAGAGACTGGCCGCGTGCGCAAGCATCCAACAGGGTATCGCGCACGACGTCACGAGCAAGATTGCCAATACGAAGCGGCTCACGTCCTCCACGAGTGGAACCCCATGCGCGGCGAGCGTGACACCTGAAGTTGCTAGCCCTGCTCGGCTTGCAAGCCGGAGAAGAGATTTCGGTATCCTGTATTGGTTCGAAGCGGACTGGGCCGCGTTGGTCAGGACGCTCTGCTGGCAGAAGAAGGCGACAGCCCCTGGGAGAAGACCGAGCACAGCCAGCCACCATGCCTGATCGGAATCGCCATTTGCCGCCAGATGACTTGAGGTTGCGCCGACGACGAGCCCGACAACGACTAGCCATGCATTGGCGCGGGCCAGCGCCAGACGCGGTTTCAGAATGAGCAGGCAGGCAGATATCGCGAGCAGGGCGGCCGCGAGGCTCGCCGATGCATCGGTGTCGAGCAGAGTGCCCATTGTAACGAGTCCATTCCGCTGCGATCCTGCGCAGGTGGCACTAACAGGCGCAGGCTGGTTACGGTGCGTTTCGCTCTCGTCTTGCTGCACCGCAGAGTGGCATGTTTGACTGCGAGGCATCTCGGATGGCCGAGGCCAACTCGAAGTATGTTGGCAGGCTCGGCCCTGGCATGATAGGTCTGTTACTCGTGGCCGTCAACCTCGCGCAGCCGGAATCCCTAGCTGCGTTGACATGTGCGAGACGCCGTCGCCATACTGATGAGGCTTTGGAGCGGCCAAAGGCAACGCACAAGGAGTGAATCATGCAGCGGGTGTACGGCGTCGCCAGCAGAAAGGGCGGCCAGGGTAAGTCCACCACGGTCGCGTTGCTTGCACGTCTGTGTGCCCTTGCCGGCGCTCGTGTGCTGGTGGTTGATCTAGCTCAGCCAGGAACGGCGACGGCTTCACTACGCAACATCTGGCCGGAAGCGGAGCATGGCGATCTTTCGCGGACTCTTCTTGCTTTCCAAGGTCTTGCGCCAGGATCAGGGCCAGAGACGCCGCTTGCGCAAGAAGTGCTTGCCAGCGCCGGCCTACCCGTACGATTGCAGGCGCTACCGAGTTGGTCGGGCGGGTTCATTGCCGTGCTCCCGTGGGACGAGCTACTGGCTGATGCGGCAGGATACCTGCAATCTGAGCGGGTGCTGGCTGGAATCCTTGCTGCTGTCGCGCAGGACTTCGATCTGGCGCTGATCGACTTCCCCGCGGAGGGTGGCCCGCTGATGACCAACGCACTGGCCGCAACTCAGCAGGTGATCGTCCCGGTTGTGGCGGAGACACCAGCGCTTGAAGGATTGGAGTCAATGCTCCGTTTGTTGGCGCGTGTGCGCGAAGCGGGCCATACTATCGGGCTTGCCGGAATTCTGTTGACTCGGTGCGACCCAAAGAATCGGCGGGTGCGCGAGGTCGTGCAGACGATGACGCAGGCGGGAGATGTGGAAGGCGAAGAAATTGGACGCAAGTTGCTTCCATTCGCCATCAGACAGAACGAGTTCTTTGAGCAGAGTTTCCGCTATGGCGAGCCAATATGGGAACGCACCGGCGATCCGGCTCAGTGGGCCGGATATGTGCTGCTTGCGGAGTGGCTGCTGCGAGACGCAGGACTGGGTCACCTGACGATGACACGGAAGGGGCCGGCGATATTGCCGCCCGAGACGCGGGTGCTCAGCATAGAGGCGCTGAGGCTCGACGACGGTGAGGTGCGGGTGGGCGACTTTGAAGCGACGTTTACTCCGCCCGTCAAGCAATCGTAAGCGTAATCTCTGACTTGAGCTAGTACTCTCGCGCCATGCCATCGCGGCTATGTTGTCGCATACCCAGCGGCTTGTTGCTACAATGTCGCCGATGTTCTGACCGGCCAACATTCTTAGGTGGGCCTGGCCGATCGCGATGGGAAACGAGTGGCTGACTTGAGAACGAACGGGACAGGCAGTGGGATCAAGCCGGCACTTGTGGCCGCGGTGCTCGCAATTTTCGCTGTGACCGGGCTTAGCGCTGGAATTACGGTGGGCGCGGCCCTCGGCGGAGCGGGCATGCGCTTTTCTGGCGAGACTCAGGTGACGAAAAGTGCTGGTCCAGCAACTTCTCCTGCACCACTCGCCTCGTCAGCTCCAACCATACCACCCTACTCGGGAAACTTTAGCCTGGCCATTTCGTTTGCGCCGAACCCGGCGTCGGCGGGCGAACATCTGGCCGTTAAAGTGAACGCGAGCGGCGCCGATGGCGCCAGCCCCGCGGCGGGGGTACGCTGCACGATTGAAGATACTACGGGCACGTCGCTGTTGCCCGCGACTATTGCGCCGGTCATCACGGACGCCAGCGGTCAGGCTTCATGGGATGTCGTCGTCCCGGCGGGGGCCACAGGCCCGCATACCCTGAAAGTCACGGGAGTTGGGGCACAGCGCTACAGCTACTATGTTCTCACGACGGTTACGGTTGCGGGGTAGCGCCTACTTTGGCATCCGCGACCCGACGTAGCACGCCACGTATGATAGCGGTTAGCCGAGTTGAGGCCAGGGCGGCTGTGGCGAGCACGTCCGCGTGAACCGCTTCGGGTGTATTCAATCCGTCCGAGCCAAGGGCGACATTGGTGATGCAGCTTACGGCCAGGATGCGCATGCCCATATGTCGAGCCGCGATGACTTCAGGCACGGTGGACATGCCGACCGCGTCAGCGCCGATCAGCCGGAAGAAACGAAGCTCGGCAGGCGTTTCATAGTTTGGGCCGGAGAGCATAGCGTAGACACCGCTATGCAGCCGGATGCCTTGTTCATCAGCCACGTCCGATGCGAGTTGGCGCAAATGCGCGTCGTAGGCTGTGGTCATCGCAGGGAAGCGCGGGCCGAATCGCTCATCGTTTGGTCCGAGCAGCGGATTGAGGCCGGTCATCATAGGAAGCCCGATGTGATCGGCGATGGCCATGAGATCGCCCGCGGCATGCGCCGGGTTGAGGCCACCGGCCGCGTTCGTCACGAAGAGCATCTCCGCGCCAAGCCGCCGCATGACACGAATCGGCCGCACGACCTCTTGTGGCGAATACCCTTCGTATAGGTGGAAACGCCCCTGCATGACGACCAGGGGCACACCCTCTAAGCCGCCGAATACCAGTCGCCCGGCGTGACCCTCGACGGTGCTTCGCGGAAAGTGGGGTATCTTGCTGTACTGAACCGCGTGAGGCTGCTCGAGTTCGTCTGCGAGGTTGCCCAGTCCGCTGCCCAGCACCAAGGCCACGCGCGGTGGGACGGCAATATGTGCCCTGAGCGCGTCCGTGGCCGCCTCTACTTTGTCGAATTCGCTCCCGGCTTTCGCACCGCTGCTCACAGACCGCCTCCTTTGCCGTGCGAATGTGCCGCTGAGGCGGTTGCATGCATCATTGACCGGGAATCTACGAGACGGTCACGAGCTGAGCCTTGCGGAGCTGCTTATAGACATGTGTGGTGGAGATGTTAGCGTGGCCAAGTAACTCTTGTACAGAGCGAAGCTCCATGCCGCGTCCGAGCATATCGAGTGCGAAGGAATGGCGCAAGGTGTGCGGCGTAATCTCGCCGACGCCCGCGGCACGCGCATAGCCTTTGATGATGAGCCAGAAACCTTGCCGTGTGAGGCGCTGGCCGTGATGATTCAGAAAGAGCGCCTGCTCGTTAGGGTTGCGGAGCAAGGTGCGCCGATAGTCATCCAGATAGGCGTTTAGAGACTTTTGCGCGGGGAGGGAGAGCGGAAGCACACGCTCCTTGCGGTTGCGTGTCACGCAGCGAACGTGGCCGCGGGCAAGGTCCAGATGCGCGACATCGAGCGTGATCAGCTCCGTCACGCGCATGCCGGTGGAGTAAATCGTATGAAGCATGGCAAGATCGCGCAGTGCGACACCCGCTGCCCCGACCGCATCGAAGAGCCGGGCTACTTCGTCATGGGTGAGCGCGTGGGGAAGATCCTTCTCGACCTTCGGCGTCTGAAGGCTCCCGACAGGATCAGATGAGACCATGCCAGTTCGCCGAAGAAATTGGAAGAACGACTTGATCGCCGCGACCTTCCGCGCGATGGAAGTAGTTGCATAACGCCGCTCCCGCAGGTGCAGCACAAAATCGGTGACGAGGGCGGGTGTCACGTCAGCCCACCTGCGGATGTCGTGGCGGTGGAGGTAGTCGGCCAATTGGCGTAGGTCGGTGCGGTATGCCCCGAGTGTATTCTGGCTGGACTTTCTCTCGGAGGCCAGCGCGGCCATAAACTCCTGGATTGACTCGTCCATATCGCGCTTTAACCGCCTCACTCTGCCCAGGTGGACGCTAACAGTCGGCTACGCGACACTGGTGCCGACCATCCTGTTCAGGCCCCAGCATCACGCCATGCGTCCCCAACATCACGACGCGCTGCTATTATACCTATGCCCCTTCACCCCCACAATACAACGTGCCCATTCATCCCATCTCTGCTGTTATTCATGGGCTACTCCTGCCGAATAGGGGGCTTGAAACGATGAAGAACGAGAAATTCGCCGCGCTGGGCAGCAAGAAGCCTTTCCCGAGAGACAGCGATGGCATAGGGGTTGCGCCTATCTTGAGCGCAGCCGCGGCCTTCGCGGAGGATCGCGATCGTCGCGCTATGGATGATTGGCAGTTGCCCGCGACTACAGGAGAAGGCGCATGTCGCAGTCGCGGACGCCGAGGGTACGCGCCACCGGTCAGAGCCGGGATGCCGGCACCGTAGCCCCACATGAGACCGCAAAGGTGGCCGGTCTGCGGTATGTTTCGGACGCGCAGGCCGGGATAAGCCGAATCCCCAAAGGCGACCGGTTCCTTTATGTGTTCCCTGACGGGAGACGTGTGCGCGACGCGCAGACCCTCGACCGCATTAGGTCGCTTGGTATTCCCCCGGCATGGAGCGACGTCTGGATCACCACCGCTCCCAACGGTCACTTGCAAGCCACCGGGCGTGACGCGAAGGGACGCAAACAGTATCGCTATCATCCTCGCTGGCGAGCGGTGCGGGACGAGTCAAAGTACAACCAGCTCATTGCGTTCGGTGAGGCGCTTCCGCGCATTCGGGCGGCGGTCGAGCGCGACCTGGCACAGCAAGGGCTGTCGTGGAATCGTGTGCTGGCCGTCGTCGTCGCATTGCTTGACGAGACATTCATACGTGTCGGCAACGAGCAGTATGCCCGCGAGAACCACTCATTCGGCCTGACAACGCTACGCGACCAACACGTCGCCATTTCGGGAGCGAAGCTCACGTTCAAGTTTCGCGGCAAGAGTGGCAAGTTGCAAGAAGTCGCCGTGAAGGATCGCACACTCTCGCGGATCATTCAACGGCTGCGCGATCTGCCAGGGTACGGGCTCTTTCAGTACCTGGACGAGGATGGTGAGCGCCACGCCGTGGATTCGGCGGATGTGAATACCTACCTTCGAGAGGTATCAGGGGAACATTTTACCGCCAAGGATTTCCGTACGTGGGCGGGGACGGTGACGGCAACTGATTCCCTTGAGCATCTGGGTGAACCGGGCACCGCTGTCGAGGCGAAACACAACGTAGTGGAAGCGATCGGGAAGGCTGCCGAGCGTCTGGGCAATACGCCCACGATCTGTCGCAAGTGTTACGTTCACCCCGGAGTTGTCGACGCCTATCTGGATGGCACCCTGTTTCGCGAGGAGCGCAGGCTTACGCCGTCTGAGATCAAGCGGTCGGGTCTGTCGCCGGAGGAGGCGCGTGTGCTGGCGATGCTGCGCCGGCTCGAAGAACGCCCAGCACGGCAGCAGGCGAAGGCAAGCTAACCCACTTGTGACTCTCGCATGGGATGCTCCTAGTCCACTTATCCCACGACATCGGGAATGTTTGATCGAGGGCTGTGCATCATGACGACTCATACCACGTTCGGTTGGGCAGTTGTGGTTTGCGGTCGCGGCAGTGAAACTGCCGGCGCACGGCGCAATGCGGGTTTAAGTCCTCGCGATATACCAACAACCCAGACGAAATCAGTATGAGATCGCTCCAATTTCACCCTTACCGCCTCTGTCGCGGCACAGCGGCTTAGCGCCGACGCGGTGGGCATTACGAGCTATGTTGAGAAGGGAATTCGTCACCGCGCCCGCACCAAGCGACAGGCTCGGATCTCTGTACTGCTCCTGCCGCTTGTGAATTATGCCGCTGCTTGTGGAACTATGCCTACGCAAGCGAAGAGCAGTAGTCTGCTGGCGCTGAGACACGACCCGTGACCAGGTCGTTAAAGTGCTCATATGCAGAGGCGAACGCCGGATCGTTTGCTGGTTTGGCATACCATTCGATCACTGTGCCTCCGTAACAAAAAGCTGTCTGTATATCCCCGTTGATGGTGTCCGCGTCGCGGGTTCCCGAGGTCGTTTGGAATTGGATGAATGTGCCGGGCCAGTGTGCACGCACATAGCGGCAGATGTCACGAATACCGGCATAGTTATAGCCGGGCGCCAGCCCTTGCTGGCCGATACCGAATCCGCGTGAAGCAGCCCAATACGCGATCTCCATTTGCAACGTCAGCCCGGTGAGCCCGGTCGTGGGGTCCGGCTGAGGATCTGTGAAGAATTGATTGTTCACAGGCGCGATAACGCGGGTCCAGGGGAACATCGACTTGTAATCGCTGAGGCGATCTTCTATCCACTCACGCCAGGTGTAGGGTGTATATCCCCAACTTTGCATTTGCGACCAGGTCGGCTGGTCATTGGGACCTGTCTTGTTAGGGAACGCCTCACCGCCAACGCCGACTCCGATGCGCACGTAGGCGATGTCGCCCTTATAGGGGCTGGCGGCGTAGTGGTCGCCGATGGCGTGCACGAAGGTCCGCAGGTCGGTGATGAAAGTCGGGTCGAAGTAATTCGGAGTGACCACTCCGTAGGCCGAATCGCACACATGTTGGATGCGGGCGATCTCCCACGCGGGCATCTCCTGTTGGCTAGAGCACGACCCGGTGTAATCGGTGTAGTGGACCAGGAGCATGACGCGCTTGCCGGCGGCGTGCCAGCGGGCGATGATGTCGTCGAACTGGGCCCAGTCGTACTGATGCGTGCCGTTAGCCGGGGCGTTGGGCTCGAGCCAACTCCAGCGAATCTCCACGTCGGCTCCCACAAGCGCCGCGTTTGATACGCCATTTGGGTCAGCTTGCGCAGTGAACTGCATGGAGCCGGCGATAGGTCCTGTAGGTGACAAAGGAGTAGGTGTGTTATTGACCGTGCTCCTGTGTACCTCGCCGCACGCTGTTACGCCTGCTGCTATGAGGCCGCAGAGGAACGAACACCATAGGACCGAGCACCAAGAGTGCCTCGACTGAATGAGACGCATGTGGCCAGCCCTCATTCTCTGCTGGCGATGTGTCGCCCTGCCGAGTGAGTCCCTTTCGCGGAACGAGGCATTGCCCCGCTCGCTGCGTCCGTAGCACAACGCGTGCCTGTTTTGGTCCCACCCTGCGCCTGCTTTGCGGCCATATCTCCGAGGATATCCCATGTCGTACAGGGTGCTGAGATTCGACATGCGGCGTAGTCTGCGGGATTGTGGGTTGCCCAGAAACGAAGGGAGTCCGGCAAAGGCACTCACTGCCCTGTCGGACTCCCTTACGGTCGGCCTAAGCCGGTGTTACGGGCAGGTGCCTATGTTTGCAGTCGCTGCGGACATTTGCCCAGAACTGAGCTGCTCCCATGTCTGGAACGCCTGCTGATAGGATGCGGTGTTAGCCACGTTCGCATACCATTCGATGGCCTTGGCGCCGTAGCAATAGGCTGTCTGGATGTCGCCCTGCACCTCCGCGACGCTTGCGACGCCCGTCTTGGTCTGGAATTCGATGAACGTCTGGGGCCAGTGCGCGCGGATGTAGGTTGTAATCTCGCGGATCTTAGCGTAGTCGAAACCCGGAGAGAGCGTTTGGCAGCCGATGCCAAATCCATGCGCTGCCGCCCAATAGGCGATTTCGGACTGAATGCTCAGCCCCGTCATTCCCGTCGTCGGATCAGCGGCTGGATCGGTGGCCCAGAGCGTGTTGACGCTGTTGAGCACGGTAGTGTAGGGGAAGGCCGCCTGGTAATCCGAGAGGCGAGACTCCACCCAGTTACGCCATGCGATGGGGGTGTAGCCCCATTGCTGCAACTGGTTCCAGACCGGGAGATTGGTCGGGCCGCCGCGGTTTGGAATCTCTTCGCCGCCAATGCCTGTGCCGACGCGCACGTAGGCGATGTCGCCCTTATAGGGGCTGGCGGCGTAGTGGTCGCCGATGGCGTGCACGAAGGTCCGCAGGTCGGTGATGAAAGTCGGGTCGAAGTAATTCGGAGTGACCACTCCGTAGGCCGAATCGCACACATGTTGGATGCGGGCGATCTCCCACGCGGGCATCTCCTGTTGGCTAGAGCACGACCCGGTGTAATCGGTGTAGTGGACCAGGAGCATGACGCGCTTGCCGGCGGCGTGCCAGCGGGCGATGGTGCTGTCGAACTGGGCCCAGTCGTATTGATGCACACCATTAATCGGGGCGTTTGGCTCGAGCCAGTTCCAGCGAATCTCAATATCTGCGCCCTGAAGACCGGGCTGGTTCGGCCCGGATGCATTCCCTTGGGCGGTGAATTGCATATTCGCCGTCCTGCCGGCTATTGGTAGCGAAACTCCAGTAGCCGTGGGCGTTGACGCGAGGGTAGTCGTTGTCGCCCCGGACGGCAGCGTTGTGGCTATTGGCGCCGTTTGCCTGGTATGGTGATTTCCATCGCTTTCGTGTGCGCTCACGAATGCGCGAACTGGCCCGATGGCAATAAGCCCGGCGACCAATATCAGCAGGATTGCGAGTCCTCTCGGAAGCAGATGCTTAGCCGTCGAGGTGCGCCGAACCTTCGGCTCCTCTGTACCTACCGAGCGGTCCCGCGCGCGCAGCCCTGGCTTGCCGGTGTTGCCGGCATACTCTGGCCACGGCCGCCATACTGATGGGTTGTTGTCTTCCCCATCGAACATCCCAGGTTCCACATCCATCACGCTCGTGTTCGCGAGTCGCTCTGTGCGGGCAAATTGGGAGCTCCTGGCCTCATATGCCACGTTGGGTGATTCGTCGTATCGAACGGGTGAGCCTTGCTGAGGCTTCATGCGCATTGCTATCTCCTTACCCACCTGCGGATTCACCGCCTCCCTTCGAAGCAAGTGCCGCAAGTTCGTCCCACACAATAGCTCATCGAAACGAGCGATACGGGCACGAGTAACTTGAGATAGGAGGTTTGGGCTATCGTTGTGGGGAGGGGGAATGAGCGCTCGAGCAAGGCGGCTGTGGAAGCAATCTCGTTGACGTGCACCGTGATGATAGCGTGCTGTTACGTCGAGCGCGAGTGCTCACGGGGCGACATAGGAGGGATGTCTATCATCCCAAGCTTGTGGGGATAGTCGGCGGGGCGGCGGTGGGCATGACTGCCCATTTACGTGCGGGTTTGAGCGACCTATAGTGCCACTGAGTCGTTGCGCATTCCCGGCCTGTGCCACGGAATCATCGAGGACCGCATGAAGGCTGCGATTGCACGGCAGTCGGGAGTGGGCGCTCCTACCGCTCCGCCGAGCGGTTCGGCCCTGTCGCGACCCAGGATGCATCCGCATGGCGACATCCGCGGCCGGGTGGTCGAATCATTGCTTGCGCTGACCACCGCCACTGCCATCGGCCAGGTGGCCAACCTGCTTGCCACGCTATTTCTGGCTCGCCTCCTCGCTCCGGCGGACTTCGGCGCAATCGGCGTGGGCACGCTTGTCATCAGTGCTTTCACCATCTTGCGGAATGCTTTCGTCTTCCAGACCTTGATCCATCGTGCCGATCGCGTGCGCGAGGCCGCGGATCAGATGGTGGTGCTCTCGGGAGCGATGGGCGCGGCTTTCTGCATTTTGGCCTGGGTGGGCGCCGATGGACTCGGAGCGTTCTTCCATAGCCCCGCGAGTGCGACCGTCTTGCGTCTTATGGCATGCGCCTTCTTCATTAACTCGGTTGGTGTGGTTCCCGATACGCTCTTTGAGAAAGAGCTGCGGTTCCGGCGCAAGATGTGGCTCGAATCCGCGCGGCCACTGATCACTGCTGCCTGCTCGGTGCTGCTCGCCATCTGGGGAGTAGGCCCCGCATCTGTGGGGTGGGGCCAGGTGGCTGCTTACGCCGTCTGGACGGTCGGTCTTTACAAACTCTCCGAGTATCGGCCGCGACCACGCTGGGATCCAAAGTTACTGAGAGAACTGCTGAACTACGGTCGGTACGTTCTGGGCGGCGCGCTACTGATCTTTTTCTTCACCAACCTCGACAATGCATCAATTGGCCGACTGCTGGGGGCTCGGGAGCTAGGCTATTACGCCTTCGCATTTCTCCTCGCGTACTTCCCCGCCCAGGTCATCACTGGAGGTGTCGTCTCGAGTGTGCTCCTCCCGCTCTATGCGAAACTGCAGGGCCGGCGCGAGGAACAGAGCCGCTCGTTGCAGGTGACACTACGCTGGGTGAGTTATTACGCCGCACCGCTCTGTATCGGCACCCTATTGCTTGGGCCAATCGCATTGTCGGTCGTCTACGGACACAAATGGGCTCCAGCCTACATCCCGCTTCAGGTGCTTGCTATCTACGGCTTCGCGCACACCTATTTCCAGGTCATGCGCAACCTATGCAATGGAGTCGGACGGGCACGCGAGTTCTGGTGGATCTCCGGCTTGCAACTTGTGATCGTCATCCCTCTCTTAATCCCGGCTCCGCTCCGCTTCGGCATTATCGGCACCAGCATGCTCTTCACCGGAGCCAAGATTGCCGCCACCATTGTCGCCTTCGCCTATGTAGCTCACCTTGTAGGTGCCCGCGCCTCGCAACTGCTGAGGCCGATTGCTCTCCCGGTGAGTCTGTCATTCTTGGCGGCTCTTGTCGCTGTGCTTGCAGCCCATGTCTTGCGCGGTCCAGCAGGCGCGCACTCATGGCTGGCGGCCATGGCCGAGGGCAGCATTTTCTGCGTCGGGTATCTCCTGCTCTGCTCCCTCGCCCTTCGGGCACACCTGGTAGAAGTGGTCGTGAGACTGCGGAGCTCGCAGCCTCAGACGGTCGGAATCCGGTCGGTGAAGGGCGAGGAGAAGCAGGCGATCCTTCAACATCTGGACGGGCATGGCCGGCCTCGCACCATGCACTACATCATGTTCGCGCTGATCATCGCGAGCGCATCGGTCATTCTCTCCAGTGGTTTGCTGCCTCAATGCAAGCCGCGGAGACGGGTGCGGGAATGGCGCGCCGCATCCTCGGTGCGCTGCGAGTCTGATCCTCGTACCGCCTGCTCGACGTCAGAGGCTGTGGCAGGCAGGCAACGGAGCCTACCTGCCACAGTACTCTTGGTCGCACGCATGAACGTCATCGCCCTCATCATGCTCGTTGTGGCGCCGAGCGCCACTTCTGCCGTGGCAAGACATATCAGGGCGGATCGGGCTTTCCAATCGAGAGAGGAGTAGGCAGGATGGCACGACCGCGTCTCATAGTCATTGGCCTCGACGGCGCCACGTTTCGCGTCATAGATCCGCTACTCGCGGCCGGCAAGCTTCCGAATCTCGCGAGCATCATTCGTACAGGAAATCGGGCATCTCTGCTCTCGACTATTCCTCCCCACACTGCCGCGGGGTGGCCGACGTTTCTCACTGGGCAACATCCGGGCAGCCATGGAATCCTGAATTTCGACGAGATGACGATTGGCGGCTATGGCGCGGGAGCACGGTTGGTCACATCCGCGGCGATTGCGGGGCGGACGTTTCTGGATGTGGCGGGAGAGTACGGCCTTCGGGTCGCCGCGGTGCGCGTGCCCATGACCTATCCAGCGTGGCCAATAAACGGCGTTTTGGTCAGCGGGTATCCTAGCCCGGAATCTGGCAACTACACCTATCCCAGGGAACTGTCCCGGCAGATTCCAGGGATGCGGGATCCTAGTGATACGCCCACGCCTGGGCAGCGCGCGCAGCTATTGCTGGAGGAGGTCCGGCGAACCACCCGAATCGGATGTGAGGTGCTCGCATCCGGCGACGTCGATCTATTCACACTCGTCTATCAACAATCCGACATAGCGCACCACTGGTTCTGGCGCTACACGGACCCCGACAGCCCAGCATATGAAGAAGCTGAAGCGGCGCAGTACGGCGACGTCATCGAGCGCGTGTACCGCGAGATTGACGACGGCATCGGCGAGCTCCTCAGTTTTGCCGGTCCGAATACCCATCTGCTGGTGCTCTCGGATCATGGAGGCTGTCTGGCCCCGACTCAGCTCTTTCACCTGAACGCATGGTTGGCATCTGTGGGCCACCTTGCTCGACACAGACACCGACTCCGCTCGGATCTCTACGAGGCTCGCCGGTGGCTCTTGCCGGCACGAGTGCGGGCCAGAGTCAAACGGGTCCTGGGAGGCGCCCTGCCTATCGCCGCTGCCACGGCTGCTGAGACCTACTACTTCAACCTGGAAGACGTGGACTGGAGACGTACGCACGCCTTTCGGTTTGCGGTGACGGCCGAGATTGAAGGCATCATGCTGAATGTCGCAGGTCGCCAGCCCTGGGGTAACGTAGCGCCTGGAAGGGCCTACGAGGACCTGCGCGATCAGCTTCTCTCGATGCTGAAGGAACTGCGTGCTCCGCTCGATGGGCAACCACTCATCCGTTCGGCATATCGGCGTGAGGAGGTTTTCTCGGGCAAGTACAGCGAGCGGGCGCCGGACATTCTGCTGCGCCTACACCCGAGCTATCGCGGCGGCCGCAACCTGAGCGGGGAGATCTTTTCGTCGGTTCCACTTGATGATCTACGTCGCAATCTAGGCGGCTGGCACGAGCCTGAGGGCATTTTCGTCGCAGCAGGGCCGCTCATTCGCCGTGGAGAGGGTGGGCAACCGCGCCTGCTTGATATGGCGCCGCTCGTGATGCGCCTCCTGGACCTTGAGCCGGCGCCGTGGATGGAAGGGCATGTGCCGTTTGACCTGCTGGAGGCGGAAGGCTACCGCGATCCGGTTGGCGCATCAGTAGAGGCGCGTGGTGCGCCGCGCGTAGACACCGAGGAGAAGGGCTGGGAAACCGACGCCGCTGAGGGCGCCGCGCTGACCTTGGAGGAAGAGCAGAGCATAAAGAGTCGTCTGCATAGTCTCGGATACCTCTGATCGGATTCGCGCGCTCACCGTGAGGCGCGAGTCATGTCTTTGCGACTCAGCATCTGGGCAAACAATGCGTGAGAGGGGGCTGCCGCATGGCGCCGCGAGTCATGATCATTGGTCTTGATGGTGCGACATTCCACTTCATCGAGCCGCTTGTGAAGCAGGGGCGGCTGCCCAACTTGGCGGGTTTGCTCGGACGGGGGGCAGCGGGTGAGCTTCGGTCCACATTCCCGCCTCACACTGCCGCCTCCTGGACCACATGTGTCACGGGTGAAAGCCCCGGCAATCACGGCATTCTTTATTTTCATAAGCTGACTCTTGGCAACTACACCGGCCGGGCTGGCATCGTGACATCCCAGACGAAGCGCGGTCGGACGATTTTTGATGTGGCCAGCCGACACGGCTTGCGTGTCGCTGCGATGCATGTCCCGCTGACATTCCCTGCCTGGCCGGTAAACGGCGTCATGATCTCCGGTTATCCATCTCCGGGCGGATCGCCCGCAGCCGCTTTCCCGCCAAGCCTGGCAGGGCGCGTTGGTAAACTCCATGACATCACGCGAACACAGTCACCAACGAAACGCCTACGCTTCTCGCTCGAACGTATCCAACTGCTGACGCGCCTCTGCGAACAAGTGCTCGACGAGGAGTCGCCGGACCTGTTCATGGTGGTCTATCAGGACTCCGACGCGGCTCATCACTATTTCTGGCGCTACCATGATCCGAATTGCCCCGCGTATAACGAGCAGGATGCCAGGCGTTTCGGGGAGTTCATCCCTCGTGTCTACGAGGCCCTGGATCGTGCGGTAGGACGGCTCCTTTCCCATGCCGGCCCAGAGACGACCGTATTTGTCGTCTCGGACCATGGCGGGGCGATGGCTGCGCCCAACGCCTTCCACCTCAATGCCTGGCTCGCCCAGCAAGGCTGGTTGCAGGTGCGGCCGGGTGGACCTCGCGCTGCCCAGCGCCTCTATGCGGCGCGGCGCTGGCTGCTGCCCGCGGCTCTACGCGCTCGGATTTTGAAGCTTGGTCGGCGCGTCAATTTGGAGCGCTTCGATGACTTGCGTAGCTCATTGCGCAGCGGGGCGTCGCAAATTGACTGGGCACACACACGAGCGTACCGCTTCATGATCACTGCTCAAGTGGAGGGAATCGCCCTGAATGTCGCGGGCCGCCAGCCTACCGGCATAGTGGACGCGAATGATGAGTATGAGGAGCTCCGGGAAGCCATCATCAGCCAATTGCGCGACCTGCGAGTTCCGGGCACGGGCGAGCAACTCGTATCGGAAGTGTTTAGGAGGGAGGAGGTGTTCGGGCATAGACATGCGGATGGCGCGCCCGATATCGTCTTCCGGCTACACCCCCTGTACCGAGTGGGATCGAACTCAAGCGGCCCCCTATTCACACGCCTCAAGCCGACCGAGCTCGACGGGCCGCGCAGCGGCTGGCACGACGATCTCGGCATTCTCATCGCCGCGGGTCCTGACGTCGCGGCCGGAAGGCCGCTCCGCAATGCGTCCATGCTGCAATTTGCTCCGACGGTGCTGGCCGCGCTCGGCCTACCCGCGTCCCAATGGATGGAAGGAGACGTCATCGAAGGGCTGTTCACGCACGCGTCCTCGCCAGCGGGTGTGGCCGTCGGCGTCGCGAATGCCGCCTCCTCTCCAGTTCTCGTGCCAGATGGAGTAGGAGGCGGTGTGGATGCTGGAGAGCAGGACGCCGCCTATGTGCTTGCTCCGCAGGAGGAAGAAAGCATCAGGGAACGGCTCACCAATCTCGGCTATTTGTGATGACGATGTCGCCTTGGTTTGGCGGCTGGCAGGGCGTAGGCGTGACGCGACCTGCGAATAGTTCACTCAGCTTGCCGATCGCGCAGGCACTGGCGTCGCGCGGTTTGTCGCCAGGAGGGCCTCGAAGTACGCCACCGTCTCGGTCAAACCCTCATCGAGGCCGATTCGCGGAATCCAACCCAAATTCTCGCTAGCATGCGCGCAGTCGAAGTATGCCAGATGTACGTCGCCGGGCCGCTTTGACGCCCGGATGACCGGCGTCTTGCGGCCAACGATCTCGACAAGCTTGCGATGCAGCTCGTTGACCGAGGTGCAGATCCCCGTGCCGAGGCAGAAGAAGTCGCAGTCGCCACGCTCCAACGCCAGGACGCTTGCGTGTGCGATGTCGCCGACATACACGTAATCCTTGGCCTGCTCGCCATCCCAGTCTATGCGCACGGGCTGCCCAGTGAGCAGACGATGCGCGAAGATGGCGATCACGCCGGCCTCGCCGCTGGGGTCCTGCCGGGGCCCGTAGACGTTCCCATACCGGAATGCGGTGAAATTGAGATCGTGAGCAGCGCTGTAGTACCTCAGATAGTGTTCGGCCGCCATCTTGGTGATGCCATACGGCGATTCTGGCCGCTGCGGCGTCTTCTCGTCCATCGGTACGTACTCAGGGGTGCCATAGGTGGCGCCGGATGAGGCGAAGATCACCTTGCGTACGTGGTGCCGACTAGCGTTTTCCAGTACGTTGAGCAGCCCCAGCACATTGACGCGCGCATCGAAGCTCGGATCATCCGTCGATATCTTCACGCTATGCTGGGCTGCCTGGTGATTGACAATATCTGGTTGCTCGCGGTCGAAGACTTCGGCGAGCGCGCGGTCCTCGATGCCGACGGCATAGAAGCGGACGCCAGGGGGCAAGTTGGCCAACTTACCGCCGCCATGCAGCCACAGGTTGTCGACTACTGCAACGTCGTGCCCCGCGGCCAGGTACGCCTCAGCGATGTGCGAGCCGATGAACCCGGCTCCGCCCGTGACGAGAATGCGCATGTTGCCGATCTCCTCTCGACGTATATGGCTGTACCGGCTGTCTCAATACGCTCCTTCGCGGTGCAGAAGCACGAGCGCCGTACGAGCTAGAATCTGAAGGTCCAGCTTGAGCGACCGCTCGCGGAGATATCGCTGGTCGAGTCGGATTCGCTCGTCGTACGAGACGTCCTGCCTGCCGCTAACCTGCCATAAGCCCGTGATGCCCGGTAATACCTGCTCGCGTAGGTCTGCCAATGCGCCGAAGCGTTCGCGCTCGGACGGATGGATCATGCGCGGACCTACCAGGCTCATTTCTCCGCGCAGCACATTGACGAGCTGCGGAAGTTCGTCCAGACTTGTGCGACGAAGCACGGCGCCCACCCGAGTAACACGAGGATCGCGGCGCAGCTTGACGTTCTCGGCATACTCGGCGGCTAGGTCGGGATGACTAAGCAGGTAGGCGTCCGCATTGGGGATCATGGTGCGAAACTTGAGGGCTTCGAACCGGCGCCCGCCTCGACCTATGACCTCGCGACGGTAGATGGCGGGCCCACGGTCTTCGAGCTTGATCCGCACGGCAATAGCGGCGAACAACGGGGCGAGCAGTGTTAGCCCCACCGCACTCCCGATGATGTCCAACGTCCGTTTCGCCGCCTCATATGGCTGGTTGCGCCGGACGGCAAGCTCGCTCTCGTGGCTTGTCTCGTCATGCGCAAGGGCTGCATCTTCGCCCGGTGTGACCATTAGGCGTGAGATGCCTGCGTCATGGGGTTGCGTGCCGAATGCAGGTGCGGATGCTCGCTCCGAGGCACGCTTGCGTTCGCGAATCTGTGGAAGCTGCTCGCGCACCAGGGACGCGAACTCCGCGGCAAACCGGTCCTCGCCGAAGTGACGAGCGTGCGCATGGAGTGTCCGCGGTTCAAAGGCGTCCGGGTCAAACGATCGCAGCGCGTCCACGAGTGCGCCCGGCTCCTGCGCCGGGAACAGCATACCCGTCTTCCCTGGCACGACCGTTTCAAGCGCGCCGCCGGCGGCGAAGGCGACCACAGGGCGCCCGCTGGCCTGGGCTTCAAGTGGGGCGATGCCAAAGTCTTCATTTGCGGTGAAGATGAGCGCCTGGCAGCGCTTATAGAGGTGGGCCAGCAGGTAGTCAGGCACGGTACCAAGGAAGTGGACGCTAGGCCCGGCAATGCGTTTGAGAGTGTCGCGTTGAGGACCGTCGCCGACGATCATCAGTGGCCAGCCGAGCCGCGTGAACGCTCGCACAGCCACGTCTACGCGCTTGTAGTCGACGAGTGCCGAGACGACGAGGAAATAGGTGTCGTGCTCGCGAGATGGTTTGAATCGTACGGTGTCTAAGGGAGGATGGATGACTGTGCTCGTCCGGCCGTAGTATTGCGCGATCCGCTCCTGCACGACGTGGGAGTTGGCGATGTAGTGATCCACCCGCTGTGCCATGGCGACGTCATGGCGGCGGACGCTCGCGAGGATAGGCCGCAGCGCCCATCGCACGGGTGGAGCATAGGGGCTGCATGGACCGATGATTCGCTCGTATTCGCTCCAGGCGAAGCGGAAGGGTGTGTGGCAGTAGCAGATGTGCCAAGCATGCCCAACGTTTTGCACGCCGTGAACCCAGGCACTGCTGCTGCTGATGATCAGGTCGTAGCTTGCGAGGTCGAGATGCGCCGCTGCGATTGGATAGAGGGGCAGATAGGCGCGGAAATGACTACGAGCAAGGGGCAGATGCTGAATGAAGGACGTCTTTACTGCGCCGAAGTCATATGCGCTCTCCATCGCCGCGTGGTCGTAGACGAGCGCGAAAACGTCGGCATGTGGGTATATGCGCCGTAGGGTAGCGAAGACACGCTCACCACCGCGCATATGCAGCAGATAGTCATGCACCAGCGCGACGCGAAGACCTTGCATCTCCGCAGCGAGTTGTGCGGCTATATCGGTGACTGTTGCCGAGCCCGAAGGATCGGTGCCAGCCCCCTGCAACCGGACGGCCTGCTCCACCGCTGCCATAGGCGTTCCTCGCTACGAGTCAACCAGACATCTAGCTTTGAAGCCGCGGCGCCAAACGGCCGCAGGGCGCTCAGAGCTCCAACGGCATCATCTGTGCGGCCCGCGCAAAATGCCGATTGCGAGTTTCGAGATATACCTGTCGCGTCGCCGCGACCATCGCATCGCGGCTGAAGCGGCGTCGCACACGCAGGTGGGCAGTCTCGGCGAGTTGTTGTGCGCGGGTGCGGTCTGTAAGGAGGGTGCGCAGCGCGCTTGCGAGCGCTCCTGGATCGGCTGGTGGAACGAGCATCCCGGTCACCTGATCTTCGACCGCGTCGGCTGTGCCTCCGACATGTGTCGCGACCACGGGGACGCCTGCTGCCATGGCCTCGACCGCTGCCATAGGCATGCCCTCCCAGAGTGAGCTCAGGACGAAGGCATCGGCGCGGGCCAGAAGCGCGGGCACGTCTCTGCGGAAGCCGAGGAAGCTGACGCGCTCTCCGATTCCATGGGAGGCCGCGTGGGCGCGAAGATCAGCTTCGAGCTCGCCAGTGCCCACGATTACCAGGTGTGTTGCCGTGAAGTCTGAGCAAATCAGCCCCCACGCATCGAGTAGATAGGTAAGCCCCTTGAGCGGAGCGAGCCGCCCGACGTGTAGCACGATGCGCGCGTCAGCCGGGATGCCGGTGATCACGGCTGGCTCTACTTTGCCGCCACGTACGGCTATAAACTCGGCGAGGTCGCGTCCAGGGGGGATAACGCTCAGCCGCTCCTCCGGAAAGCCCCGACCTTGCAGCGCGTCGCGTCCATCGCTGGAGACCACAATCACGGCATCGCCGAGATAGCGCAGGTGGCGGGCAGCGCGACCATACAGATCGGACTGTTTGCCGCCATGCAGTGTGGTCACGATGACTGGCTCAGGCGTGCGTGGTCGCCGGAGGCCAAAGGCGGCGACGGCCAGCGTGGCAGCGTACGTTGTTCGGATGGAGGTGCTTTGAATGACGTCGGCTGGCTCAATGAGGAGCTCGCGGAGTATGGCGCCCGCGTACGCTAGCAGTTCCACTAGCATCGGCACCGCCCCAGCCGTCTGCCTCACGACGCGGTGTGAGATGCCTGAGGTGCGCAAGGTGTCGAGCTGTGTACCTCTGCCTGTCACGATCCGATAGCGATCGCCTCGCGAGGTGAGTCCGCGGCCGAGCTCCAGGAGTTGGATTTCGGTTCCTCCATTGTGGAACTCCGGTGTCACCGCGAGGACTGAGAGCGGATGATCTTCGAGCCATGTGGTCACACCTGGGCCGGCGGCACTTTGCTTGGCCCGCGTCGGAGGGAACGTTTGCTGCATCTGTCAACCTCCCTCCTGGCGACCCATGACGGCTCGCAGTGCAGGCTCGGGCGGCGACACCGTGCGGTAGGTGGAAGCGCGCTCGTACACGTAGCGCGTGCGGCGTGCCGCCACTTCCCAGGAGAACTCCGCGGCGCGGGCCGGTCCGCGCAGGCGAAGGGCGAGGGCAAAGTCGGCATCCTTGAGCAACCTGATGAGCCCGGCTGCTATCGCATCCACTGAAGTGGGCTCCGCCAGCAGGGCGGCATCACCTGCCACCTCGGGCAGCGAAGAGGAGTTCGATGTCAGCGCCGGTGTGCCGCAAGCCAGGGCTTCTAGCACTGGTAGGCCGAATCCTTCATAGAGGGATGGATATGCGAAGGCGGCGGCTCCTGCGTAGAGTCCTGGCAAGTCGGCGCGCGGGACATAACCTAGCAGCTTCACCATCCCGTTCGCGGCAAGATGGCGGATCCTCTGTTCCAGTGGGCCGGCCAGCCAACCCTGCCGGCCGACAAGCACCAGTTGGAGGTCTGCGCCCACTATAGGGAGACAGGCACAGTACGCATCGAGGAGCCGGCCCAAGTTCTTGCGGGGCTCGGCGGTGGCGACGGATAGCACATACGGGCGTTGGATTCCGTATGTGTGCTGGATGCGGGGGATGTCTGTCTGGGCTGTCTGGGCCTGGAAGATAGGATCGACCGCTTCCGGGATAACGGTGATCCGCTCTGAGGGAACGTCGAGGAGCGTGGTCAGATCCCGCCGCGTCGCTTCGGATACGGCAATGAGCGCTGCTGCGCGCCGGACGGACATCTCAAAGATGCGCCGCCCGAGTGTCCGATTTGCCACGCGGAACGTAGCGGGGAAGTGATAGATTGCGAGATCGTGGACAGTAAGCACGCATGGACAGGGCGGGTGGATCGGCAGATATGCCGTGGTGCTATGCAGTAGATCGGCGCCAGCTCGCCGCGCGGCCACGCCGATTTGCCAGATATCCCAGCGAAGTCTGCCGAGCGGACCAGATGAACTCACCACATGATACTTGACGCGGCCCGAGGCTGGCCGGTCGGTCACGCCAGGCACCGTCCCACCAACATACACGTCGTAGGTATGTTCTCCGTTGTCAGTGGCCGGCAGAGCGGCCGCCAAGGCGCCGGCATAGACGCCGATGCCTGTGGCATCTGGCCCGGTAAGCGCACAATTCAAGACGATGTGCACGGCGACCTCCTCGGCCAATGCGGATACTCACGCCGCAGATGTCCGGTTGGTTTTCGCGCGAGAGAGCGTGCCGCGCGGGAGACGAAGAATCTCTTCGTAGAGGCCGACGATACGCGTTAGCTCGGCCTCTACGGAGCATTCCTCGTGTGCGACCCGAGTGGCCTTGCGCCGAAGCCGCTCACGCACCTCTGGCTCTAGGGCACGGAGAATGGCGTTGCCGAGGTGATCGGGCTGATGCGGGTCGACCAGCAGGCCTGTCTCCCCATCGCGCACCAGTTCAGGGATTCCGCCGACGTTCGTCGCGACGACGGGAGTCCCAGCTATGTACGCCTCCATGACAGTGCGTGGATACGGCTCCTGCCACGACGGCGTCACCGCAACGTCGCTGGCGCCCAGAATCGCTCCCACATCACGCCGGAAGCCGGTGAAAATCACCTGCTGCTCCAGATTCAAATTGTGCACGAGATCGCGAAGCGTGGCCCTGTACCCTTCTTCGCCGCTCAGCGATTCACCGACGATCAGCAAGCGCGCCTGTGGAGCATGCGCGAGTATGGAAGGCATGGCCGCGATGAGATCGAGGTGCCCTTTATTCCAGGTCAACTGGCCGACAAGCGAGATGATTGGAAAGCAGCCCTCAAGCTTCAACTCTGCACGCACGCGCTGCACCTCACCATCCGTCGGGCGATAGGTCGGGAGGTGGATGGCGTTGTGGATGGTGATGGCTTTGCGTGCAAGCGAAGGACTGACTGCCATTGCGTCGCGGGCGGGTTCCGACACGCAAACGATGCGATCCACCATGTGGCCGAGGCCATGGAACAGGTGGAGCTGCCACGGCTTCACGATGATGTCGCGAACGTGCCAGACCACGCGACAGCCCGCGAGATGTCCAGCGACTGCTCCATAGAGGTGGGCACGGAGCGCATTCGTGTGGAGGACGTCTATCCTCTCACGCCTCAGGAGGGCCGCCAATCGCCAGAGAGAGCGGGCAGCCTCGGAGAAGTAAGCAGCACGTGCACGAGGGTCGTGTGTCGCTTTGAAGATGTTGGGATTGTGCTCGTAAGCTGTGAGCTCGGGCATGTGCACCACGCGACACTCGGCGCCTACCGCGCGAGCGGCATCCGAAAGGGGACCCTCGTGCGGCGTGATCAGACGAGCGCTTATAGGCAGCGCGGGCAATGCGCGAAAGTAGTCTACCAGGCTGAGTTCCGCGCCCCCGAGCTCCACGACGTCTGAGAAGTACGCCAGATTCACTGTGCCCTCCCGGCGCCTACGACCACTCGGGCCGGCACGTCTCCGCCTGATGCGGAGATCCCGCCTGGCTGCGCCGCCGCTTCGCGCAATGCGCACGCGTCCATCTCAGGCAGGCTTATGAGCAATCCGGCGGCGAGCCAGAAGTACTCCACAGTGCCGCCGAACTGCAGGAACGGCTCGCCCAGGCTTAGGAATAGCAGTGTGATGACAATCGTCACAAGAACGGCGCCCAGCCCCTTCACGTCTCTATACCTGGCACGTTGGTGGTTCTTTAGCCCGACCACCACAAATCCGAGCGACAGCACGAGGAAGAGCGCAAGGCCGGGATAGCCGATCTCGAATAGCAGGAGGAAGTAGTAGTTGTCATTGTTGACGTTGGCTACCTTTGCGGCCCCGGTGTTCCCGGCCGTATTCGGCAAATTGGCTCCCACTCCCGCGCCGAGGGGGTTGTAACGAGAGTATCGCACGATGTAGCCGAGCTCAGACACGCGCTGGCTGAGGGACGTCTCCCCTTCACCGTTTGTAAGCTGGCCGAACCGTTGGAGCACCGGGTTCCCCATGGCGATCGAAGATTGGCCGAGTTGCCCTAGCAGGCCGAAGAGCGCTATGCCCAGCAGCAGGAGGAACGCAAGAAAGAAGGCCTTTTGCTGTGGCCTCCACGGGCGCAACAAGGCGAAGACAAGCATGACGCCCACACTCGCTCCCAGCCAGTTCGTTCGGCTGTACGTCCAGAGCAGGCAAAGCGCCATCAGGGGCATCGCGGTGGCCGCGAGAAGGCGGATGCGCGGCGAGCCACGCAGCAGGAGGTATGTCGCGATGATGAAGTTCACACAGAGGTAGCTGGCGCACGCACTGTAGGTACCCAGCGTCGAGAAGACTCGAACCTCGCTACCGTAATAGAGGTAACTGCGTTTGCCGATGAGCAGTTCCAAACGTTGCAGCTCAAATTTGTCTTGCAGCGTAAGGCCCCGCACGTGTTGGAAGATGCCGTACAGTGCGACGAGCGTGGCGCAGAGCACGCTCACGGTCAAGAGTAGCCGCAATGCCTGCGGTGTGCGTATGACGCGCGGAGCCACGAAGAGCAGGAGAATGTAGTAGCCAATGGAGACGAATCCCTGCGCGCCGATGAGGATGTTGCCATTCAGGGGATTGAAGATCTGCACGACTAGGTACGCGAAATAGAGGGATGTTGCTAGCAAGAGGAGCTTCCGCTGGCGCGGGGCGGCGCCGACACGACGGTGGACAATGCCATCCAGCACGATGCCAAGTGCGACCGAGAACACCATGAACTCTGCGACGAGATGGATGGGGTCCAGGTGCGGAACCTGGCGACCGAAATATACAAAACGTCGAATGAGATCGTCGAACGGGGCCTCGATGAAGACGAGGATCAAGCCGAGATACCACCGCCCCAGGATAATGGCGGTGAAGAGCCCGCCGAGCACCAGCGCCGCTACGATGATCACGGCGGTGGAGACCCGTGTCACACCGAACGCTGCGGCCAGCCCAATGGCAGCCGCTGACAACCCGATGGCGACTGTTGCTCCAACACCTGCCCTGAGACGGCGTATATTGGCCCGCTGGCCAAGCGTGATCACCATAATTCCTCCACTACAGCCGGGAGGGGATACCCAACGCTGAGTTACAAGTAGCCCAGATCGCGCAGGCGATCTCTGATTGTCTGCTCATCCTCCGCACTCAACACAGCCGCGGCCACGGGTTCCGCAACCGGCTGCACGAACTCACGCTGGGATGCGGATCGTGCGGGCTGAATCGTGGTCATAGATGCACCATCGGTCAGCATCTCTGTCAGAATCCTGCCCTCGAAGGAGGTGGGTATGTCAGCGCCGAGGAGCCGAAATACTGTCGGCGCGAAGTCGAGCAGACGTGCCTCGTCTGGGGCTGAGCCGGGTTTGATGCCTGCTCCAGACGCGACCAGAATGCCGCGCTCGTCGTGGGTGCCGCTGTGGCGCTCGAACGCTTGCATCGGGACCGGAGAGAAGAGGGGTCCCGAACACGCGGTCCCGGCCTGCACGTCTGGGTGGAGGCGGAACACGATATCCGGCCAGTCGCTGGCATGATCACCGCTAAATAGCTCTTCACGCAGCCACACATGGGCGACGAGAGGGTCGCCGTTTGGTGTGCGCAGACGGCGCAGCTCCTCCAGCAGCTTGGTACGCAGAGAGTCGTACTCATGTCCTGGCTCAACGATGCCCTGCGGTTGCCGCCCGCGCAGGTTTATGGCCAATCCCTCGGTAAGCTCCGGAAGGGGGAAACGATAAACCTGCGTCATCGACCAGTCAACCTGATCGACGTTCAAGATGAACTCTTCCATGCGCGAGCGTATGGACTGAGGCAAGATGCGTTCGAGGAACCTGCGGAGCTGAATCCGACGCGCACGGCTCAACATGCGGCTTCGGTGCGAATAGAAACGCTGCCCGAATGTCTGCTGTGGGTTTCTCAATCTGAGCAGTCCCAGGGTGGAGAGCCACGCGTTGACGTGAAATTGCTGCCTGGGGGAGCGCGCGGCTCCGTGATCTGAGACGATGAGTGTCATGTCGGGCTCGGCCGCCGCGAGGAGACGAGCCAACTCGACATCGATCTGCTGATAGACGCGAGCTATGGCATCGCCGTGTGTCTTCGCACCGGCGATCGAATAACAGGGGCTTGCCGGATCGATGAAATGCCAGAAGAAGTGATGAGCCTGATCTGGCTGCTGATACACCACCATGAAGAGGTCGAAGGTTTCCGAATCAAGCAGGTGTTGGGCGATGTCTGTGCAAGTGGAAATCTCGCGAAGTAGGACGGAGAGCCGCTCACCCGGGTCGTTCGAGGATGGCATCGCAACCATCGGCGGAACGTCTTGGGATAGGGAGGTTGGCCACGTGTGGCCGCCAGCCCGATTCGGCGATGGATAGCCGCTGACCATGACGCCATTGATTTGCCATGCTGGATAGGTCATCGGAATGCGTACCGCCCCAACGCGCATGCCGCTGCCGCCAAGCAAGTCAAAAATGGTTTGGCCAGCCAGCATGTGCGATTGCGTCAGGTCGCCTCGGCACCCGTAATCGCGCAGCGCGATCTGCTCGAAACCGCTTACGCCGTGCTGCCCGGGATTTTTGCCCGTGATCAGCGTGCTCCAGGCCGCCGCAGTGTGTGGTGGAACGATGGAGCGCAGCACCCCGCTTCCACCTGTCCGTATGAGGCCGGCTAGAGTAGGCATCTTGCCAGCCTCGACCAGGGGTGAGATGAGGTCAAAAGTTGCGCCGTCTAATCCAACAACTAGTACTCTTGCGCGCCTCATGTGGCAAGTCGCCTCCTGCCTCACTTCGCCCCGCGGTGCTTCAACTGTACTGTGATGCGACGGAGTTGCTCAATCGAGAGAGATACCCATGGCATCAAGGGATATTCACACGTCATGTTCATGGACCCCGCATACGGGTAGCTCTACAAATACCCGAGCGCACGAAGGCGCTGCCGGATCTCCTCTTGCTCGCCCTCTGAGAGCACTGTGCTGGGAACTGCTTCGGCGGAGGTGGCGCGCGGGCTCATGACGCCTTCATATGGCTCATGTGCCCAGCCAAGGCTGCCAGGCTCCCTTGTCTGGCCGGCGTCCCCTGCCAGCAAGGATTGAAGAGGACGCCCGTCAAGTTCGGAGGAGAGCGGCCGCCCGAGGGCCTGGAGAACAGTAGGAGCGATATCAAGGAGGTGAGCGCCGGCGATATCTTTGCCCGCAGCCACGTCTGGGCCGTGCGCCATCAGTATGCCGGCACGATCATGCCAGGCGTTGTGTCGCACGAGGCTTGCGGGGGATGCTTCCGTGAAGATGGCGCCGTGCAGCTCGCCGCGCGACTCGAATCCTGGCGCCAGTCGGTACAGGAGATCTGGGGCGCGATGAGCATGCGGGCCCCAGAAGACCTCTTCTCGCCGGTGGACTTCAGTGACCAGCGGCGCATCTGTGCCCGGCTGGCGCAGAAGTCGTAATTCGTCGGTGAGTCGCGCGCGCAACTCATCGTATTCGGCGGGCTCGACGATTCCGTGTGGCTGGCGTCCCTTCAAGTTGATTGCCAAGCCTTCCATCTGTTCAGCCACAGGGAAGCGATATGCGCGGGTCCGGTGCCAGTCAATGAACTCGGTTCCCTGACCGAGATACGATAGGCTGTCCCGCAGCGAGGCGCTGGGTCCTTTCAGGATCAGATGGCGTAGATTCCGCCGGATGTCCTTCGGCACGATCCGGCGAATGTTGAAAAGCGTACGGGCTTCGCGCCGTATGACGCTCGGCGGCTGCACGGCCAGCAAGCCTTGTTCGCAGAGCCACTGGTTCGCCTGGAAGGACCACTTCGGGGCGCACTCTGCTCCGTGATCCGAGACGACGAGCACAAGTGTCTCGTCGCCACAGAATTCGAGCAGCCGCCCTATGCCGGCATCCACCGACTGATAGCAGCGAGCGATCAGGTCTCCGTAAGCCTCTGCTTCGTCCTCCGTATAGAGCGGGCTGGTTGGGTCGGCGTAGCGCCAGAAGAAATGCTGGGCCTGGTCAGGTTGCTGATATACGACCATGCCGAGATCGAACTCATCACTCGCGAGGATATGGCAGGCGGCGGTCGTTAGCGCTTCAGTTTCATGCGCGAGGAGCGCCGAGATGTGCTCCGGGTTAGCGCCGTGGATTGGCAGTGTGCCCATTTGCGGCATCACCTTTGCCAGCGCACGCGGATACATCGAGCGCACGGTATCCGCCGGTGCGGGATAGCCGCTCGCCATGACGCCGTTCACGGGCCATGTGGGATATGTCATGGGTACACGGAGCGCCGCCACACGCAAATCACCGATCAAGCTGCTGTCAAAGATCGTCCTTCCTACGATGGTCTCTGCCGTGGCAAATCCATTTAGACAGGCATATCGGGCGACGTCGTAGCGTTCGAAGTAGAACAATCCAGTCTTGCCAGGGTTGCGGCCCGTGATGAGCGAAGGCCATGCCGCGCCAGTGTGCGGCGGGATGATGGACTCTAGCGGGCCGCTCGTCCCCTCTGCCATGAGGCGTGCGAGCACCGGGAGCTTCCCCGCTGCCACTAATGGTCGAACCCAAGTGAATGTCGCGCCGTCAAGGCCGAGGATCATGACGCGCGGCGGCTGCCTCGCACCTGGACTTATGCGCATACATGCCTCACTTCTTCTTCGACCGCCATGCGCCCCGCAATGGGCGGCGCGCTGCCGCGGGTTCAATTACATGCCAAGCCGCCGCAAGCCCTTCTGTTTCCTAGTGGGCTGAGAGTGACCACGGAGCGATGCGCCGGTCGATAGCGCGTGCGCCGTCTACGACACCATGCAGCCAATTCGCACGTCGTTCGAGCGTGACAGAGGAGCGAAGGATGAGATGGGCAGCGTGTGCCAGATTGATCGCAAAACTGCAGGGTGGCAGCGGCTCTTTCACGGCGGCGATGGCTGTTCGCCAGCCAAGTCCGGATAAGACTAGAATGGCGGGGACGCCAATCGCCGCTGCCGCACGCAGGTCGTTCGGTGTATCGCCGACCATGATCGCTTGACCGAGCGCCGCACCGTATTCGTCGTGAGCTCGAAGGAGTAGGCCAGGGGCGGGCTTTCGGCATGTGCAGCCCTCATCCGCTCGGTGTGGACACCAGAGGATCGCTTCGATACGACCTCCCGCCAGTCCGATCTCGCGGATCATGTAGTTATGGATCGTCCGTACTGTCGTCGCGGACGCCATCCCTTTGCCGACGCATGCCTGATTCGTGACGACAAATATCCGATGTCCGGCGCGGGTCAGAGCCGCGATAGCGTGGCGGGCTCCTGGGAGGAATTCGAATTCCTCCCAGGATGTGACGTAATCGTGCCGGTTGCGATTGATCACGCCGTCGCGATCTAGAAAAATCGTCGCCATGGCTGTTTTCGCCTGGGTGCTGCACGCAAGCCTCAGTGAATCGGTACTGTCGCCTCTGCCGCAGCGGTAAGCGGCACGACGGCATGCGCGCCGAGCTCTGCGCGGATGGCAGCCGTCACCGCATGGACCAAGATCATGTGTACATCCTCGACGGGGCCGTATTCGTGGCTCGGAACGACGAGGCAGATGTCGCAGAGCGCCTGCAACTGCCCTCCGCCGAAACCAGTGATACCGACAACGCGCGCGTTGAGGTCGCGCGCTGCCCTGGCTGCGGCTAAAACGTTTGGCGAGTTGCCGCTCGCACTGATGGCGATCACGATGTCATGCGCGCGGACGAACGTCTTCACCTGTTCCGCGAATACGACATCATACGAGGCGTCGTTGCCCCAAGCCGTAAGCAGCGGCACGTTGTCTGTGAAAGCCAGCGCTCGCAGACGCGGCTGGCCTGGCATGCTCGCCGTCTTGGCAAGATCGCAGGCGAGGTGGCTCGCCGTGGCGGCGCTGCCGCCATTGCCCAAGATGAATACAGTACGCCCATCGCGCTGGGCTCCCAGAAGGGCCTCGGCGATGCGTGCGACAGGATCGCGTGGCAGAGCGGCGATGACCATGCTCAGATTGTCCAGATACCGTATGACGTCTGAGAGCGATTCCCCAGTCGCAGCCGGGATCGCCGGCTGCACCACTGTCTTTCGGATCATGCGTTTCCTCCCACGGTGGCCACCACATTGTCAGGCGCTACGGTATCGAGTTCGTCGAGCGGGCCGCTATCGGGTCCGGCATCTTCCAAAGGCAAGCGCTTGCAGAGTTTGCGAGCCGTGAGAGCGATAAAGCGGAGATCTGACCAGATGGTGTAATTGCGGATGTAGGCCAGATCAACGGCTACCTCAGTCGGAATTGAGAGATGCTGGCTGCCGCTCAGTAGCCACCACGGCCCGGTCAGGCCCGGATGCACTGAGGCGAGCATGATTTGCCATCGTCTATATTCAAGTGCGAGCGAAGCATCAACCGGGCGTGGCCCTACGAGGCTCATGTCCCCCTTCAAGACGTTCACGAGCGCAGGTAAGCGCCATAGGTGTAGCCGGCGCAGCTCGGGTAGCGGCGGGAAGGCATACAGGGTAAATCGTCGGCGGTCGTGTCCGACAATCAGCGTCCGCGTAATGGGAGCAGTATGCCGCCACCATGCCAGCCACGCCGTCACGGCAATGCTGAGTGGCAGGACGATGGGCAGAGCCACCAATACCAGAAGCAGATCGAGCCCACGCTTCAGCACGCCTTCCAGGCCGCCGATGCGTGTGTTCTGTACCGAAAGGAGAGGAAGCGAGCCACGTTGATGGACGGACATTCCGGTGGTGAGCAGATCGCGAAATGCGGGTGCGAGCCAGAGTCTTTGAATGCCCCAGGATTCGGTGTCAGTCTGCAGGAGCGCCTGGAGCGACTCCCAACTAATCGCCTGGGGTAGTATGATGGCGTCCGTTGCATGCGTCTGCTTGGCCACCCGCGCGAGCGAGAGCGGCTCGCCCAGGACTTCACTGTCGCCAAGCCGCGTTCCCACCGCGCTATATTCGTCCAGATAGCCGACCACCTCGGCCGCTCCCGGCGCATAGCCCTCAATCTGATGCGCGATAGCCAGGCCGTCCTCGCCAGCCCCGAGTATCAATACACGCGAGCGAAAGCGGCCTTGCCGGCGCTGGCGCCACACGATTCTGCGGAGCAAGAATCGTACGAGACCGAGCGTGATGACAGAGAATGCCCATGATAGGATCAGCCAGGAGCGCGGTATGAGCGTATCGCCGTCTAACAGTGAGATGGCGCCCACCAGAAACAGCAGACCTGCCGTTGAAGCCTGGGCAACGCGCGCGTACTGCTGGAATCCGTCCAGCAGGTATTCGGGTTCGTACAAGCGATAGATGGTCAACAGGAGCAGCCAGCCAGCCACATAAACGGCGATATGCAGTGACGCTCGGATGAGGTCATGCGGGCCGCCAGAGCCCCCGTGGGTGGCCGGCGCAATCAGAAATGCTAAGACGAAAGCGACCGTCATTGCGCAGGCATCGGCACAGAAAAGGGCGAGCCGAAGTGCCAGCCAATTCCTTGCCTGATGCATGAGCGTATCTCCTCGGCAAGCCGCTTACGGCGCGACGGCGGCGCGCTCCGATGAACCCGAAAGAACTGTGGCGCGATCCAGCGGAAGGCCTGTGTTCACCAACACGCGAGCGCCACCGTTGTCTAGATGGAAGTCCATGCGTACGAGGCCCCGCGCCTCCAGGGCGCTCGTCACGGCATCCTGGCGTTCCTCGGGGCAATACAACATCAAAAAGCCACCGCCGCCCGCGCCCGTGATTTTGCCGCCGGTAGCTCCGTTGACACGGGCAAGGCTGTACATCTCGTCAATGAATGCGTTGGAGATGCCCGACGCGAGCCGCTTCTTTCGCTCCCAATTCTCATGAAGCAGCTCCCCCAAATAATCTGGCGTGCCTCCCTCGATGGCCGCTCTCGCCCGAATTGCAAGCTGCTTGATGCCATGCAGAGAATCCAACACGACCCCATGATCCTGCTGGCTTGATCGCTGCTGTTGGGCAAGAATTGTGGCGGAGTTGTGCGACGCGCCCGTGAAGAACAGCATGAGGCTGCGCATCAAGCGTTCACGTACGTGCGGCGTCACGGTGAGCGGCTCGACGATGGCCCGCTCCTTCGTGAACGTGATGGCGTTGAGTCCCCCGAAGGCCGCGGCATATTGATCTTGCTTTCCGATTGGCATGCCCAATTTGCCGATTTCGATGGCACACGCCTCCTCAGCCAGCTCATAGTGAGTGAGGGAACGTCCAAGCAAGGTCGTGAGCGCCTTGACAATCGTCACAGCGACCGTGCTCGAAGACCCGAGTCCGGTCCCGGGAGGAATCTCGGATGCGAGGAAGATCTCCACGCCGTCTGTTATGCCGAAATGATGGAGAATTGCGCGGGGCAACCGCAGGTCCCCTTCCCACTCAAGCGGGTGACCTGCCGGAAGACGAAAGTAGGCGTGGTAATCCGAGGACGAGATCTGTAACTCCGGCCGGCGGGTCACCTCGACGAAGGCGTAGAAGTACTTGGCTATGGCAGCGCTGATGATGAAGCCACCATAGCGCTCATAGTACGAGGCGAGGTCGGTGCCACCCCCAGCCAGACTGATACGAACGGGTGCGCGCGCAATCAGCATGGAGACCTCCGTGCGATGACCCTGAACGTATCCAAGCTGATCTTCGGATGGCCACTAGCCGTGCTTTAGGTACGTCACACCGACGACGTTAGCTCCCGCGGTGGTGAGACGCAGCGAAACCTCTTGCACGTCATGCTGGAGGGTATGACCTTCCAAGGCGACGACAACGACGCCGTCCGCAAGGCCGAGCAGTGTCTGTGTTTCCGCATAGGTAAGCAGGGGAGGCGCGTCGAGGATTATCCAATCGGCCTGGAGAGCGAGCTGCTTCGCGAGGTGCGTCATGCGCGGTGAGTCCAGGATCTCTGGCGGTCCAGAGCGTGCTCCAGCCGGTAGTAGATAGAAACCTGGCACGTCCGTCCTGAACAATGCCGCGTCCAGGCTCGAACTAGATGGACCGTCCTTCTGCAGGAGCGGGGATAACCCTCGCCCTTGCTCGAAATCAAAGAAAGTGTGCAGTGCGGGTCGACGGAGATCTGACTCGACGTAGACGACCCGCTCGTATTGCTGCGCGAAGGCGATGCCGAGGTTGAGCGCCGTGATCGTGCGTCCCTCTCCGTGACGAGCACTCACGACAACGACCGTTCCATGGTCGCCGAGGCTTTGCTTCATCCGCGCCCGAACCTGGCGAAAGTCCTCGGCTCTCTGCGTCAGCAGCGTCGCCGGAGACAGCAGATATGAGCGCGGGTCGCGGCGAGCCAGCGGCGCTGTCAGCACGCTACGGATCCTACTGATGCCGCGGCGCTTTGCGGCGTCGCTCGTCGCGGGAACCGTCGTTTGCGTCTCCTCGCTGGCAGCGACCTCACCGCGGTCAGGTGTCGACGTCTGGATGAGCGCATACGCATCCGTGGAGGGAGGCGTAGGCGAGGCGGCTGCCTCCCCGTCGGAGCTTGCTACTGGGATGCCATTCAAGTCGGGTGCCGGCCCGTGTGCCTTTACCTGGGTGCTCAGCGCCTCAGCCTCTGATGTCGCGAGAGTTGTGCGGGCATGATCAAAGCGATCCAGAGGCGCCGTACCCGCGGCCGAGTCTCTCTCTGTGGGCATATGGCACGATCCTCGACTAACCCCTGGCGGCAGGGATGACTGCCCGCGCGATGCGCGAGCCATTGTGACGGCTCCCCGATGAATTGGAGCGAGCGAACTGTGTTGCGTGAAGGTATGGAGCTACTAGCTATGGTTCTTTGACAACTTAGTGTTGATCTTCTGGCGTGGCGCTCCCCAGAGCGCCGTTGTGCAGGTCTTGGTCGCGTCGTGCTGGCATGCCCGCGGCGACGTGTCCATTCGACTGCATCGCCGTTGCCCCTGCGGTGAGTGCCGCGACGGAGAGCAGCGTTGCCCACTGCCCTGGCCGCTGCATTTCTCCAGGCGCGGGGAGCGCCCAAGCTGAAGCTGCTACATGGCGGCGCTCGCGCCGGCTAGGCCTGCTTGACACTACGAGCACCTGTGCCGGTCCAAACGTGTCGTCAAGGGTGCCGCGACCGCGGATCGAGTGGTCGGCATATTCGAGCGCCAGGATCAAGCCGCCGCCTACGAGTAAGCTTAAGAGGACCGTAAATGCGGCAAGAAGCGGTACGTTGACAGGCGGCACGGATGCGGGGTCGAGCACCTGCGCATAGGCCTTCTGCAAGCTTCCCAGGTTCGAGGCCTGCACATTCGTGGCCTCAGAGACCAGTTGATTATAGATTGCTTGGGCATCGGCCAACTGGACCTTGAGGTCGGCGAGGGTTTGTGCATCACCGACTGAACCGGGAGTGTTGTTCGTTGTCGTTACGGAAGTGGCACGAGAGCTGGCGTCACTTGTGGAGGAGGAGCCGCTACGATTGTTCGTCGTTGCGGAAGAAGAGCCGCCGCCCTGTTGATTCGACGAGGTGCCCCCAGTTGCGGGCGTCCCCGAGGAGGTCGTGGACGTTGATGTGGAGGTGGATCCGTTCGTGGTGGAGGTGACGGAGCCTGATGAACTGCCTGAGTTGTGCGTCGAGTTGGACGAGCTGCTGGAAATCTGCGTGTTCACCAACTCGGGATGGGCGTATTCGAACGCGGTAATGCGCCCTTGCAGATCTGCGATCTCCTTTGTGGTATCTCCGAGTTGTTGCTGTGCCGCCAGCACGGCCTGGGTTGCCGGGGCCGTGTTGAGGCGAGTGTAGAGCGTTATGGTCTCCTTCACCCAGGTATCGCAGACGGCCGTCGCCCGCGCTTTGCTCGCATCGCGCACGGTGATGTCATAGATGTTAGTGCCATATTCCTGACTGACTGACACCTGGTTGAGCAACGATTCTGGTGACACATGATGGAGCTTCAGGTCGTGTATGACGGCCTTGGCCACCGCATCACTGGAGGCTACCCCCTGAAAATTTTGGTCGTTCAAGGACCCTGGAAATGGGACGACGACCCGCGAGGTCACCGTCACCGAGAGGTGTAGCGCCAGAACCAAGATGAGGATTGCTGCCGCCAATACGGCCGGAATCACATACCACCGCCGCCGCACCATATGAAGATAGCTAGCAAGCATGTGTTCCTCCTGCCTCTCGCGCGGATACTCGAGCTGGTGGGCCAGAGTCTCCATCGAGGCTTCTGACGACGATTATCAGCAGTGTAGATTCGGGTGTGGTGTGCGTAAATGGGCAAAGGCGCCTATGTCAAGGAGGGATGGGGACATGCTGCATAGACACCCTACCGTCGCGAGCGATTCCAGCGCCCGTGGGTATCAAGAGGCAGCCTAGGGCGAATTGGGAAAGTTCAGACCCACGAACACGACAGATGTCGGACTCTTGAGACCTGCTCACCGAGATTGCAGCACTCAAGAATCCGACATCTGTTTCGGAGGAAATAGGGCGGCGCTATTCGGGCGAGACGAGCCCTTTGCGGATTGCGTACAAGACTGCTTGCGACCGATCGGAGATATTGAGTTTCTGATAGATCTTGGTTACGTGATTGCGAACGGTCTTTTCGCTGATGTGCAGTTCGTGCGCGATCTCCTTGGCGATGAGACCCCGCCCGATCATGGCGAGCATCTGTAGCTGCCGCTCGGTCAACCCATCATAGGCGTTTTTACGCTCTGCGCTCTGTTTACCGAGCATTTCGCCCACATGGCGTCCAACGCTCGGCTCTATGACTCGCTGACCTGTGGCCACCGTGAGGACGCTCGAAGTCAGCGCCTCGGACGACGTGTCCTTGAGCAAGTATCCGTCGGCGTTTGCCATGAAGCCTTCGACGATATAGCCATCGTACACAAATGAGGTTAGGATGATGACGCGCACATTGGGGTGTCGAGCTTTGATTTGACGCGTGGCCTGGATGCCGTCGGTCACCGGCATGCGGATGTCCATCAGCACGACATCCGGTTCTATGCTGTCGACAAGGTCTATTGCTTCCTGTCCGTTGGCCCCAAGTGCGGCAACCTGGATTCGCGGGTCACTTTGGAGAATACGGGCGATGCCTTCGCGTAGCAGCAACTGATCATCCACCACCACGACGCGGACTGGCTTCATGCTGTCAGCCTGCGGGATCGTCTCTTCATGTGTGACCTGCATCGGCTTCCCCTCATTCCCCCTCGCGAACGTGCTGACCATCAGGTTCACGTCGTGGTGACTCTCGCTAGTGGATCTGATCCAGTGCCGTTCCCCCGAGCATCTGCCGCGACCCGACGAACTCGTGCCCCTGGCGATGTGCGCTTGGACGAGGTATTCGCATATGAATTTGGGCGCCGTGTCCGGGAGTTGAAGCAATTGTGAGCACCCCTCCGAGTTGTCGTACACGCTCACGCATGCCATCCAGTCCGAACCCGCTTCCACGATAGCGAGATGGTGTCGTGGCAGTCTTGTTCACGTCAAACCCTGTCCCATTGTCCGCAACAATGACCCACAATTGCTTGGTTCCCGTCTTCAAGAGCAGCGTGACTTCGGTAGCGTGGGCGTGCTTCTCGACATTTGTGAGGGCTTCGCGTATGGCCAGATACAGATTTGTAGTCCAGTGGATGGGGAGATCATCGGGCCAGTCTGTGGCCTCTAGCGTCAAGCGTAAGCCTCGACCGCGCAAATGCGGTGCGACAAAGCGTGCGAGGGCGTCCGGAAGGTCCATTGTGTCGTGGGGGTGGGGCCGCAGGCCCGCTAACGCGTCTCGCAGTGAGTCGAGCGCCTCTTGCGCCAGCTCTCTCCATGCGCCCAAGTAGGCTTCTACCAGACCTGGCGCCAGCGTCTGCCGCTGCAATGAGTCGAAACTTGTGACGAGTGCGGCAATTGGCTGCACGACTGTATCATGCAGCTCTCGGGCGAGATCTCGGCGCTCCGCCTCTCTGGCTTGCTCTGCCAAGAATCCTGAGTCGATTTCGACCGCTTCTGGCATATACGGATCAGCCGCTCCCATCCCGTCTCCCCCTTCTCCAAGCATTTCGATGCGCGGACCGAGCGCGCATGTATGGGCGGATGCTGGATTGTGCCGGTGTTAACTCGTGTGGATGAACAGATTAGCCGTAACGTCACCGACGTAAGCGGCGGAGGCTGCCACGTGAGCGTTTGGGGCGCTGGTTTTGTGTACGTTAGGGCACAGACAGCCTTCTCTGCCCTTGCACCCACACGACTTCCCGGTGAAGTACGTTATCAGGCCCCCACATACTGTGTCAGCGGTTACGTATCAATGGCGGTTAGATGGTCGGCATGATTTGTTCGAATGCTGGCGGTAAGTTGGTATGTGACCATCCGCACTGTGCGCCCCCGATCACCACACGCAATGAAGCCCTATATCCCAACTACGCTT
>CAYYCB010000001.1:20338-21676 GCA_964469715.1 uncultured Ktedonobacterales bacterium | reverse complement strand
CACTGTGCGCCCCCGATCACCACACGCAATGAAGCCCTATATCCCAACTACGCTTACACTAACTGCGCGCTCCCCAACCAGCCACACTCGAAAGGGTGCGCATCTCCACTGGCTGCTAGGTGGCCGTTCAGGTCCTATCTGGTTTGTCGAGACTTCCCGCCGCCACGGTCCTCCAGGTTGGAAGGTGTGACACGTTTATCCACTTGCACCGGCCCATCTATCGTGGCGAATCTCTCCGCGTGTGTTCACGTATGGCTGTAGCGTGCCTACCACATCGGTCGTTTTCTGCCTTCAGCACGTATGCGTGCGTGCGGTGTACCTTAGAGCCTAAGCTATTGCCGTGGGTGCTACAAGCCCGTTTCCAGGTATTCTTGGTGGTGGTGACTGTACCTGATTTGGGCATGCAGAGTGGTATAAGATTGAGTAACTGCTTGATCCCGCCACCGAAATTGTGCGGACTGGGGACGTTCCTGTACGTATTGCCGTAGCTTGCAATTTTGCAGCGATACGTCTGCGTTTCTCTTGCCTCTTTACCACAAGACAGATCGGATAAGCTCGATATGCGGTGTGGATGCGCATGCCAAGATCAAGGAGGACGAGCTTGGCCTCAATATCTGTGCCCAGGTGGGCGATTGGCTGACCTGTACGGCTACGCGCTGGCGACGGCGTCCAAATCTTGTTCGGCGGCGTATGCGGCCTGATGGCGGCTATGCAGATGCAGCTTCTCTAAAATGTGATGAACGTGCTTGTAGACCGTGCCCTCGGCAATGGAGAGCCGTTCCGCGATATCACGGCTACGCATGCCTGACCGGACGAATACCAATATCTGTTGCTCACGCGGCGTTAGCGGTTCGTGTGTGGCTGGCAAGCAGAGTGAACGTTGCTTACTTAGATTCCGGCGCAACTGCCGAATGACCCGAAGACCGGCCGCTCGCGACAACCCGAGTTCACCGCGCGCAACGCCCGTAAGTGTAGAGATGAGGGCCTCCGGCGACGCATCCCGTGGGAGGTAACCATCGGCTCCAGCGCTGATGGCCTCATACATAGAAGCATCGTCGTCCTCGCCGCCGACGACGACGATGAACACGCTCGGCAATACCTCGCGAATCTCCCGTGTGGTGGCGATTCTACTGGCAAAGTCCGTCACTGCCTCCACGACAATTAAGTCCGGCTGCCACTCTTGGCCCTTCTGCGCCACCACTCCCGGTGAGCAGATCTCTTTCTCGACCGGTTGTTTGCTCTGAATGCCGCCCAGCATGGCGACTAATGATTGGCCCACTAGCGGGTGGCTACTGACCAAGAGCAGCTTCATGGTGAGCCTCCAACCTGGCTCAGCTC
>CAYYCB010000001.1:5619-20238 GCA_964469715.1 uncultured Ktedonobacterales bacterium | reverse complement strand
ATATCGGTCGGCCACAGATCGCGCACAAGTTGCCCGATGACGGATGTCCAGCCGTGACTCAGAGCTAGCTGGCGAGCGTTCTCGCGAGAATGAAACTGATGACCTTGCGCGGCTACTGCCGAGGACAACTCGGCCATTGTCTCGAAGTAGTGCACGCACTCGCTTGGAGGCAGCCACTCAGAAATTGCACCGAATGGTGTTGTGATCACCGGCAAGCCGCATGCCAAAGCTTCCAGCACCGAGAGTGGCATCTCCGCACAGCCTTCCACCGCTCGCACTGGGAATATGTAGCAATCCGCCAGTTGATAGACCTCTTCCACATGTGGCAGATAGCGGTCGATGACATGTATTCCGGCAAGCCGCAGCGCATCAGCAAGTCCAGGTTCGGCGACCGTGCTGGTACTAGCCACCATCACGACCTCGATCCCTGGAAGCTGGCGGCGCAGCTCCATTAGGTAGTCAAGATTGCGGTTGGCCTTCAGATGGCCTACGTGCAGAGCGACAAAACGACCGACCGGTATATGATATGTCTTCCGGAGTTCCTCGCGATGGCCGGATGCGACGGGGTGGAACGCGTCGAGGTCTACGCCTGCCGGAAGCACGCCCACATTGCATCCTTCTGCTGCGAGAGCGGCGCGTGTGCGGTCAGATTGAACGAGAAGCTGGGTCGGCGGCAGTGCATGGATGAGCCAACGGTCGAGCAGGCTGGGCGTTCTCGGTTGCAGCGAGACCAGCAGGAGGAGCGGGCGCGCTCCGACGGCTAAGAAGCCAAATCTGAGAATAAGCGCTCGCAGCAATGAGAAGGTGGTGAGCCCGCTGCCAGGTAGGTAGCAGAGAATGTCGGGCCGAGACGGCCATAGTAATTGCCACAGTCGCCGGTCAATGAACGTGCGGCTTGCCTCAACTGGGATCGCCGGATAAGGTTCGGCCGCAGGGCGTTGACCGCGCGCCGCAATCGCAGTGACATGGGCGTGAGGCGCTAACTCCTTCACTAGCGAGAGGGCCGTTCGCTTGAGTGCCTCGTCGGGCGGCCACTTTAGCGCCTCGGATATCACCGTAACATGCAGTGCATGCTCCGGAACAGTAGTGTCGTCGTTTACAAGGGTTCTCGGGCGAGATAAAAGATCAACTGTTGCTTTCGAGCGCTTTCGCCTCGTCGTCAACCACCTGCGGATAATCCTCATTCCAGCACCAGAGACGAGCATCGCGAATGTTGACCTATTGGCCTCCGGTCCGATGGTCGGCTGTGTGCCTGATGAGCCCAAACTGATCTCGCGAACCTCCAATGAGTCGTTATGAACTCCTATGAGCACGTACGCAAGGGTTGTGGTAGTGGGCTCCCATGCAATCCCACCGATGGTGCCGGCGGCCTCGACACAGGTAGGCGGATCGGCATATGAAGATGTTGCCGGCGCAGTCGTCAGCCAGAGTAAGCAGATATCGGCTGCCGTCGCAGTTTCGTGTGCCCGTACCACCGCAAGCCAGTAGGTATCGGATGACCAACCGGCGATGAAGGTAACTTCGCCGTATTGGGGCAGGGCCTTTTCGAGCCGACTGCGCCAGTGCAGTAGGTGGAGGGACGAACTGCCGTGTTGCGAGACCGCCGACGCGTATAATACCTCGTCGTCGCCTGGATTGCGCGCGGGGAATATCGTGGAAGATGCGGCGTTATCCAGAGGTACGAGCACGGAGGCTCCCGTATCCAGCACAGCCAGAGAGGAGATGCCGCCGGATACCTGAGAGCATAGAATCTCTGTTTCGGAGAGCCAGAGCAATGGCGCCAGGAGCGTTCTGGCTGAGGCTTTATATGTGGGGGTGAGCGTGTTGGACGTGGTATCCAGGATACGAATACCATGCTGACTCTGTACACTGAAAGCCAGCTTTTCCCCTGTGAGAGACCAGGCAAGTCGTGTCCCAGCATTTCGGGTCATTACCACCTGATCGCCCGTGGGCGTCATGTTTACAATGCTGAGTTGAGGAGTGGCGAGGTCTGACGAGGCCGTGAGAACCGCGAGTTGATCTGACCGCGGCGCCCATCGTGCAAAGAATCCAGGAAGTTTTTGAACTATCAGCCCGCCCTGTGCTCGGATGATGAATATGAATGCTTGACTGTGGCCGCCAGATGGGCGAGCTGTATTCACCGCGAGATACTGGCCGTCATAGGACCACTGGGGATTATCGGTAACCTGTAATCCCTTCGGAAGTTGAGTTAGGCCATGCTCTACTAGCGTTACTTGCCCGAGGCCGGTCACATCGAGGATTGTCGTCCCCCCCAACTGGAGTACCGCCCTTGGCGACACCGGCCTTGTCGCGGAGGCGCCAGAGATGCGGGCGTGGAGGACGAATACAGCCGCTGCCAGGCCCACGGCGATCACGAGCACCCCCCGCATGCCAATGCTCAGCCAGGGGTGCCGCGCAAGCGTCACCGCCAGAAGGGCTCGAAAGTGTTTAACGGCTTGAGGCGACTCGGAAGGAGCATAGGCACGTTCCACGGGCATGGCCGGCGGTGGAGAGCCAGATTTCACGAGAAGAGACGTCGCATTTGTCCGCTGATCGAGCACCCGCGTGGCTACTTCGAAGGCAGCGTTTATCCTGCGCATCTGCGACCCGGCATCGGGATTCGGGTTGATGTCGGGATGACAAGTGCGCACAAGCTGCCGGTAGGCTTGCTTCAACTCGGCGCGAGTGCACCCGGGTGATAAGCCGAGCACGGCAAAGGCGTCATCATGGTCGTGCTCGTTGAACGCCTGCACCGCATACCCTCCGCGAGCGTTCAGTCAACAAAGGCTCCTTGCATAGCTGCTATCAGCACTTGCGCGACCTCTGGCCTGCTGAACTCGGCGGGCGGAGCTTCACCCGCGCGCAGCATCGCGCGCACCCGCGTGCCGCTCAAGGTAACGTGATCCCGCTCCCCGTGTGGGCAGGTCTTCGTGGATGCCATGCTTCCGCATCGGCGGCAATAGAACGCGTTCTCGAAGAAGAGTGGAGTTATGCCAAGCTCGCCGGCCGTAAACTCGTCGAAGATCTGCTGGGCCTCGTATGTTCCGTAGTAATTCCCCACGCCGGCATGGTCACGACCTACTATGAAGTGGGTGCATCCATAGTTCCTCCGTACGAGGGCATGGAACACCGCTTCGCGAGGACCTGCGTAGCGCATGCGAGCGGGGAACGTGCCGAAGACAACCCGCTGCGCAGGGTAGTAGTCTCGCAGTAATACCTCGTAGCAGGCAATGCGCACCTCTGCGGGGATATCGTCCTCTTTGGTCTCACCTACGAGGGGATGGAGGAATAATCCGTCAACAATCTCAAGCGCACACTTCTGGATGTACTCATGCGCACGATGAACCGGGTTGCGCGTCTGAAAGCCTGCGATTGTGTGCCAGCCATGTACCGCGAACGCCGCTCGTGCTTCCGCCGGTGTCAATGAGTGATGGACGCTTTGCGCCGGAGCGGGCGTTGCCAGGAGCCAAATAGGACCTCCTAAAAGTACATCGCCCTGTTCGGATAGCGCCCTGACGCCAGGATGAGCGAGCTCCTCCGTATGGTATACCTTGCGGGCCTCGTTTACGCGGTCGTAAGTGTAGCGCTCCCGGAGCTCGAGTATCCCACGCGGCCGATTATAGCCATCCATGAGCATGATAGCTTGCCCCTCCGGGAGCGACCGCGCCTGCTCATGTGACACTGCTAGCGTGATCGGCAAAGACCACGGACTGCCGGAGCTCAGATGCATAGACTCGACGACGCCGTGATAGTCGGTGCTCACCATGTACCCATCGAGAGGACTGAACGCGCCCACCGCCAGCAGCTCCAGATCGAGTAGCTCCCGCGGACTTAGCGCCAGCGATGGCATGCCAGGCACCTGTTCTAGCCAAGAACTCGTGGCTGCTGGCGACAATACGCGGTCAACCAAGGTGTCGGTGATAACCGGCGCGGTCATAGCGAACTCCTCCGTCACGGGACTGCACGCGCGCTCACATGAGCTCGCATTTCCAAAGTGGGTCGCTATACCGAGTTATGGCGCCTGCTTGCGGTACCATGTCCACAGCCCCACCCGCTGGAGGCACGTCCGGGTCCATGGATCGAACATGGTTGGATCGAGGGTAAGGTCTGCGTGTCGAACCAGGTCAGTCAGCGCCTGGAGAGTATCCTGGCGCTCCTGCTCACCTTCTGATCGCATCAGCGCTAGCACGAGGCTGTGAATGAGCCGGCGCTCGGCCATGGCTTGCATGGACTCGGTGGCGTTCACGGAGGCACTCCTCTCCCGCTCTCAAGCGCTTATTGCCAGCCTGCCGTCTAAGGCTTCGTGGGGAGCAACACGCATGAGTTCGAAGATGGACGGGCTCACGTCCTCCATCGTCAGCATGCCGTCCACTAAGCTGTGGCCTGATACGTATAGCAGCGCATCGTCGTGCGTATGTTCGCCGATCAGCACATCGCCCTTGAATGTGAGGCGGTCCCGGTCAAAGGCCCCTTTGAATGCATAGCCCTGCTTTGGCGCCACCACCAGGTCTGGCGCATTCACAGCGCTCGCGCCGTGGTAGATCTCATCTCGCCGGAAGACGCGCTCGACCATCGGAGTCCCGTCGTCGGGGTCTCGAAGCTCTAATAGTTCTTCGGCTAACTGAGCGCAGACGCGCTCGTACTCCGCGCCCGGCTCAACGCTCCCTCGCGGTTCACGCCCGCGCACGTTGATGAATACTCGCCCTGGATCCAAGCTGTAAGCTTTGGCGGAAGGAGCTATGCTGGCTAAGGTTGGGGCGCGTGCCTCAGTCGTGTCGAATCGTAGCCACCCCTTCTCACGAAGGTAAGTATTAAGGTAGACTTCCTTCTTCACGCTGCAGAAGCCATGGTCCGAGAGCAAGATGAGGGTCGTATCCTGTCCCACACGGTCCCATACCTGACCGAGAATGTCGTCAAGTTGGCGATAGAAGGCGTAGAAAGCTGGGCACCACTGCTCGTCGCCCTGCTCCATGTATTCCCAATAGAAATGATGGAGGCGATCTGTCTCCATGATGTGCGACATGAAGAAATCCCATGGTTCGCTGTCCATGAGCTCGAACATGGCGGTAGCGCGCCGTTCGAGCACGGTGGTCAGTTCGCGCATGAAATCTACCTTGGAGCGCCGCGCAATGGCCGCATCGGCATCGATCTTATAGCCCATGCGCTCAAGCCGACCCGCGAGCTCGCGCGGATACGTGGCTTTCTGGAGGCTCGGCGATAGGAAGCAGGAGACCATGAGCCCATTGACGGCACGCGGGGGATAGGTGACGGGCACGTTCATCACTGCCACCCGCTTACCAGCCTGACTCAGCGTGCACCACAACGGCTCGGTGCGCATATTGTCGCTGTTGGGCAGGAAGACGTCATAACTGTGCAGGCGGCGGTCAACGAAGCCATAGATGTTGTGTTTCCCTGGATTGCATCCAGTCATGAAAGACGACCACGCTACCGACGAGACGAATGGCCACGTTGAGTTCAGTTGGCGGACCGTGCCTGCGGCGAAGATGCGTCCCAGATTCGGCATGCGACCTTCCCGCACCTGGCGCATGGCAAAGCTGAACGGCACGCCATCCAGGCCGATGACGAGGATGCGGCGCGCCGCTCCATTGGCCGAGGTGTGACGTCGTGTGAGCCAGTGCATAGTGTGCGCTCCCACTCATCGGTCGCGCGTATGCGCGACTCGATTAATCATCCTGATGCTGCTGGACTGGCCAACGCGGCCAAACACGACGGCTAGAGATACCCCAGCGCTTCGAGGCGGGCAGATACCAGCGCTTCCTCCTCGGCCGAATACGCCTCCCCCGCGTGGGCAGCCGAAGAGTCGACTTCAGCGGCGAGCTGGCCCACAGGTGTGAGCGGTATCTGGCCACGAGGAGACTCAAGAAGGCCTCGTGCATCAAGCCAGTCGAGTATCTGCCGGACGCATGTATCAGGCGTCTGGTCCATCGTAGAAACCCGGATTTCTGGAGCTTCTGGCGGCTCGTAGGGATCCGACACGCCGGTGAATGCGGGCACGGCCCCATCGAATGCCTGTCGGTAGAGCCCTTTCACGTCACGCCGCGCACACTCTTCGAGCGGGCATTCGACATACACTTCCACGAAGTCTGGAATCTGCGCTCGCACCCGATCCCGCGTCTCGCGATACGGCGAAATGACGGAGGCAATCGCAATGACGCCATTGCGGGCGAGCAACTCGCAGACAAAGCCGACGCGCAAGATGTGGGTGTCGCGATCCTCTCGGGTGAACCCGAGTCCTTTGCTCAGGTGCATGCGCACTTCGTCGCCGTCGAGCGCCTCAACAGCCCGGCCACGAGCGCTGATTTCCTCGGCAAGTAGATGCGCGAGCGTCGTCTTTCCAGATCCAGAGAGGCCGGTGAGCCACAGGACAAAGCCGCGGTCCATAGCAGTCACACTCACTTTCCTTACCTCGCTTCCGCCACAATCGCCGCCCGCGCTATCGCTGCCTGGATGGGGGTGCCACGCATGTCGGGCGGAATGGGAACGTCGAGCGCTTGCAAAATGGTGGGCGCTACGTCCATGAGATGGCGCGGCGCTACCTCGCCTCTTGCGTTCAGTCGGCTGTCGCGCATGACGAATATGCCAAATTGGGCGTGGTTAGCGTCGTCGGGACCAGTGTCGTTCTCGAACGTATACACCGCTCCGTGGCCTATCGTGCCGACCGAGCGCCACAACAAATCCCCAAAGAGCACGATGAGGTCAGGCGCGATGTTACGCACACTTTGATAGGTGGTCTCGGGGCGTAGTGCGCGTGTGCCAATAGGCCGTCCATGGTTGTCGCCCAGTGTCTCTAGCTTCTCCGCCAGCTCGTCGCGTAGCTGCTCGTACGCTTCGGGCGCCACAGAGCCCTGCGGCTCGCGACCGCGCACATTGAGGAAGACCCGCCCGTAGTAGCCTCCCGCGCCCCAGGCTCGTGTGCGCTCCCAGTCGATCTCGCACTGCTCTAGAGGGGTGATAGACGTGGGCTGCTTCTTCAGCACAAGGTAGCCTTCGCGCATCAGCCATTCGTTGAGGCAAATGCACCCGTCCATCCTCTTTGCGCCGTGGTCCGAGACGATGATGACCGTGGTCTCGTCGTCGACCATCGTGAGCAAACCCGCGATCTGTGCATCGAGATAGCGGTAGTATTCTCGAATGCTGTGTAAGAACGGCGTCGGTCCCGGATGCTTTGGGTGCTCGGCATCCATGAACTTCCATAGACCGTGGTGTATGCGGTCTGTGCCCATCTCGACGAACATGAAGAAGTCCCATGGGCGTGTGCGCATGAGATGTCGCACGAGTTGAAAGCGCCTGTCGGCCATTGCGTAGATTTGCTGCAGCAGGTAGTCTTTGTCTTCTGTGCGGAAGTCCTTTACGTCGAACCTGTAATCAGGCACGACCTCAAGAACCTCCTCGCGTAGCTCCGGAGGGTAGGTAAACTGACTCTGCAAGCCCGGAGTCAAGAAGCAGGTCACCATCTCACCGTTGACAGGCCGCGGCGGATAGGTGCAGGGAATGCCGATGAGTGTGACGTGCTTGTCGTGCTGGCCGAGGACGTCGTAGACCGTGGGTTCTTTAACGTACGTGCTATTTGCGACTGCGGCCTCTCGGTAGTTGAAGTCCCGGCGGTTGCGAAAGCCGTAGATGCCCAGCTGCCCTGGGTCCTTGCTCGTGAGCATGGACATCCACGCTGGCACGGTGATAGGTGGCATGCAGCTTTCCAGCCGAGCGTAGATGCCGTCATGCATGAGGCGGGCAAAGGTCGGCAACTCCTGCTGCCAGCGTTCGAATACTAACTCTGGCGCGGCGCAATCCAACCCGATCACCAGCACGCGGTGCCGGCTTTTCTCTCGGTCCATACCATGCTCCTTCGCCCATTTGTGCGTCGGCACCGTCTACCCATGTCGCCGGTGGCAACGCGGCACCTTACAACAGACGCCAGCCCGAGAATGCCAGTGCGCCCGCCACCAGAGGACGCAAGATGGGTTCAGGCACGACCTTTGTCAAGCGGCTCCCGAGGAGTACACCGGGGATCGAGCCCAGCAGCAATTGCCCCACGAGCGGGAGCCGCACAGCCCCTAGCTGCCAATACCCAACCGCCGCAGCGGCGGAAAGCAATAGCCCTTGAAAGACGTCGGTGCCGACGCGCCGGGTCATCTTCCAACGGGGAAAGAGCAGCATGAGCGCTACCATGATCAGGCTACCGCTGCCAACGGATGTGATGCCGACGAGGAAACCGACCACCGCACCAACGATCACCAAGATCGCAGGGCGGAACCGGCGCAACGTGCGCAGTCGATTGTAGAAGGCTGTCGGGTGGTCCTCCGGCCAGAGGCGACGGCGGATTGCAGGTTGCGCGACCATCATGATGGCTACGAACACGAGCACGCCACCCAGCGCATGACTGACGATGCGATCGGCCACCGCGCCTCGCGCGATGTACGATCCAAGGAGATGAGTTGCCAGAAGAGAAGCCGGCACGCTGCCCGCAGCGAGCCACAACGCGACATCAACACGCACATGCGTATTGCGGAAGTGCTGGGCGGCCCCCACTGACTTGGTGACGGTGGCGTAGACGAGATCTGTGCCGACGGCGAGCACTGGGCGCACCCCCAGCAGGAGCACAAGAATCGGGGTCATAAGTGACCCGCCGCCCATGCCGGTGAGGCCTACTAGCGTCCCGACCACGAAGCCGGAGACTATGAACTCCCACTGCATGTATCACTCCTCGCTTGGTGGAGGTTTCGTTCTCGTTCTCACCAACCGCTTGCTACACGTGCAGAAGCCATGCGACAGCAAGCTCCCGCGCCGTGTATCGTGAGCGTACCTTCAGCCGCATGCGGCTACAATGGGGACTTCAGCCTCGGTTGTGATGGGAGGATGTCCTGAGCATGCGGCAATGCATGGGGCTGACGTTGGGCGAGTTGGATGTGGTGCTGCTGACATCCCACCGGCCTCTGTCCTTCGGTTGCGCCACATACCGCGTGCGTATCACCCATTGCACCGCGTGACCCGGCTTAGGAGTGTCGAGCGACAAGGCCGTAGGGCGAGCGTGGGCGAAACGTCCCGTCTGCGTGTGTGCTTCCGCCGTATGCATGCCGGGACCCAGGCTCAGGGTGCTATGGGCAGTGGACTGATTGCACATCCTCGTTCCTGGGTCGACAATTGAAGCGGATTCTGCATCCCGATAGACTCGCCAGTGCTCAGCCGCCGAAAGCACTCACCGACGAGTAGACTAGCTCTCCCTGCCTGCACCTACCCTCCTGGCCACGCCGGAGGCGCGACGATCTTAGGAGAGGGGCGATGCAACGAGGAACCGGCGAGCCGCGCGCCTGGCGCATCTTCAGACTGCTCTCCGCGGTCACGTTTGGGATGTGCCTTGCTGTAGCCTCACCGAGCACGGTGTTCGCGGACGGCTGGAGCTCGACGCTCTCCTTGCCGCTTCCGCTGCAGAATCAGGTCGCGTTGACCGATGGGACCTACCTGTATATCGCCGGCGGTGCGAGCAATGGTCCGAAGAATGGGGTCTACTCCAGTAGGATTGGGGCAAGTGGAAGTCTAGGACCCTGGCAGACGCTGCACTCCTTGCCGCAGCCGCTCTACAATCACGCTGGCGTTCTGCAGGGTGGTTATGTCGTCATTCTTGGCGGCGAGAACACGAATGGATCGCAGTCCACCGTCTACAGCGCCCAGCTCCAGGCAAATGGCACGATAGGCAACTGGTCCACGACGACTGCGCTCCCAACAGGGGTCTACGATGAAGGAGCAGTCGCGTCGGGCGGATTCATCTGGTCCATCGGCGGCTTCTCTAACGGCGACGTCCCCCATCCAACCGTCTACTCAGCAGCGCAAACAGGCGGAACTGTGGGGAATTGGACCTCGCAGACTGCGCTCCCCGTCGCACTCGGAGAGGTGGGAACCGTCGTAGCCAACGGATATATCTATGTTCTTGGGGGGCACGACGCAAGCGGTGCTCCCGTCAACACCACGTACGCGGCGAAGATCGGCGCGAGCGGCGCTATCGGGCCATGGGCCAACCTGACCCCACTGCCTCAGGCACGGAAAGACCTGGGCGTAGCGGTCTCCCCGGACGGCTACCTATGGGCGACCGGCGGATACAACAGCAGCAACCACGCTACGAATACAGTATACCGGGCGCACCTCAATCTGGACGGGACCATAGGCGCGTGGCTAAGCCTGACGCCGCTGCCTGCGTCCGTCGCCGAGCACACGCTTACGATTGCCCAGGGCTATCTATTTGTCACAGGCAACAAGACCGGCTCATCCACGGCGTCGGCGAAGATCTACGACGCTCCCTACGCCGGTCCGTGGCTGATGCTCTCAAAATACTCCGTCGCGCCCGGTGCAACCGTGATGGTCAGCGGCACCGGCTATACGCCGGGAGAGTCGGTGTCCGTTTCCTTCAACAATGGCGCCGTAACCACGACTGTGACGGCGGATGCCACTGGGTCATTCGGCATTAACGGTTCTCTCGGTGCGTCGTTTGTTGTGCCGGCGACGACGGCCGCCGGCGCGTACCAAGTGGCCGGAACAGGCAACACCAGTTCGACGTCAGGCCAGGCGACGTTGAAGGTTTCGTGAATCTGCTGAGCCAGCGACCTGGGTTCGGGAACTCCGAGAAGTGCCGAATCTACAAGTGTCCCAATTATCAGGACGGTGGGAGGAAAGTTGGAGTAGGGCAGGCACCAAATTTTCGATCGCTGAATGCACGAAGTCAGTGCGACGTGTCGGTGAATGGCTAGGGTTGAGCACACGGAGCGCGTTGCGCCACAGGTTAGCCTAAGAGGAGCGTACGGATCATGAGCCATCACATCGTATCAACACAGGCGCTCAAATCGGGCCGTTTCAGCGTGTGGCTCGTGCGTGTGCTGTGCCTGGTTTGCGTGGTGGGCTTCTCCACTCAAGCGACCGGCCGTGCGTACGCGGCGAGCAGCGACGCGTGGCCACAATACCTGTATGATGGGAACCATACCGGTTACAACACCAATTTCACAGCCTTCGGGCCAACCAACGCGGCAAGCCTGACGAAGAAGTGGAGCTTCACCACTGGGGCTAATGTGGTAGCGGAGCCGGTGGTCGCAACGATTTTGAATCCGGCGCCTGCCGCCTGCTCAGGCTCCGCCGTTTCGATGGCGTTCGTCGGCTCCTGGAACGGCTTCTTCTACGCCTTCAACGCGACGAATGGCGCACTGTGCTGGAAAACCTTCCTGGCGAAGGATGTGCAGCCGACGCCGAATCAATTTTGCCTCAATTCCTTAGGCGTCACCTCCTCGGCAACCGTGGCGAACGTTACCATCCCGGGATCGTCGAACCAGGTGATCTATGCTGGCGCCTCTGACATTGAGTTTGCGGTTGACGCCGCCAATGGGAAGATCCTCTGGAAGACCGTACTCGCTGGCGCTGATGTCGGGACCTTCAGCCAGGCATACACTTGGTCGTCACCGGTTTACTCGCCGGGCAACTCGACGCTTTACGCCTCGACCTCCTCATTCTGTGATGAGACGTCGCCGGTCGACGGCACCTTGTACGCGCTTGATCCGGCAAGTGGCTCGATCAAGACGTCGCATCCCATGCTGCCCAACAACTCGCATGGTGCGGGCATCTGGGGCACCCCGACAGTCGACCCGACCACGGGCACGGTCTACGTCACAACTGGCAATGCCTTCATCACAACGCCGCAGGGGATCTCACAGGCCTGCGACACCAACCAACCGATGAGCTGTGCCATAGCCGCGATGGACTGGAACACACTCGCCGTTAAGTCCTCGTGGCAAATACCCTCGTCTCAGTTCGTCCACGAGGGCGACTTCGGCACCACACCGGTGCTCTTCCCAGGGTCGAACGGGCACAAATGGCTAGCCGGCGGCAACAAGAACGGCCGTTTCTATGTGCTGGACACGACGAATTTGCCTGGTGGCCCTATCTGGCAGCTCAAGCTCGCCAATGGTGGCGGCAATCCAATCAAAGGGATTATTGCTCCCGCCGCTTTTTACCCTGGCACTCTGACAAACGGGACCGTGACCTGCACGAACGGTGTGCTGTTTGTCTCCTCGGGCTCGACAACGCTGAATGGTACCGCTTTCGGGGGCAGCGACAGCGCGCTGTGCGCAGGTACGGGTCGCATTCTGTGGCAGCAGGGGACGTCCGGCTTGCATTGGGGTGCCCCGGTGATCGCCAATGGCCTTGTCGCGGCGCAGGCAGGCTTTGGCATCGAGGTGCGCAACTGGACCAGTGGCCAGCTGCTGTACAGCTTCGCCACAAATAAGAACATGCAAGGCGCCGCGACCTTTGCCAACGGCATGCTGTACATCGGCGCTAATGACCACGCGTTGTATGCTTTCGGCTTGTAGACGGTTAAGGCCGTATGTACGAGGAGCCGCCCACGTGGACCCGTAGCGGTTCTGCTGGTTATCCGCGCCATGTCACTGCTGGCATGGTGCGGATAACCGTCTTTTTACCTGCTGATGGCTTCGACCGCAGACCGCTAATTAGCGCGTGATATGACTTCCATCGAACGGGCACAATGCAGCCGATGAGGCATCTGCCCAAGACAGCGCACCATGGTGGATTCTTCGCAGCCATTTCGCTATGCTAACCACGGCGGCGCCTGGTATACAACCTGCGACGGGGCTGGTGGCGCCTTCCCGGCGCTGGCAGTGGGTGATGCTGTTGATGTCTGCGCTCTGCGCGACGTGAAGGCATACGAGCAGGTTAGGAAATGACGACTGAGAATCGCTTGCGTATCGCGATGGTGGCGGCCGAGGCGGCGCCCTTTGCCAAGGAGGGTGGAGTTGCGGACGTAATTGGCAGCCTGCCAAAGGAGTTGGCGGCGCTTGGCCACGATGTACGCGTGTTTCTCCCGCGCTATGGCTCGATTGATCCGTCGCGTTGGGGGCTCGTCCACACCGGAGTGGTGCGGACGCTCCCGCTGTTTGGGGGCTATCAGAGCGTCCATCTGTTACGCGGTGAGCTTCCGGATTCGCAGGTCACTGTGTACTTCGTCGACCACGAGGAGCTCTTCGGCAAGTACGCGCGACTGTATCTTGGTCAGGAGCAGCGCGATGAGCAGAGACGGTTCATCCTCTTCTGTCGTGCCGTGCTGGATGCATTGCCCGCGCTCAATTTCGTCCCAGACATCATTCATCTGAACGACTGGCAGACGGCCGCATGCGCGGCCTATCTCCGGACAACATACCGCCATCTGCTGCGAATGGGCGGCTGCCGCGTAGTCTATACGATCCACAACCTCCAATACCAAGGGCGTTGGGACCCCACCATCTTGGATGAGATCGGGCTGGATCGGAGTGCTGTCTTCACCCCGCTCGGCCTGGAGTATTGGGGTGACGTCAACTGGATGAAGGCTGGGATTACCTACGCAGACATCATAACAACCGTTTCCCGCCGTTATGCCGAAGAGATTCAGACACTTGACCAGGGTTGGGGTCTAGACGAACTCCTCTTCCAGCGACATACGCGCCTCTTTGGTGTTCCCAACGGCATTGACTGGGATGCCTGGAACCCGGCAACGGACACTAGTCTTGCTCAGTGCTATTCGGCGGACAATGCCACAGGTGGGAAGCTAGCGGATCGCACAGCGTTGCGTGCTGAGTTTGGCCTGCCCGACGAGGCCGACGTGCCGGTGGTCGGCGTGGTAAGTCGGTTGGTGGACCAGAAAGGATTCGATCTCGTCGCGGCGATCACCAATGAATTGCGCGAGATGCCGCTTCAACTAGTAGTCCTGGGATCTGGGCATCCGCGTTACGAGGAGATTTTTAAGGACCTTTCAGAATCATCGAACAACGTCCGCGTGCGCATTGGCTTCGACGTGGCGCTGTCGCATCGGATTTATGCCGGATCAGACTTCTTCTTGATGCCCAGCGCTTTCGAGCCGGGGGGACTGGGCCAGCTCATCGCTATGCGTTACGGGACACTGCCGATTGTACGTGCGACCGGTGGGCTCGCCGACACGGTGGCCGACGTGGACGCTGACCGTGCCGAGGGGAACGGTATCAGTTTCGAGCCCTATACACCTGTCGCATTGCTCGACGCGTTGAGTCGCGCACAGACGCTTTATAGCGACCGAGAACAATGGCCTGTATGGGTCAGGCGAGCGATGGCCTATGACTCTCGATGGACGACCAGCGCTCGCGCATACACGGACCTCTACGAGCGAGCGCTACGGCTCCCCCCAACATAACACGCCACTAGATTGTTTGCCTGCTTTGGCCCGAGTCGTGTCCTTCACCGGCGTCTTGAGCGTCGCGAATGCAAACGACAATATCTTGCGCGGAATCGGTATAGCCTGACCTCGGGGCACTGCTCGGGCCTGTAACTGTGGCGGCTACCATCTGCCGCCCATTGGTATTCATCATCACCGACGGCGACCCCACGGAAGATTGGAAACCGGCGGCGGCGACACTGCGCTCGCGAACTATACACCAGCCCTACCATATCGTTGGCCTGGCCCTGGGCGGCAAGGTGCGGCTGGATGTGCTCGAGCGAGTCGCTACAGCCGTCCTCATCTTGGAGGGCAAGTTGGACCGATTGGAGGCGGGGCTTCAGGACTACTTCGCGTGGATACCTGAAGTGGTGCGCGCGACA
>CAYYCB010000001.1:0-5519 GCA_964469715.1 uncultured Ktedonobacterales bacterium | reverse complement strand
CCCCGTATACCAGATCCGCCACCGACGCTAAGTTGGAGACGTGGTGATGCAGAGCAGGCTAGCGGTTAAGACCTGAGCGCCCATAGTGCGCGCAACCACAGATACGATTACGCAGGCCTCACGCCAGTCCGCTCTGGGCTTCTCTTGGGGATATCAATCAGGCCGGATGATCTCTAGACAGATCAGCGCTGCCAACCTGTATGCGGTTGTTTGGATCTACATGCGGGCGGGCAGCAAGGAACGCTCTTGTGCACCGCCGCTGAGCCTGCTACACTTGGCTCAACCGCTTGCAAGCCAGCGGCGGATCCGTAGCCAACGGCATGTCTCGATGTGCTCTGACACGTCTGTTAGCTGGAGAGGCATGCAGGCATGCACAAGTATGACTACATCATCGTGGGCGCCGGATCCGCAGGCTGCGTGCTGGCCAACCGCCTCACGGAGGATCCTCACATCTCCGTACTCCTGCTCGAAGCTGGCAGGCCGGACCGCTCGCCCCTGATTCGCATCCCAATTGCCGCAAGCCTGCTTTACAAGGGCCCCTACGATTGGGCCTTCGCTACTGAACCCCAATCCCAGTTGAATCAGCGCCGGCTGTACTTCGCTCGTGGCAAAGGGCTGGGCGGCTCCAGCACCATCAACTCGATGATCCACATCCGCGGCGCGCGCGAGGACTACGACCACTGGGCTTCACTCGGCAACCCTGGCTGGAGCCACACCGACGTTCTGCCCTACTTCCGCAAGCTCGAGCACGAGGAGCGCGCTGCTCTACGCTCGTCAGTCTATCATGGCGACGATGGCCCACTGCATGTGGCAGATCCCCGCTTCGTCAGTCCACTCACCCGAGCCTTTCTCGAAGCAGCGGCTGCTGCTGGCTACGCGCGTAATGAGGACTTCAACGGCGCAGCCCAGGAGGGCGTCGGCCTCTATCAATTGACGCAGCACCGTGGGCGTCGGCACAGCACCGCCCACGCGTATATCAACCCCATCCGGCATCGCCGCAACCTCACGACGCTCACCGAGGCGCGCGTCACCCAACTGCTGATCGACGGCGACCAGGTCAATGGCGTCACCTATCTGCATGGCGGCGCGCATCACGAAGTGCGCGCACAGCGCGAGGTGCTTCTGTGTGGCGGAGCGATTCACTCGCCACAACTCCTGCTGCTCTCTGGTGTAGGCCCCGCGGATCATCTGCAAGCGCTCGGTATACCAATCGTGCGCGACCTGCCGGGAGTCGGCCAGAACCTGCAAGACCATATTGCGATGGGCGTGATGTGTGCATGTGCGGGACCAATCAGCATCGCCGGCGCGCTGGCCCCTTGGAACCTGCCGGGCAACCTCCTGCGCTACTTGCTGTTCCACCTGGGGCCATTCACCTCGAACGTACTCGAGTCCGGTGGGTTTCTCCGCTCGCTGCCCGACCTGCCGCTACCTGACCTCCAGCTCAACTTCCTGCCGATCTGGGTGCTCAATCACGGTCTCACTCGACTGAAGGGTCACGGCTTTATCCTGGTCGCGCTGCTGCTGCGGCCCGAGAGTCGTGGCAGCATTACCTTGCGCTCGCGCGATCCACTGGAGGCGCCGCGGATTCAGCCGAACTACCTGGCAGACGAGCGCGACCGTGCGGCGCTGCTGCGCGGCATCCGGTTGCTGCGTCAGATCACAGCTACCCCACCCCTGGCGCAGATGTGCCAGACGGAACGACTGCCCGGCAGTGGGGTGCAGAGCGACGAAGAGCTAGTGGCGGCAACGCGCGCCTATGCCGAGAACGGCGATCACCCGGTTGGCACACTCAAGATGGGGCGCGATCCGCTGGCGGTGGTTGACGAGCGGCTCCGCGTCCACGGGCTGCGAGGTGTCCGCGTCGTGGATGCCTCAATCATGCCGACCATTCCGGGTGGGAACACGAATACGCCAACCATCATGATTGCCGAACGTGCCGCCGACCTCATCAAAGCCGACCAGCGTTGAACGTGCCCATGCCGTGACGAGGGAGCGTGCCCAATGAGCATCCACACCTATCTGGCTGCTTCAACCGTGGACATGTCTGGCCTGGCGGACCACCTAGACCGCCTCGACGCTGCTACTCGCTTGCGCGAAGTCCGCTCGCTGGGCAAGGGCGAGCAGGTGAAGCTTTTTGAGTCCGCGGCCGGCGCGCGACCCATCAGCCTCGATCACTTCGTGCCCGCTGGCACTCCACCATTGCGCGAGGTCATCCATTACGGACGCAACTCGCTCTCGGTCAACCATTTCTTCCAAAAGCGCTTCTGCCGGCCCGACTCTGGCGGCGGCGAGCTCTGGGGCTATAACGAACACGGCCTCAGATGGCTCACCGGTCCCGGCTACTTTATCCTGCGCGACACAGGCCAGCCGGAGCTGATGATTGATTACACCGAGCTGCCGCCGCGCAAGCCAGAGGCGTGGCCACTAATTCTGCCCAACTCGACACGCCTGGGCCGCGTTGTCTATGACCAGACGCGCGACATTGTCCGGGCGGTCAGCAGACATGTCACGATTGGGCGTGATACCCGCAACGGACAGCCCCTTGATTACTGGTTCGTACTCTGCCGCGCTGGCGAGTGAGCGTCCCGCTGGCAGGCGATACCGCTCTCGCGATGGTGGATTGAGGTGCAGGCATGTCCCCACACCGCCCGCTCGCCCCGCTGCGGCGGTGGGCGCGCCTGGTTGCGATTCTCTGGCTCGTCGGCGTGACAGCAGGCTGTGGCAGTGCCACCGCGGCCACCCAAGTGCCCAACACTCCAAGTGCGACATGTACCCCGACCGATCAGGACCAGTATGTCTACGACCCCACACGGCTCAAGGTCCTGCAGGCCTGCATCCGAGTGACGGGCTATGTGGACGGGACGTGGCTCGCCGTAGATGGGGATACCAATATCCTCCTGCGGCTCGATCCACCGTATCAGCACCTACTGACCGCTGGCAACGAGCAGGGGGAGGAGCAGGGTGACTTGGGCGTCGAAGCTGTGTGTACGGTTTCGCCGGTAGATCCTATCGTGATGGCGCTGTGTGCCAGCGACCACGATCCGTACGCGCAACCCATGCCAAGCGTCGGGCAGCATGTGTGGATGGAGGGCCGCTACATCCTTGACATGAACCATGGGAGCCATGCGGAGCTGCACCCACTCTACCGGATGGGCGCCATCTCTGGCTGATCTGGTGTCGAGAGCAGGAGAGGAGGAAGCGCTAGTGCGGAATGCGCAGCACGCTAACCGGTTCGGCTTTGGGCTGGCCTGGATCGTCGCCAACGCCGCTGGCTACGGCCTCTCCCTCATGCTTTGGGAGACGGTCAGTCGGCCACTTTGGCCGGCGCTGAGCGGTATCTTCTCCGGTAGCGTTACGCTGGTCTTATTTGGCGTGACCCTTGGATTAGGGGCGGGGCTGGCGCAAGCGGTCGCCCTGCGATCTCGCTGGCGCAGCGCGGGCTTCTGGGTGGTAGCAAGTACCTGGGGACTGGGCCTCGGCTTTGCCGTCGGAGCCTGGGTGGCATACGTCGTGAGTCGAAATGGCGCCATCGACGCCGTCACTAATCTGTTCTACACATCCAGCGGTCGGCTGGCGGGCACGCTCTTCCGTGAATCGCTGGTCAACATTGCCTTCGGTCTCGTGGCTGGCGCCGGAATAGGTGTAGCACGCTGGCTTCTGCGCCGCACTACAGGCGCGGCGGCGGCGCGCTGGATTCCCGTGAGTGCCGTCGCCATTGCGGTTGGGTTCGGTCTGGCGGACGGCATGATTCAGCTCGTGCCACCGCTCCCACCAGCCGTCTATGGGGTATTTTTCGGAGCATTCGGCGGCGCGATCATCGGGCTGATCGAATGGCTCTGGCTCCGCCAACGGACCGGAGTCTGGCCATTAGTGAGCACAGCACTCGCCACTCGAGAGCCACTCTACGCCGCATAAGGCATTCCTTTCGAGCGGCGGGAAACGCCGCTCGAAGAATTCCAGACACACGGTCGTTTGTGCGGTTGTGGACGTCGGGAGCGTGCCGCTTGTGTTGATCGTCAGTTCGCTCACGACCGCTCCGCTCCTGCCGCAGACTATATGGTCGCTCGCTGCTCAGCGCGTGTACCAACGCTCACGGATGGCGTCACGCCAGATCTCCTGATGGATTGTGCCGGCGACGACGTATCGATAGATGTCGTTCCAGACCTCGTCACAGCCTGGCGTATACTCGACACTATCCGCCTCTTCCATAGAGGATAGACTGGCAAACTCCTCAGTCCACACGAACGTTGGCAGCGCCGGGCCACCCAAACGCAGACGATGGCACTGGGTGCTCAGTACGCGCTGGTGCTGATCTTTGACATGCGCAGCCATACGTTCCAGCGCGCGCTCGAGCTCGGTGATGTGCTCGCGCTGGGCGGTGAACTGAACCTTCAAGAAAACGCTCATAGCTGCCCCTCCTCGCTGTTCTTCGCTTCGATAGGCAGAAGCGATTCGACACCTCAAACATACGAGGCAAGGCAGTGGAGAGACCTGACGTGAAAGCTGTATTCTTTGGGGTCATGGGATCGAGTTCGAGCATCAAGCATTTACTCGATAAGTCTGGGACCACCCATCGCATGGCGCGCCGCGAAGGCGGCCGCCGCGGCCCGGTTACCGACGCCGAGCTTCCTATAGATGTGGACGACATGCGTGTTGACCGTCCTCGCGCTGATAACCAGCCGCCGCGCGATCTCCAAGTTGGTGTATCCCCGGGCGAGGAGGTCCAGCACGTCCATTTCACGGGACGTCAGGCCGCCTGGGCGTGATGTGGTTTGTCTCGTAGATGCTGGAGATGTGAGCGATTCCTCTTGCGAGCGTGCAATGGAGTGCGGTCGCGTGAGCTGGTGGGCTCGCGCGGTAAACTCGGCGGCTAAGTTGTCATCTCCAATCGTCATGGCGACAGCAGCGATGGTTTCGTCGGCAAGCGTCCGCTGTTGCGACGCTGCATCTGGGCGTCCACATCGGTCGTATACATTCCCCAACGTGAGGGACGTGCGCCATATGCCGGCGAGATACCCGATCCGCGTCGCGGTAAACAGGGCCGCCTCAAGCGCCTCAGCAGCGATGGGATACGCTTCCCTGGCGCTATGAATGCGCCCCACCAGATCACGCGTCAATGCGACATACTTCTCGGACTTCTTGGCGATAGCCTGATCGAGGGCGTCAGCGGCATACGCGAGGGCGTCTTCATGTCGCTCGCGCGCGAGAGCCAGTTCCCCGAGGTAGAGTGTTAGGCGGTTCGTGTTGCGCCAGCGCATGAATTCGTCATTGCGGGCGGCCTCGCCCGCGCGCGCAAGCACGCGCTCGGCCTCATCAAGCTCACCCACAAGGATCAGATCCAGGCCTAGGTTGAGCAGACTATTGGCGAGCGCCTCGTAGAACCCCGGCACGTCAGATTGCGTCGTCTCGTCCACTGCTTTCTGGTCCCACGCACGCGCTCGCTCAGGGAGATCCAGCTCGCGATAGATCCAGCCGATCGTGTTGGGCACACGCATCGCGTAGTAGGGCGAGCCAGTCAT